>JAKRWE010000174.1 GCA_024712425.1 Chromatiales bacterium
TCCCCGGCACCCGGCACCCGGCACCCGGTCCCCGGCACCCTGTGAAATTTCACCGAATCCCCATGCGGGGACAAAGTCCCCATAACGAAAAACCCCCGCCGATCGGCAGGGGTCTTGGTCTCAGGGTTACCAATCAGCCAACACTACCCAAAATCCCGCTGAACTCATACGGCTCTTGCTTCACCCCGGAGCATGTCGGAGACGCCCGCACCCCATCATGAGACAGATTCTCTCCGTGGTAGGTAGTAACACCGCACTCCCGATCCCGGCCCAACGACCACGCCGACAACCCGGCAACCACCTCTGGATGATTCTCGGCATAATCCGCCAACATTTGCGCATCCGCCAATGAAAAAATCTCTTCCTTGATATCATTCTGCCCGATCATCGGCACAACCGTCACCGGCATCCCGATCTGCTTGGCCGCCGCCTCGGCGGCATTGATAGCATCCACGCCCATATCGGCGAACGAACTGCCATAATCCATGGCCATGATCCGAACCTCGTCCGGCATCCCCGCCTCCGAGTCTTTACACATCTCGATCAACCGCATCCCATCCGCCGTCAGGCCATCCGGCATCACAGCCAACGTCACCGAATACGGATACTTGGACCCAAACGACTGACGAGCCATTGCTAACGCATCCAATCTGCGCTGATGCTGATCTGTATCAGCAGCAGCTGCCCCTTCGATATCGAAATCAATCGTCGTCGGCTCCAGAGTCTTCATAACAGCCAAATAGGCCTGAGACGTCCTGTCAACGTCTAGACTAGCCGCAATGTCCCGGCCGGTAGCACCACCTATTGACACATCGAAACTGCGTCCAGCGGCCCTGAGAGCCTCTCCCTGCGCTTTCATCCAATCAATCGGATAGGACGTCTGTCCGCCCCAACACAGGGTTTCCATATAGGGATCGGCCACAAGAAACGCCATAGTGACACTATCGAGATTCGCTGCTTTACAGATCTCTGGCAGCTTCGGCGTCGGCCAAAGCAGCATGTCGCAGTATGGGTTATACACATGCATCAGCGGCTCCGACGGCGCTTCCGGGAACGGGATCGGGACGCCTTCACAACCTTCCCACCCCTAGTCAACCGATACCCTTTCTTGATATGCCCCTTGGCAGTTCTTCCTACACTCATTTCTTCGCCCCCTTCAGATCGGCAATGAGTCGCTCCACATCCTCAACCAGCCTTTTCGTGGTATCCGATTCCAGAACCTCGTTGATCTCCTCGCCCCCATCTGACAAAACACTCGCCAGATCAAGCGCAATCTTCAACACATCAATCTTATTCATCTGATCCTCCTCACACCCCTGTTATATCATGCACATACCTACGAGTCGCCTCCGGTATATTCGACATCCCATACCTTGCCAGATTCGTCGGCCCCCAATTGTAGGCGGCCACCGCCTGTTCCCAGGTACCGAACCGATCATACAGCGATCGCAGATACTTCGCCGCATAGTCTAACGCCTTCCTAGGATCAGCCGCCACGCCCTCTGGATGGAACCGAGGGTTCAATTGCGCTATCCCAAGGTCTCCCGTTGGTCCCACCGCATAGGGGTTGAAACTGCTCTCGCGCTCTATCAGCCGTTCGAACAAGCCAGGTGGCACATAGTGAACCTGTGCCGCATTCCTGGCCATCATCCTGTAATCAGGCGTTCTCGTCTCATCAGGCGTGGCCGTCTTCTCAGGCGGAAGCGGAATCGCCCCTCCCTGCGAGCCATACGGCCGATATGACCAGGTCTCAACACCTGATGTAGCGTCTCCACTATTGACATAGCGAACGAACGCCCATGCAGCGAAACCGCTGGCCGAAATCGCTAACGCAAATGCTAGCCGATCGTCCACGGCTCAGGTGCTCAGTGCCATTGTCCCCGTCATGGGGATCAGTTAAAACCAGCCGCTATACCAGGAATCGCCAGCTGCAGCTTTCTTGCCGATGAAATAGCCGACAACACCGGCCGCAATCATATAGATGTATTTATCACTCACTATTCAATCCTCACTGTTTGAACTCTAAAATCACCGCAAACACCATCGTCGGTGTTGGCGCCAATTGTCTGGCGGACGGCGGGTTACTCACTGGTAGGTGCAGCAACGACGCATCATACTGGAATGGCAGCTGCCCGAACAGGAACAGATCGGGCGGTAGAACCACCTGATAATCGCCATTGTCACCATGATTGTTGTCAGCGGCTTTGCCTTTGACAAACAGCTTGAGTAGTCCAAACTCGTCTAACAGGCCATCCGCGATTTTCGTCGCAGTCGGTCCACGGGCCGTATCGGTACCCGGACCACCCGATCCGCCCGGGAAATGTTTGCCATCATATCCACGCCCGAAAAACGAGCCGCTGGAAGCCGCCCCGTCATTGGTCGGAGCAAAGGGGAAAACGGCGCGATCCCACCAATGCCCATTCCCGCCATTGAAGACTTTGGTCCAGTCACCAATGTAATGGGCCTCCGCATCAGGTGCGATGGAATCGGTCTTGAAGAAGTAGCCCTGCGCCCCGCAATTTGGAATCATCATGGGCGATCCCGAGGTAAAGGACGGTTCGGTATTGAATCCGCAATACGATCTACCGGAGGCGTAGTTGTACGGGTATGCAGCCATCGAGTTGCCTTTCCACGCATACACTTTTTGAGGTATCTCGCCCTGCGAATAGTGCTTATACCCGAACGAAGACCCGCAAGCAGGCGGGTAATTCTCATGTTCGTTCGTCGTTGCTTTGTTCATCCACATGTGTTTGGAGTATACCAACACGTGAGCACTCGCTGGCTCCGGCAATAGCGGATCGTTCGGGTCCCATATCTCGATGAATTCGTTCGCATCCGGAGGGATATTGTTGAACGTCTTCGTCAGGTACTGCCAAATAGCAACACCGCTACCGGACCCGCCGCCACCGCCTAGGAATGAGAACGTCATCGCTTAAAGCTCGCCAAAATCTGAACCTTGGAAGCCCCGCTCTTCGAACGAAGATACAACGGATAC
Source organism: Chromatiales bacterium (assembly GCA_024712425.1). Lineage (GTDB taxonomy): Bacteria > Pseudomonadota > Gammaproteobacteria > Chromatiales > Chromatiaceae > MONJU. Next base: position 2,996 of record JAKRWE010000174.1, read on the forward strand.
GAATTGCTACCCGCCATTCCCTTACCGGAACCGAATTCCATCCCGGTGCCGGCAGCGGTAGCACTGATGATCACCGTACCTTTGGACACCCGAACGGACCAGTCCGAAACAACAGCACCCGATGGCAACAACGAGATCATATTGGTCGCCGTCGTCGTCAAATCCACCTCGCCACTATACAGTTCAGCCGCTGCCGCCGAATCCGTCGCAACAGAGCCGCTCAAATTCGTCTTTGACGTCTTTACCTCGTCAAGGCCAACATACGCCGCCAACGTGTTGGCCGCCGGGGAATTGTTCTGCAAACGCATCGTCACGAACGGCTCGCCCAAATTCGCTGATTTGTAGCTGGTCCCGGTCTCCAGATTGTCTAACGTGGCCAGCAGGGTGCCGCTCTGGCTATAGAGTTGCACGTCCAGCGATCCGCCCGAAGACAGCTTGTCCAGATAGAAGAAAGTAGACGGCGGGACGTCCTGATTGACGCTAGACGACGCGGGGATGGTAATGTTGAGCAATCTCATTTGCGCATAAACTCCACGGCGATCAGGGCCGCACCGAGACCGAACAGCATTTCTTTCGATATGTCGCCGATCTGCTGGCGTTTGAGGGCATCACCGACCTGCTCCGTACCTTTCGCGCTGGACTTGCCAAGCGCCGTAGAGAGCGAATATATGGCCTCCGACACGCCCGGGTCGGTCTGCGTGAACGTGATCTGGCTGCCTCCCTCGGCCGTAAGCTCGAGATCATAATCCCGGTTCGTCAGGTCCCCTCCGATGGTGGAATGATCACCCAGGTGGCTGACATCACCTTCGGCTTTCACGGTGGACAGATCGGCGCCTTTGAACGCCGTATCAGTCCCTACCGTCTGGGCGTTATGATCACCGGAAACGGTCCCCTGCCCGGTTCCCTCGAGTGTCTGAGTTATTTCCGACGAGGTAGACTGCGTCTTGCTCGTGTTGCTTGAACTCGATTTGCTACCCATCGTACTGCCCTTTCACCGTTACCGGGGACATGGTCCCCGTTTTAGGGGAAAACCCTTCGATCCGCCTAAACGCCCGCCTATACAGCCGATCGTGCGCCGGGGTCATCGCCTCGGCCACGGCCCCATCGAACCCTAACCGTTGCGCCATTACAACGGTGGCCCGAACGGCGATATCAACGAACCCGGGCGTCCCGATCATTCCCAGAATGGCCACCAGATTCAGGCCATTGTTCGTTATCAAGCTCAATGCCATCTTCCCGCGGGAAACACCATCCAGAGATATCTCTATATACACCGGCATATCAGGCGAGACATCCGGATGCAGGGTATCGAGCAATTCCTGATCCGGGTCGGTGATGACCTGCATGTCAAAGACGCCTGGTTCCCCGTTATCGGGAACATTGTCCCCTACCATGGGGGCTAGCGGGTACTGACTAGCCATACAATCGCTCCAATCACGGCCAACAGCGCAACGTCAATCCCAGATACACCGCTATTGATCTTGCCAGCCAGCCGATCCCGAATGGCCTGCTGGACGCGCTGATGCGCGCCGCTCCCGGCCGCGCTGTTGATACCAAGTGAATCAATGGCTGGGATCCCGGGCATCATCCCATCCGCTTGTAGACGACGTAGGCCAGCACGGCTAGCGCTGCCCCCAGCAGCCACACGTTAGCACCGGCGCTCACACCGGTGTTGATATCACCGGCCGCCTCAGAACGTATATCCTGCTGCGCCGACTGTCCGGCGCCGCTTTGGGCGGCACTGGCCAATTTCAGATCAGGCAATTTCGTAGGGTCTGCGCTCATTTCTTCCACGCCAATATTAGAAAACCAACAGAACCGATCAACAAGGCAGGACTCAGGTTCTTCGCCGCTCGGCCGGCGCTGTACGCCGTATGATCAATCA
>JAKRWE010000175.1 GCA_024712425.1 Chromatiales bacterium
CTGACCGTGCTGAACAGGGCATCTTGTTGAATATCCGGGCCACGCATCGTACTGCTCGTCCTTCTTCCTTCCTTACCGGTATCTTCCACTTCAGGCGGCGAATTTCAACAGCCTGTTAAGGCGAGCCATACCAAAGCCACATTCAGAGCCTGCCAGGCGTTTCGGGGCAAGGCGCGCCCCGCGGGCAATGGCTCGGCCCTTGCCAAGGGGAACTGGAACGCCTGGCCGGCTCCTTGCAGGCGGGCTCTGGACTGCCATCCGCTGCGTTGCGGCGATTTGACAGGGAAGTGCCCTGCCGGCGTCGCCGCGCCTTGCGGGCTGACCGTCCAGAGACCCGCTGAGTGAGGCTTTGGTATGGCTCGCCTTAGTTTGCCTGAGCTTAGGGACTGGCAAATCCCGGGGGCCTGGCCGGCGCGATATTCACTGTGAGGTTGTCCCATGGCACAAACGAATCAACTGATCGAGGCCCTGAAGCAGGCACTCAAGGCCCATGGCAAGACCTACGTGGATGTCGGTCTTCACCTGGGGTTGTCGGAGGCCAGCGTCAAGCGTCTCTTCTACCAGAAGAGTTTCTCCCTGCAGCGGCTGGACCAGGTGTGCCAGATGATGGATATCGAGATCTCTGACCTGGTGCAGCAAATGAATGAAAGCGGTACCGGGGCGATCTCGAGGCTGACGTTGCAACAGGAGCAGGAACTTGTCGGGGATCCGGAACTGTTGCTGATCACGGTCTGCGTACTCAACCGCTGGACGCTGGAGCAGATGCTGGAGGATCTGGATATCCCCGAGCCGCGTTGCATCAAACACCTAGTCAGGCTGGACCGGCTCGAGATGATCGAACTGCTTCCCAGGAACCGGGTGAAGCTGCGGGTGGCACCCAACTTCCAGTGGCATGAGAACAGCCCTATACAGCAGTTCTTTCTGCAGAAACTGCAGTCGGACTTTTTCAACTCCCGCTTCGACCAGGAGCAGGAACGGCTGATTGTCATCAACGGAATGCTGGCTGCCAGTTCCAACGCGGTCTTCCAACGCAAGATGGAACACCTGGTCCGGGAATTCGATGAGTTGAATGACGACGATGCCGGGCTCCCTTTCGAGGAGCGTTGGGGCACCACCGTGGTCCTGGCGATGCGCCGCTGGCGTTATGGCCTATTCAATCGCTATCGAAAAACCGACAAAAGTACTGATATATGATGCGATCAGTAGCAATCTGCACGACTTTAATTGTTTGAGTTGCGTAATTCGCTGCCTTGTCGATACTCCCTCCCGAGTCCGGGCATCCGGCCCGGCCGATCAACCGTCCTTCAGGGAGAAGAGACAATGCACGAAAACGACATTCAGAGTCATTCCACATCCTGGCTGTTTTTTGTAAAGGCAGCCTTTGTCATATCATTGGCCAGCATGGCCGCAGGCATCCTCTTTATGCCCGCCACCCTGGTGGAGCAGGGCTATTTCGCCTTGAGCGCGCTGTTCATGGTCAGCGCCACTATCACCATGGTCAAGACGGCACGTGACGAGCATGAAAGCCAACGCCTGCTGAACAGGATCAGCGAGGCCAAGGCCAGCAAGATCATCAGCGAATTCACGGAATAAGGGAGCACCATCATGGGATTGATACAGAAACTGGCCACGGCGGTACGCGGCGGTACGCGGCGGTACCCGCGAGGTATTGGAGTCGGCCGTCGACGCCAATGGGCTGCGCATCCTGGCGCAGGAGATACACGAATGCGAGACCGCCATCGCACGAGCCAAACAGGACCTGTGCCGCGTATCCGCCGAGCGGATACGACTGCAGCGGGAGGGGGATGCGCTCGAATCAGCCATCGAGAGGAAGACCCGACAGGCCGCTATGGCGCTGGACAGGGGCGAGGAGGGCCTGGCCCGGGAGGCGGCGCAGTGGATTGCCGACAATGAGCCACTGCTCGCAGACCAGCGGGAGAAGCAGCAACGACTGGAGGCCCGCGTGGGCCGTCTCAAGCAGGGGCTGCAGACGGTCACCCGCGATGTGCAGGCCTATCGCAGGGAACTGCGTATGGTCCAGGCGACTGCCAGCGTCCAGTCTGCCAGCGAGAAGCTATCGAGGCGTTCCGACACGATCGATGTCCGGCTCGGGGGCATGCAGACATCGCTGCAGCGCATCAAGGCGCGCCAGCAGGCGTTCGCCGACAGGATGGCGGCGGCCGAGTCGATCGAAAACGATCTTTCCGACCGGCAACTGGATCGGCGTCTCGCGGCCTTGGAATCCGGGACCCCACCGGGGTCGGCGGAGGCGGTACTGGAGCGCATTCGGAAAAGACAGGATGAAGATCTGTCCGGATAGACCGCAGCGGCCGATATTACCCGAGCCGAGCACTCACGCTCACCCGTGATCTTCATCCAGGGGGGGCAGGCAGGTATGGACGATGTCCGGCAGACCTGCCCCCACAGAGGATTGGATCAAAAAGCATCGCGAATAAGCCTCACTGCACCTGCGCAGGCCGTAAATGAATGGCCGGAAAGCGCCAGGCGGGAGGCGTGCTATCGCCATTATTTATTGTCGCTGCAATCACTAACATGGAAGGCAAGAAAGGACACTAAGGAGAACAGTCCATGGGCGATCCCATCACCGCAACGCATCAGTATCTTTTGAGTAACTACGGGCCGCTGTTGACCCTGAAACACCTGGCCGAGGTATTACACAGCACCCCCGATGGGCTGCGGATGGCCATGCATAGAAAAAGAGAGCCATTCACCTGTGCACTTGCGCACACACGGCGGCGGGTCGGCCGGCGCATCTTCTTCGAGGCCCGTCGAGTGGCAGAACTCATCGACCGAAGCCAGGGTGAGGTCGAGGCGGTGGGGGCGGATACAACGCCGAAACATCTGTCGGCGCACTCACAAGTCGATGGATGCAACAAGACCAAGGGGGCTTCCAGCTGATTCAGGTGGTAGTCCGAAAGACAACAAAGAACACACAAGAAAAGGAACAGGATATGGAAATCGATTTCTCCAGTCTCAATCTGCAGTACCTGCTTCAGGTCCGTGATATTGCCCGAAACAGCCCGGAGCTTGCGGTTGCTGTTCTGGGACTACCTGTTGAACTGGTCCAACTGATGGCTTCCCTGACAGCGGAAGGCTTGTCACAGATCGCCAGGTTCAAAGGGCCACTGTTGACGGTTCGTGGTGATGCGGGCTGGTGGGCACGCCTTTTTACGGGACTGAAAGAAGCCCGTCAGGGCGAGGTGGAGGCCATACTGGAACATGCCAATCTGGCTGTCGTGGTCGACCCTTGAGACAGGAGACTCATGATGCCTGGTCACAATCACGACATGTTCAATGCACGGCAAGCCTTCGACAAAACCGGTGATCCGCGAATGCGATCCGATCTCTATCTACAGGCGGAAAGGATCATCGAGGCTACGCGCCTGATCGAATTGGGCGCTCGCGACGGCCTTGCGCAGCAGTTGACAGGGGTGCCCAAAGCGAAGGTCAATCGCCTCTACTGTCAGCTCATGGGGCGACCCTCGCCCTCTGGACAGACGCCTTTCAGTGATGTCGGGTATCTGAAAGACAGGCATCGTCTGTTGGACGCGTCGGTGGCTTGGGGGCTGTATAAGAAACTGGCTCCGGAGAAACGCGATACTGCTCGTGTGTTCATCGAGGTATATGAGGGTTACCTCGCTATCGTCAATGAACCCCTGCTCGATCTGACACGTGTGTGCCTGGTTCCCAATCTTGTCCAAATGGGCATCTGGCAGGAATACCGTTGTCAGTATTGTCGGGCTGCATACCTGGCGCCAGTGGACCATCTCGGTCATGCCTGTCCCGGTTGTGAACTCTATTATCGTTATCGTTGCCGGGCGTGTGGTAATGCACTGAAGGTAACGGCCAAGGGCCGCTACGCAAAAACGTGCCTCGACTGTAGAACGATAGAGTATCCGGGGTAGGGGTCATGGGGGGAAATGCGCGCCAAGACAATACCCAGGATGCCTACCAGAGTGATTCGACATCGACGATGGTGCCGATCGAGTTGATTCGGCCTTACAGTCGTAATCCCCGCCATGGCAAAAACCCGGAGTTCGACCGGATCAAGGATTCGATCCGCAGTACCGGTCTGGACCAGCCATTGGTGATCACCCAACGGCCCAACACCACAGACTATATCGTGCGCTCGGGCGGCAATACTCGTCTGATCATCCTGAAAGAATTGTTTGCAGAGACCAGCGACCCCCGTTATGCCCAGGTACCGTGCCTGATCAGGCCCTGGAGCCGGGAGTCGGATGTCCTGTTGGCACACTTGCGGGAAAACGAGCTGCGCGGAAGCCTCACCTTTATCGACAAGGCGCGCGCTGTCCTCGCTGCCCGGGAACTGCTCACCGAAGAATTGGATCTCGAGGAGATATCGCAGAGGCGATTGGCGAAAGAGTTGCGCCGCAGGGGCTATCGCATCACCTTTGCCCGTATCTCGCAGATGGAATATGCGGTGCAGCGGTTGTTGCCGGTAATCCCGCTGGCATTCGAACAGGGACTGGGGCGTCCGCAGGTGGAAACGATCCGGAGGCTGGAGCGAGCCGCAGGCGCGATCTGGAACGAGCAATGTTCCTCCAGCGGGATCGGTTTCGATGAGGTCTTTCTGACGCTATGTCGCCGCTACGACAGTCCGGACTGGGATAGCGAGATACTGCGGGGCGCCTTGGAGGCGGAGATCGCCGAGACGCTCGAGGTGAGCGTTCAGACATGTCAATGGCCAATAATTTTGACCCCCTTTCGGCCAATAAAATTGACCCACCCGGGGCGACAAAAAATCAGCTCTCGCGTTTGTGCTTCAGTCGATAGCTCTCACCTCCCAGCATGAAGA
>JAKRWE010000176.1 GCA_024712425.1 Chromatiales bacterium
CAAAGCTTTCTTGGGTACATTTTGTCACGGGCAAAACCTTGTTCGGATCCAGTGTAACCAACTGAATTTTAACGAACTACACGGGTTTTGCCCTTTTTATTTGTGAAATATTCGGGCTAGACATGGTGTCTGACCCCGGGGTAACGTCATCTAACTCGGGTGAGGCGGGTTGTCTGCTCGGAAAAACGCCGTGAATACATCCATGTAGGCTCTACGACGGCATCCCTGCCGCCGAAGTTTTCCGAACAGACAACCCGCCTCACTTTTCAGTTAAGTTGCGAACCTAGATGACGGGGCCCCTGGGCATCAAGCAAAATGCGGACCCCGACTCATCCCTGAGGCAATGACATAGATGCTGCTGGTAACTGGCGCGATAGTTCTGGGTTTCGCTCTCCTCATCTGGGGCGCGGACCGTTTTGTCCTGGGCGCCGCCGCACTGGCCCGCAACCTGGGCGTTGCTCCCCTGCTGATCGGCCTGACCGTGGTCGGCTTTGGCACCTCGGCACCGGAGATACTGGTCTCCGGCATGGCCGCCCTGCAGGGAAACCCGGGCCTCGCGATCGGCAATGCGGTGGGGTCGAACATCGCCAATATCGGCCTGATCCTGGGCGTCAGCGCACTGGCCGCCCCCCTGACGGTACAATCGGACGTGCTGCGTCGCGAATACCCCCTGCTGCTGCTGGTCTGCTTTGGGGTCTACCTGCTCCTGCTGGACGGCTCACTGGACCGTTTCGACAGCCTCGTCATGCTGGCAGGGTTGGTCGCCACCCTCTTCCTCATGGTGCGCATCGGCAGGCAACGCGCCGCCAGCGACCCCCTGAAAAAGGAGTTCGAGGAGGAGATCCCCAGCGACATGAGCACCTCCACCGCCAGCCTGTGGTTCATTGCGGGACTGGCTCTGCTGCTGCTCGCCTCGCGCATGCTGGTATGGGGGGCGGTGAGCGTGGCCACCCTGTTCGGTGTCAGCGACCTGGTCATCGGCCTTACCATCGTGGCCATCGGCACCAGCCTGCCGGAACTGGCCGCCAGCGTGGTGAGCACACTGAAGGGAGAGGATGACATTGCAGTCGGCAATGTCATCGGCTCCAATATCTACAACATGCTGGCGGTGCTGTCGGTACCCGGTCTGCTGGCACCCACAGGGGTCGATCCAACCGTGCTTTCCCGCGACCTGCCGTTGATGCTCGCGCTGACCGTAGCGTTACTGTTCATGGCCTGGGGACGGAAAGGGAACGGCCGCATCAACCGTGTCGGAGGTCTGATCCTGCTGGCCTGCTTCCTGGCCTACCAAGGCTGGCTCTACGTCGACGCCCAACCGACCCTGCCCGGAGTTTGAATATGGTCAACGACCAGAAACGAATGATCGAGATCGGACAGGCGGTGATCGATACCGAGACCGCTGCCGTGGCGGCCCTGCGGGAACGCATCGATGAGGCCTTCGCCGAGGCCTGCCGTGTCATGATGCATTGCGAGGGCCGGGTGGTGGTGACCGGCATGGGCAAGTCCGGCCACATCGGCAGCAAGATCGCCGCGACCCTGGCCAGTACTGGCACCCCGGCCTTCTTCGTCCACCCCGGCGAGGCCAGTCACGGCGATCTCGGCATGATCACCCCGGGCGATGTGGTGCTAGCGCTCTCCAACTCGGGCGAGACCAGCGAGGTGCTCACCATCCTGCCGCTGCTCAAGCGCATGAACACACCGCTCATCGCGCTGACCGGCAATGCCGCCTCGACCCTGGCCCGGGAGGCCCGGGTACACCTCGACGTCGGCGTCGAGAAAGAGGCCTGCCCGCTCGACCTGGCCCCGACCGCGAGCACCACGGCGGCACTGGTCATGGGTGATGCGCTGGCCATCGCCCTGCTCGAGGCCAGGGGATTCACCCCGGAGGACTTCGCCCTGTCCCACCCCGGCGGCAGCTTGGGCAAGCGCCTGCTGCTGCGGGTACAGGACCTGATGCACTCCGGCGAGCGCCTGCCGGTGGTGCGCGAGAACGACCGCCTGCAGGATGCGCTGATGGAGATGAGCGCCAAGGGCCTGGGCATGACCGCCGTGCTCGACGCGGACGGCCAGCTCAGCGGGGTATTCACCGACGGCGACCTGCGCCGCTGTTTCGATGCCCGGGAGGACCTGCACGAGGCGCTGGTGCGCGACGTCATGACCCCGGGCGGGGTGCGCATCGCGCGCGACCACCTGGCCGCCGAGGCGCTCAAACTGATGGACGAGAAAAAGATCAACGCCCTGCTGGTGATCGATGAACAGGGGCAACTGTGCGGCGCCCTGAACATGCACGATCTGCTGCGCGCGGGCGTGGTGTAGGAGGTAAGGATCATGCAGGACATCCAACAAAAGGCGCGCGCCATCCGCCTGGTCATCTTCGACGTGGACGGGGTGCTGACCGACGGCAGCCTGTTCCTGGGCGACGACGGCCAGGAATACAAGGCCTTCAACTCCAAGGACGGACACGGCATGAAGATGCTGCAGGCCGCCGGCATACCGATCGCCATCATCACCGGCAGGACCTCGGAGGTGGTGCGCATCCGCATGCAGAGCCTGGGTATCGCACACGTCTTCCAGGGCATAGAGGACAAGGCCGGGACCTACGAGGCGCTGAAACAGCAACTCGGCCTGGACGACAGCCAGATCGCCTATGTCGGAGACGACATCGTGGATCTGCCGGTCATGACCCGGGTCGGCCTGGCGATCTGCGTCGCGGACGGGCACGCACTGGTCCGCCAGCACGCCCACTGGACCACCCACCATGCCGGCGGGCGCGGCGCGGCGCGTGAGGTGTGCGAACTGCTGATGGATGCACAGGGCACCCTGCAGGCCGCTCTCCAGCGCTACCTGAACTGAACCGCGCCGGGACATGCAGCATCCGCTCTTTGTATGGGTCGCGATCATCTTCCTCGCCGGAGGCAGCTGGTGGCTGGCCAGCGACAGGGCGCCGGAGCGGCTGGCGCCCGTGTCCCGCGAGGCGCCCCGCGAAGTGGACTACTACCTGCGCGGCGTCCACGCCACCACGATGACCCGGGACGGGCAGCCGGCACGCACCCTGGAGGCCCGGGAACTGAAGCACTTCCCGGACGACGACACCACCGAGCTGACGCAGCCAAAACTGACCCTCCACCAGGGCAGCGGCCCGCCCTGGGTGGTCGAAGCGGAGACCGGCTGGGTCTCATCCGACGGCTCGCTGATCCTGCTCAACGGCGAAACGCACATCAACCGGGCGCAGGGAAGCGACAACCGGCCACTGCGCATCGACACCCGCGACCTGCGCATACAGCCCCGCCAGGACTATGCGGAAACCGATGAAAAGGTTAGGGTACGCAGCTGGAAGGACCGGATCGATGCCGTCGGGATGCAGGCATGGTTCCGCGTTCCGGCCCGAATCAAGTTTCTCGCCGACGTGATGGGTTACTATGCGCCGCCTTAACCTGCTGATTTCCGTTCTTTTGCTCACCATCACCGGCCAGGCCCTGGCACTGGCCAAGGACAAGGACCAGCCCGTCGAGCTGATGGCGGACAGTGTCGATATCGACCAGGCCAAAGGCGAATCGGTCTACAAGGGCGATGTCGATCTGAAACAGGGCAGCATGCACCTGCAGGCCAGCCAGGTCACGGTCAGGCAGCAGGGGCGCAAGCCCAGCCGGGTCATCGCCGTGGGCTCGGTGCGTTTCCAGCAGGACTCTGGCAGGGGGCTGATCAAGGCGCGCGCGAAGCGGGCCGAATACGAGGTCAACAGCGAGCTGCTGGTCCTCACCGGCAATGCCTCCCTCACCCGGGCCGGCAACACCATAAAGAGCGAACGTATCGTCTATGAGCGGGTACACCACAAGGTGAAGGCCGGCGCGCGGAGCAGGGACGGCAAGCGCAGGAAACGGGTGCGGATCACCATACAGCCCGGAAAATGACACAGCTCTCGGCCCAGGGCCTGATCAAGCGTTACCGTGGCCGCGACGTGGTCGCCGGTGTCTCCCTGAACCTCGAGGCCGGGGAGGCGGTCGGCCTGCTCGGGCCCAACGGCGCCGGCAAGACCACCTGCTTCTACATGCTGGCCGGGTTGATCGCGCCTGATGCCGGTACCGTACACATAGGCGAGCGGGACGTGACCGACCTGCCCATGCACGCCCGCGCGCGGCTCGGGCTCGGCTACCTGGCGCAGGAGCCCTCGATATTCCGCCGCCTCAGCGTCACCGACAACGTGCTGGCGATCCTGGAACTGCGCAAAGACCTGAACAGCAGCCAGCGACAGGTCCGTTGCGAACAGCTGCTGCGGGAATTCGGCATCCACCACCTCGCCGAAAGCCTGGCGCAGAGCCTCTCGGGCGGCGAACGCCGACGCCTCGAGATCGCCCGGGCACTGGCCGCCGAACCCCGCTTCATCCTTCTCGACGAACCCTTCGCGGGCGTGGACCCGATCTCGGTCGTCGACATCCAGCGCATCATCGCCCAGCTCTCGGAGTCCGGCATCGGCATCCTGATCACCGACCACAATGTCAGGGAAACCCTCGGCATCTGCGGTCGCGCCTACATCATGAACCAAGGCGCCATCCTGGCCCAGGGCGAACCCTCGGACATACTCGACAACCCGGAGGTGCGCTCGGTCTACCTCGGCGAGCATTTCACCCTATAATCGCGAGCCAGTATGTGCCGGAAGGCATGCGCTTCCCGCCACCCCGTCTTCCTGGGATATGCAGGGTAACGTCATCTAACCCGAATATTTCACAAATAAAAAGGGCAAAACCCGTGTAGTTCGTTCAAATTCAGTTGGTTATACTGGATCCGAACAAGGTTTTGCCCGTGACAAAATGTACCCAAGAAAGCTTTGA
>JAKRWE010000177.1 GCA_024712425.1 Chromatiales bacterium
GAGGGCCTTGTGCGCCAGGCCCCCGGCCCCATTCGGGGACAATGCGCCTGGTTCCCGGTACCCGGTACCCGGTACCCGGTGCAACCCAAACGAAAAAACCCCCGCCGATCGGCAGGGGTCTCTCCTCGAGGACCTCTTCCCATCCCTAAAACGGCTCATCTGGATCATCCGGCCCATTGCCAACACTACCCAAAATCCCGCTGAACTCGTACGGCTCCTGATTCACACCCGAACATACCGCTGACGCCATCACGCCATTATGCCCGCTGATCCTTTCACCAGTATCCGAGATCTTCCTGCACGCCCGATCCCGGCCCAAAGACCACGCCGACAACCCGGAAACCACCTCCGGATGATTCTCGGCATAATCCGCCAGCATCTGAGCATCGGCCAATGAAAAAATCTCTTCCTTGATATCATTCTGCCCGATCATCGGGATCACCGTCACCGGCATCTCGATCTGCCTGGCCGCCGCCTCGGCGGCATTGATAGCGTCCACGCCCATATCGGCGAACGAAGCGCCATAATCCATGGCCATGACCCGAACCTCGTCCGGCATCCCCGCCTCCGAGTCTTCGCACATCTCGATCAACCGCATCCCATCAGCCGTCAGGCCATCCGGCATCACTGCCAACGTCACTGAATACGGATACTTGGACCCAAACGACTGACGAGCCAGTGCTAACGCATTCAATCTGCACTGATGCTGGTCTGTATCAACAACAGCCGCCCCTTCGATATCGAAATCAATCACTCCCGGACCCAGGGTCTTCATCACAGCCAAATAGGCCTGAGACGTCCTGTCAACGTCTAGACCGGCCGCAATATCCCGACCGGTAGCACCACCTATCGAGACATCGAAAAACCGACCAGCAGCCATCAGAGCCTCTGCCTGCGACTTCATCCAATCAATCGGATAGCTCGGCTGGCCGCCCCAGCACAGGGATTCCATCCCGGGATCGGCCACCAGAAACGCCATCGTGACGCTACTCAGATTCGCCTCTTTACAGATGGTCGGCAGATCCGGCGTCGGCCAGAGCAGCATGTCGCAGTAGGGGTTGTAGACATGCATCAACGTCTACTCCGACGACGACGGCGACGTGAACCAGATGCCTTCACAACCTTCCCACCCCTAGTGAGACGATACCCTTTCTTGATATGCCCCTTGGCAGTTCTTCCAATACTCATAATGACTCTCCTTACACACCAACTATATCATGCACATACCGACGAGTTGCCTCCGGTATATTCGACATCCCATACCTGGCCAGGTTCGTCGGCCCCCAATTGTAGGCAGCCACCGCCTGTTCCCAGGTACCGAACCGATCATACAGCGATCTCAGATACTTCGCCGCATAATCCAGCGCCTTACGTGGATCGGCCGCCACACCCTCCGGATGGAATCGCGGGTTCAACTGCGCTATCCCAAGGTCGCCCGTCGGACCAACCGCATACGGGTTGAAACTGCTCTCGCGATCTATCAGCCTCTCGAACAGGCCAGGTGGCACATAGTGGACCTCTGCCGCGTTCCTGGCCATCATCCTGTAATCAGGCGCGATCGTCTCATCAGGCGTGGCCGTCTTCTCGGCCCGGAGCGGGATCGCCCCGCCTTGCGACCCATATGGCCGATATGCAAAGGTCTCAACACCCGGCGTGGAATCGTTACTATTGACATAACGAACGAACGCCCACGCAGCGAAACCCGCTCCCGCAATGGCCAGCGCAAATACTAGCCGATCATCCACGTCTCAGGTGCTCAGTGTCTCAGTTAAAACCAGCCGCTATACCAGGAATCGCCATTGGCAGCCTTTTTGCCAATAAAATATCCGACCACGCCGGCCGCAATCATATAGATGTATTTATCACTCACTGTTCATCTCTCACTGTTGGTTGTTAACTGTTGGGAAACCTTAAAAATACTCACTCAATATCACAAAATTCATAACGTCGTCGTTGATCGTATTACTACCCGGAGGGATCGCCGGCTCTGGCAGTATGACATTCGCCGTATCTATATTAGTCGGTCCACCTGACAAGAGGAAGCGACCGGAAGGGACAGCAATTTTTGCTTTGCCTGACTCTCCCTGCCATGAATTTGTGAGGTTACTAGTATCGCCTTGAATCCACGTTTTGAACATCGGAGACCAGTTCTCAAACACTTTTTCATGCATGACAATGGCGGAAGGTCCCCTCGCACTACTCGTTGCATTCCCTCCAGTACCGCCGCCGTACTGGTCATTCGCGTTTCCACCGGGGCCGAAGATCGTCCCGTTGGCCCCCGCGCCGCCTTGCCCGCCGAATGGGAACGGCGATGTCGTTAGCTTGGCGCCATTGCCCCCGTTGAATACAACGTCCCAGTCGCCCCGGTAATGATTCTCCGCGTCCGGCGCCAAGTAAGTATCCGATGTTCCCATTGCGGATTGAAGCGCGGCCAAGGGAATCTCATAGCCCCCTCCTCGCACAGGTGAATCATTGAAACCTGAAAAGTACGCATCGTCCGAGTAGGTGTAAGGTAACGAGGGCGGACCACCACCGCCACGCCAGGCATAGAGCTTTTGCGGGACGTTGCCTTTCGTGAATACTTTATAGCCGAACGCCGCACCGCAACAACCCGGACTACTATCAGCAGTTAGGTGGTTCATGTAAGGCAATCGGGTAGTGACCATGATATGGCAAAAATCAGGCTCGGGCAGGGTAGAATCACTCGGATCCCACACTTGGAAAAACTCTGAGCTTGAAGGGTTTACGTTGCGGAAGTTCTTTGACCGCATGGTAACGATCGCGCCGCTTCCACCCCCGCCGCCAGCACCTATGAATGAGAAAGTCACCGTTTGAAACTCGCAATGATTTCTACTGTTGCCGCACCGCTTTTCGAACGCATAAACAACGGATACGAATTAGACCCGGCCATCCCTTTGCCCGAACCGAATTCCATCCCATCGCCCGTCGCCGTGGCGCTGATGATCATCGTACCTTTGGCCACCCGAACGGACCAGTCGGACACAACAGCACCCGCCGGCAACAACGAGATCAGATTGGTTGCCGACGTCGTCAGATCAACCGAATCGCTATACAGTTCAACAGCCGCCGCCGAATCCGTCGCAACAGAGCCGCTCAAATTCGTCTTTGACGTTTTGACCTCGTCCAGTCCCACATACGCCGCCAACGTATTGGCCGCCTGGGAGTTGTTCCGTAAACGCATCGTAACGAATGGCTCGCCAAGGTTCGCGCTCTTGTAACTGGTCCCGGTCTCCAGATTGTCTAACGTGGCCAGTAGGGTGCCGCTCTCGCTATAGAGTTGCACGTCCAGCGATCCACCCGAAGACAGCTTGTCCAGATAGAAGAAAGTCGACGGAGGGACGTCCTGATTGACGCTAGACGACGCGGGGATAGTAATGTTGAGCAATCTCATTTGCGCAGGAACTCCACAGCAACGAGCGCGGCACCTAGGCCAAACATGACTTCTTTGGATATGTCGCCGATCTGCTGGCGTTTGAGCGCATCACCGACCTGCTCCGTGCCTTTAGCGGACGACTTGCCAAGCGCCGTAGATAGCGAGTAAATCGCCTCCGACACGCCCGGGTCGGTCTGCGTGAACGTGATCCGGGACCCGCCCTCGGCCGTTAGCTCGAGATCGTAATCTCGGTTCGTCAGGTCCCCGCCGATGGTGGAATGGTCGCCCAAATGGCTAACGTCGCCCTCAGCCTTCACGGTGGACAGATCGGCGCCTTTGAACGCCGTATCAGTCCCTACCGTCTGCGCATTGTGATCACCGGACACAGTTCCCTGCCCGGTTCCCTCGAGGGTCTGAGTGATCTCACTGGAGCTTGACTGCGTCTTGCTCGTATTGCTGCTGCTGGATTTGCTACCCATCGTTCCGATTTGTCCCAGTTAGAGGGGACATTGTCCCCGTTTCATTGTCCCCGCATGGGGATAGGGAAGAAAACCCTTCGATCCGCCTAAACGCCTGCCTATACAGCCGATCGTGCGCCGGGGTCATCGCCTCGGCCACCGCCCCATCGAACCCTAACCGTTGCGCCATCACAACGGTTGCCCGAACGGCGATATCAACGAACCCGGGCGTCCCGATCATTCCCAGAATGGCGACCAGATTCAGGCCATTGTTCGTTATCAAGCTCAATGCCATCTTCCCGCGTGAAACACCATCCAAAGATACCTCTATATACACCGGCATATCAGGCTCGATATCCGGATGCAGGGTATCGAGTAATGCCTGATCCGGCTCGGTAATGACCTGCATGTCAAAGACACTTTGTTCCCCGTTACCGGGAACTAGCGGGTACTGACTAGCCATACGATCGCTCCAATCACGGCCAACAGCGCAACGTCAATCCCAGATACACCGCTATTGATCTTGCCAGCCAGCCGATCCCTGATAGCCTGCTGGACGCGCTGATGCGCCCCGCTCCCGGCTGCGCTGTTGATACCAAGTGAATCAATGGCTGGGATCCCGGGCATCATCCCATCCGCTTGTAGACGACGTATGCAAGCACGGCTAGCGCTGCCCCCAGCAGCCATACGTTCGCCCCGGGGGCGATACCGCTATTGATGTCACCGGCAGCCTCGGCGCGTATATCCTGCCGCGACGACTGCCCGGCGCCGCTTTGGGCGGCACTGGCCAATTTCAGATCGGGCAGTTTCGTAGGGTCCGCGCTCATTTCTTCCACGCCATTATAAGGAATCCAACCGCGCCAACGAATAGCGCGGGCGATAGATCACGCGCAGCTTTGCCCGCGTTATACGACGTATGGTCTATCAGCGCCAGAGCGCCGAGCCCCGCTGCTACGAGAAAATACGGCATCAGCGCCTGGCGATCAGAACGACGGCTACCAGCACGGCAGCGCCGACCAGGTAGATTCCGGGAACGTTCCAGAACTGCATGCCTTGCGGTCCTTTCGTCTCCGGACCACGGCCAGATACCTGACCGTGTGCCGGGGCCTCGGGGCCATACGGCGTGTAGTACGTCTGATCGCTGCCGGGATAGTCGTTGCGGCCGAGGAATTTCTCATGCACGTAATCACCGGCACTGCGTATGACACCGCTTACTGTATCGGTGATCGCACCCCAAATGCCGTCGATGCCCTCGTCACCGACCGGACCATTGACGCTAGAGTATGACACGTCAGTTACCCAAGGTGCTGAGATACTCAACGATCACGTCGATATCGGCCGCGCCATTCATGTAGAGCTTGACGCGGAAATCGCTAACACCGCTCACATTCCACGCGTCGTTGCCATTGCCTTGTTCGGTGGTATCAATCGCGAAGAAGCGGTTCTGAACGGTCCGATGGTCATACGACTTGATGATTGTCTCGTTCACGAAACGAGTACGGTTCCAGAGCTCTACGCTATCGGCCGAGACGACGACTTTGTCAATCTTGTCCGGCTTACTGAACAGAATCCGGCTAACAGCGCCGGTGCGAGGCAAGTCCGCGATATCATATTCACCGCTGCCAGTCGGACTATAGATAAACTTACGTTCCAGTTTGAGGATCGCCGGTTTACCACCCAGATCGGGACGGGCCGACACAGTAGCATAGCCTTCAAGACCGGAACCGGCCGGGGCAGTACTGTCAATGTCGACTTCGATCAGCAGGGTTCGGATCGGCAGCGGATCATTCACAGCGCCAAACGCGATTGCGGTGGCCTCTTGAGCGGCCCGCGTTTTCAGGTTGTTCCGGGTCGCAGTCAGCGCGATGTAATGATGGTCGGTTCCGGACCAGTCAAACGGAGGCAGCCCATCGAATTTGTTCGCGGCATCCAGATCGAGACCCGACCACCGCTGGATCACGATACCGTTGGCGATCAGGCGCATTTCGGTGATATGCGAGACATCCCAACCGGTGGTACCCGGAGTCATATCCAGATAGAACCCATGATACGCAAAGCCGCTCGGGATGCGGCAACTCGCAGTCTGACCCGGTGCTACACCGGTGAACGACGGCAGTTTCTTAGTCAGAATCGGCATTTGGGTTAACCCTCAATCCAAGATTTGTAACCAGCGCGATAGATCACGGCCAGAGTGATCAGTGTAAGCGCTACGGTTTCAAGGCGTGCTCTGCCAAGCATGGTGATATCTCCAGTGATAGTTATGACCTAGCGAACATAGACCATTGATGGCAGGATGTCAAGATGTCTCCGGCTCAGGCTCCGGCTCAGGCTTTGGCTCAGGATTTGGCTCAGGCTTTGGCTTCGTGTCCGGCACATTGTCCCCGTTACTGGGGATTGTCCCCGTCCCTGGGGACTTCGGGTCCTCCTTAGGCTTGGGCTTTGACTTCGGAGCAGGCTTTGGAGCCGACTTTGGAGCCGCTTTTGGCGCTTCCTTAGTTGCCACCTTGGACTTTGCCTTGGTCCCTTTCGGACGCCCGGGCCCTCTCTTAGCTCCCGCATGGGGCTTTGCCCCCGAATGGGGCTTTGTCCCCGCATGGGGATTCGGGGTATCCACGGGACCCTCCTCGCGGAATCCACTATATATAAGGTATGCGGCGCCCGCGATCAGGGCGGGCAGAATCGGCAACGGCATTAGTTTCTCCTCATGCGTGATGCGCGGATGTAGCGGCCGCGCGGAAGGTTGGTGCACTCCTCGAGGGACGGTGCATTGAACTCCTCGGCCAGCAGTTTTCCAGTGCTCGAGGGGCTAGCGAACAGAATCAGTTCCTGACAATTGTCCCGGATCACGGGGGCCAGCTGGCTGGGACGATGGGTGATGAAAACGCTAGTCGCACCTAGATGGCGGGCCCGGGTGGCCAGCCAAAACAGTTCGTAGTTACTGCGTCCGATAACCTCGCCCGCCTCGTCGATGATCAGCATCGCGCCGCGCGATCTATGGGCCGCTTGTGAGAATTCGTGCTCATCATCGAAGACCCGGGCGCCCGGTGGCCAGTCGCTATCTATCACGTCATAGACCAGCACGGGGCGCCTGTTGGCCAATGCGCGCTCGGCGAGCATTCGGGCAAAATACGTCTTCCCGCTGCCAGATGTGCCTACGATTAGAACGTGCATGGGTCACTTTTTGCCCATCTTGCGTAAGCTCTTGAAAACCTTGGAAATTCCTCTAGCCACCTTAGAGCCGATCTTCCTGAACCGGTCCCGGACTGGTTGATGGGCAAACCGGGGTGCGCAATACGTGATTGCCCAAATGGCGACGACGATACCGGGCGGGAAATCCTCGATGCCGCGTGACTCGTACCACGCCGCAAAGGCGTCGATGCCGGACGCCTTCTCGTCGATCCCGGTCTTCCTGTCCTTTATATAGGCGAATGCGTCGCCACCGATCATGGTAGCCATCAATTCGATCGCGGCCACGGTGCCTTCGGCCGCCGTCCGATAACGCCGGTCTTCCGAGGTCTCGTCGTTCGCGGCCGCTGCCCGGGGCGTGCGTATCTTGCGGAAGCGGCCGCTCTTCGTATAGGATGGGCTGCCGTCACGTTTGGTTGCGTGCAACTTTGGATCAAACACGGCCCCGGCGCTATCCAGTAGCGCATCATCGGGCGGCGGAGTGCCGACATCCGGGGCCAGTTCGGGGACGGCGGCCAGTTCGTCAATATCAGGATTCGGCGGCACGTCCAAATCTTCTACAATCGGTTCTGCGCCCATGACAAATGCTCCCCTATCGCTGTATAAAAATATCCCCGGATGCCATGACAACAACCGGGGACAATGTGCGCCAATTCACCCAATAACCAAAAGGAAAAGAAATGGCTAATTCACCATTGACCCAAGGAA
>JAKRWE010000178.1 GCA_024712425.1 Chromatiales bacterium
ATATCCACCTCCACATCGGTGACCTGCCAAGGTGCCTGGATACCCAGTATCTGGGTGTATAGATCAACGTCTCTCATGCTCCCCTACGCTAAACTACCCACTCGATCAGGGGAAGAGCCCCCTGGTGTTTCTGAAGCAGGGTGTTGAGCGTTTTATCTGAGGAGATGGCGGATGAATTTGGGCATAAGAGACAAAAAGGCATTGGTGACCGGATCGACCAAGGGCATCGGTTTTGCTGCTGCATTGGGCCTGGCACAAGAAGGCGCCCGGGTCTGGATCAACGGGCGTACCGCACAAGCGGTGAAGAGCGCCTGCGGACATATCCGGGAGCAGCTGCCCAATGCAAAAGTGGAAGGGATCAATGCCGATCTTGGAAGCGCGGCTGGTTGCAATGCTGTGATAGATCAGTTGCCGGCTGTGGATATCCTGGTCAATAACCTCGGAATCTTCGAGCCGAAACCGTTTGAAGAGATTCCTGATGAGGATTGGTTGCGGTTTTTTGAGGTTAATGTGCTCAGTGGGGTGCGTCTGAGCCGGCACTATTTACCGGGGATGCGCGGCAGGGACTGGGGGCGTATCCTGTTCATCGCGAGCGAATCGGCGGTACAGATCCCGGAAGAGATGATCCATTATGGAATGACCAAGACCGCACAGGTTAGCGTTGCCAGGGGGCTGGCGGAAACCACCAAGGGGACGGGCGTTACCGTCAACTCCGTTTTGCCAGGCCCAACGCGTTCGGAGGGCGTTGAGACTTTTGTGCAGCAGATCGCTGATCAACAGGGTATGACCTTCGACGAGATGGAACAGGAATTTTTTGCGAATATTCGCCCCAGTTCGCTGATCCAGCGTTTCGCGACAACCGAAGAGGTGGCGAACATGATCGTGTATCTGAGCAGTCAACGCGCCTCGGCCACCAACGGGGCTGCCGTACGGGTTGATGGTGGCGTGGTCAAGGCTGCCCTGTAGGAAGGACATATGAGTGAAACGAGGCGAAAATTACTGAAACTGATCGCTACGCTACCATTGGCCGGCACGACTGCTTTTGGCAGTGTGATGGCCAGCGCGGAGCAGGGGGGGCAGCGGGTCAGGCATCATTTGTTGATTGAGGAGGGATTACTGTCGGCTGCTGATTTGCGGCAAGTGACGGCAAGCGCTAAACGGCATGGCGTTACGCTCGGCAGGATGTCCATCGACAACCCTGAGTTGTTGAGTGCCTTTTATGGTTTGGTGGCGGATGTCCAGGCGGAAGCGGATAAACGCGCGGTGCGCTTTTCCCTGTGTGGAAAGCTCAGAACCCTGAAGGGTCTACGTAGATTGGTCGGGCCACGTTGGCAGGTGGGATTCGGCCTGCGGACGCGCGTAGACGGCGCGCATTTTAAGCATCGACTCATGGGGGAGGAAGCCTTGGTGAATGCGCTGCTTAAACCGGCTTCGGAGTGGCCAGGTAGCAAGGCGATGCTGCGTTCATTTATACAGGAAGCGGCCAACGCCGATCGGCAATTACTGTCTGGCCGGATCGTCAGGCAATTTGCCGATACAGATGCCTGGCGCGAACAGCCGGTGATGATTCTTTCCGGGCTGGTTTCCCCGAATAGGTCATAACACGTCCAAGCCTGTATTGAGCCTCAGGGGGAGGGGTTGGGCCAGCGTTGATGTATGGCCTCAATTTCCTGCAACACCTCCTCGCTGAGGGTGGCGGAAACACTTTCGATGTTTGAGCGGAGCTGAGCCATGTTGGTGGCGCCGATTATGGTACTGGTGAGGAAGGGGCGACTGTTGACGTAAGCCAGGGCCATCTGCGCAGGATCCAGGTTATGCGCCCTGGCCAACGCCACATAGGCCTCGGTGGCGGCGATGGCCTGTGGATTGCTGTAGCGTTCGTATTGAGGCCAGCGGGTGATGCGTGCGCCTTCCGGTTTGGTGTTGCCGAGATATTTTCCTGATAGAACGCCGAAGCCGAGCGGTGAATAGGCGAGCAGTCCTACTTGTTCGCGCAGGGAAATCTCGGATAGACCGATCTCGAACGTGCGGTTGAGTAGGCTATAGGGGTTTTGCACGCTGACCACCCGTGGAAGTTCAAGCGATTCTGCCGCGTGCAGAAAACGCATCACTCCCCAAGGCGTTTCATTGGACAGACCGATGTGACGGATTTTTCCGGCGCGCGTCTGCTCGCCCAGCACTTCGAGTGTTTCCTCGATAGGGGTGAAGGGTTCTGCTTTACCCTTGTATCCGAGTTGCCCAAAACAATTGGTATCCCGTTCCGGCCAGTGCAGTTGGTAAAGATCAATGTGGTCGGTTTGCAAGCGCTTGAGGCTGGCATCGATTGCCTGTTCAATGTAGTGGCGATTGAACACGGTTTTTCCCTCACGGATATGTCCAATCCAGTCTTCACCTGGGCCGGCAATCTTGCTAGCGATTACCACGCGGTCACGCTGACCACGACTTTTTAGCCAGTTGCCGATGATGCGCTCAGTTTCCCCGTATGTCTCGGCACGTGGTGGAATTGCATAAAGTTCGGCGGTATCGATGAAATTGACGCCATTAGCGACGGCATAATCGAGTTGCTCAAAGGCCTCTTCCTGGGTGTTCTGTTCACCCCATGTCATGCTGCCGAGGCAGATGGAGCTGACCTTGATGTCTGTATTGCCGAGAGGGTTCAAGTCCATATTTTCTGATTCAAAGTGTTATCGATCAGACCAGTTTATCCGATCTGCCGAGCACTCGGTTGGGAGATGCATCATTGCTTCGGTACGCGAACGGGTTAAGGGGTCAGGAGTGTTATTTGGCATAATATTTGTTCTTCGACATCTTTCCCAAGCCGGCATTGAAGCTGTTTGTCGGATCGAGTTGCTGATAAAAGTTTGCCAACGTGGGTTCGGCTTCGTAGACATGACCAACATTATGTTCGGCGGGGTATTTTGCTCCTCTTTCATCCAGTAAAGACATGATCCTCTGTTTCAGCGCACTGGCGTCCACGCCCTTTTTGACCACAAAATCCCAGTGGAAGACCATGCAAAAGAAATGGGCAAGGCGGTAGGGGGCTGCCAACTGGTCAAGAATCTCATGCGGTAGTATTTCATGCCAATCCTCTGTGTTGCGAGGGAGTGCCACATCCAGTGGCATGATCTCGCCGGTCTCTTCTGAGTGCATGATGGCATGGCGAGCAGCGGCTCCGCCGGCCACGAAGCGATGCAGCAGGGCTGCACTTCCTTCCTTCTCTGTGCATTCAAACCAGCAGGTGATGTCCTCCCCCGGGGATCGCGTTGGTTCACCAAAATGCTGTAGCAGCAGCTGGCGGGTGGGGGTGACAGCGGCATCGCTGCATTTGAGGATGAGAAAATGCTCAAATTGCTTGCGAAACGCCCGTATGCCCCCTGGAAGGTGGTCAGGCCAGAGTCGACTGGCATATTGGAGGATGCGATCGGGCACTCGCGGCGGCAACCCGGGTATCGATTCGCATAGGCCGTCCACCCAGGATTTCAGGGAAAACAACCTTGGCAACGCGCCAGGGCCAAACCGGCGGATGAGCAGATAGGTGTCCTTGCGGTACTGCTCGGCACCATCGAAGTAACTGGCATGCATGTACTCCGCCATATCTGGCAGCTCACGGAAATCAGTCAGTATCTGTTGCCTGAGGTAGGTAAAGTCGTCGGGCCGGTTGGTGCCGATAAAGAAGATCTGCTCACGCGCCGGTAGTGGAAAGGTGTCCATGCGTACTGCAAACACAGCGAGCTTTCCGGCACATCCGCTGGCCTCGTGCAGGCGCCGGGGGTCGGCGTTGAAACGGGCAGGGGTATCCGCATGGATATCCCGCACACGAACAGCGTACTCCCGATCCGAAGCCATGGCCTTTTCATCTGAAACATCATGCCTGCCCAAGTCGGCGTGCTCGAGATTGAAGAGAATTTCCTCCGCTGTTTCCCCTAACTCGATACCGAGATGATTGACCAGGGATAGTTGCCCGTTTGCGTTCAGTTGGGCATACAAGGCGAGTTCGGTATAAGCAGGGCCCCGATTTAGGAGGTTGCCACCCGAGTTGTTACAGACACCACCGATGACCGAGGCGCCAATGCAGGAGGAGCCAATAATTGAATGCGGCCCGCGCCCAATGGGTCGAAGTGCGTTCTCCAACTGGGTTAATGTTGTGCCTGCGCCGGCAATGACCTGGGTGCCGTTTTTTATAATACTGAGCAGGTTCAGACGCAGAGTGCTGATGATGATCACGTCACGGTCGTAGTCGTTTCCATGGGGCGTGGAGCCGGCGTTCAGGCCTGTGTTGGCCGCCTGCATGATGATGATCTTGTCGAACGCCACGCAGAGCTTGAGGACGTTCCAGAGTTCCAGAAATGAATGAGGGATCACGACCGCGATGGCATTTCCTTCGCCAATTCGTATGCCCCGCCGGTAACGCAGGGTTTGGCGTTCAGCAGTGAGAACCTGTCGTGGGGACAAGGCTTGCTTCAGGGCACGGATAAATTGTTGGGCTTGTGTGTCTTTCATTGAGACTGACATCGTACCGAATGTGCGAGCATAGGGACCATTTTTAGCGTGACAGGTGCCTATTTCGGCGAACGTGACCGCCGATTCCGGGGAACGTGACCGACTCGCTCACCGGTCCCTCACTGGAGTGGGTTTTCTACTCCGGCCGGTCACGATCGGTCAATTCGGCGGCCAGTTTGCGCATCGACTCACCCCTGTCAATGGCCAATAATTTTGACCCCCCCTCGGCCAATAAAATTGACCCACCCGGGGCGACAAAAAATCAGCTCTCGCGTTTGTGCTTCAGTCGATAGCTCTCACCTCCCAGCATGAAGA
>JAKRWE010000179.1 GCA_024712425.1 Chromatiales bacterium
CAGGCCTGCACCGGACCATCCCTGGAGATGAGGCGCCCCCTCGTCCCCTCATGACCCCGGACTCACCAAGGGGACATTTCAGCTTGGGAGAAAAGGGGACATTTTAGAATTGGGTTGACATAAAGAAAGCCTGTATAGCAGGATTCAGAGGTGGTGGCTGACCTGGACCCGGGGCACGTGTTCCGTGAGCAGGCGGAACTCGTCGCCATCCATCTGCACGAGGTGCTGGTGGTCACCTGCCTCGAAAAACACGCGGGTCTGGTGGGTGAGCGCGGCATCGAGGACGATATCCACGCCATAGGCCTCTCCCACGGCGGGGATGGCCCCCGTTTCACAGTCATTGAAGGTCATGGCCACCTCGTCCTCCTCGACCACCTCGAGGCTGCGTGCCATGACCTGGTTGAGCCGGTCCAGATCCAGGCGATGGGTCGCCGGGATAATCGCCAGCAGATAGTTTATATCGTCTCCGAGGAGCACCGGCTTGGCCATCTGATCTGCCGGTATGTGGGCCACTTCGGCCGTCTGTTTTGCGGTTTTGGTTTCAGGGTGTTCGATGATTTCGTAGGCCACCCGATGACTGTCCAGGTATGCCTGGATGGTCGATGCCACGCCCATCTTCTGTCCTCCGTCGCTCGTCTGTATCTGTGTACCACTCCGTTGAAGTATAGTTGGCCCTCGGCAAAAGCAAGTTTTCACTCGATCATGGGCAAGATGAAACAGAAAAAACGCAGGAAGAACGATGCCGCGGCACAGGCCGATCGCCACCGCCTGTACGAGCTGTCGGTACAGTGTGCCGAGGCCGAGGTCGATTTCGTGGAGCAGACCTTCGAGGAGATCCGGGGACGCAAAGCACGCCATCTGCGCGAGGACTTCTGCGGCACGGCCAATGTCTGCTGCGAATGGGTACGCCGCAGCGGCCGTAATACGGCCGTTGGCGTGGACCTCGATGCGGAAGTACTGGACTGGGGACGACACAACCGCCTGGCCGAACTGAATGACAAGCAGCGCGCCCGGGTCGCCCTGATCCAGGGCAACGTGCTCAATGCCGAGAACCAGCCGGTGGACATGCTGTTGGCGATGAACTTCAGCTACTGGCTGTTCAAGGAACGTTCCGATCTGCTGCGGTATTTCAAGGTGGCGCGGAACAACCTGGTCGACGACGGCATCATGTTCCTGGACGCCTACGGCGGCTACGACAGCTTCCGCGAGATCGACGAGGAGCGCGAGATCGACGATGGCGGCGAGGGCTTTACCTATATCTGGGACCAGGACCGGTTCAACCCGATCGACAACAACCTGATCTGCCATATCCATTTCGCCTTCCCGGACGGCTCGGTCATGGAGCAGGCATTCAGCTATGACTGGCGCCTGTACACCCTGCCGGAAATCCGCGACCTGCTGGACGAGGCCGGTTTCAGCAAGGTGACCGTCTACTGGCAGGGGTGGGACGAGAACGGCGAGGCCAGCGGCGAGTTCTACCCGGCCGAGGAAGCAGACGCGGATGCCGGTTGGATCTGCTACCTGGTGGCGGAAAAGTAGATCAACGGCCGAACAGCCCCTTCAGCTTGTCGCCCAGGGCACCCTTTGCCTTTTCCTCGATCTTGGTCCGGATCTTAGCCTTTTCCTGCTCCAGTCGCTGCTTCGCCTTGGCGTTGAGCAGCGCCTTCAGGTCGGGCGTGTAACTCGGGCTGTCCAGCGCCCCCTTGATACGCACCGGGATCGGCACACCGCTCAACTGGTCAGCAGCCGCGCCACCCTGCCCCTTCAGCGAACCCACGATCTCGGTGGTCAGCAGGTAATTGACCGTGTTGGCCGGCAGATTCACGTCACCCTTCCCGGTGATACGCAGCAGGGGTGACTTGGCCTTCAGATCGGGATTGTTGATCACACCATTCCTGGCGGTGAAGGAGCCGCTCATTTCGGTAAAGTCGGTACGCTCCTCGGTATCGCCGGCCTGGGTCGCTCCGCCGCCCTGGCCAGTGGCATTGCGGATCAGCTTGGCGATGTTGACCCCCTTGTAGGCACTATCCGCAAAGATGAAGCGCCCATTGCCGCTCAGGCTCTTCCTGATCTCGGCCTCGAAAAGCCCGACCATGCGAATGTCCACGCGCACATCGCCCTTGCCCAGCAGACGATCCTGGCCGAGCACGTCCTTGAGCAGCGGACCAATCTGGATGCCCGTCAGGTTCTCGACAGCATGTACCTTAGGCGTCCTGCTGCGGGCATCCAGGGTGATCTTTCCCTGGTATTTTCCTTCATAGAGATTGGCTCCCATGGGATCGACCTTCAGCACACCGCCCTTGCTGGTGACCTTGACCACCACGTCCCGCATCTTCGCCTTGCTGACGGTCAGCTTGCCTATGCTTGCCTGTGCCTGGAGATCCAGCGTTCTCAGCGCGGCAAAGGGATCTTTACTGCCATTCGCCGAGGCCTTCGCCTTTTCGGAATCGTTGGCCGCCTTTTCCTCGGATGCAGGCGGCAAATAACGATCCAGGTCGATGGCATCCAGGTCCAGTTTTGCCCGCACCACCGGCCCCTTGGTGCTGAGCAGGCGCACATAGCCCGTCGCCTTGGTGTCATCCAGCGTCAGTTGGACAGGATCCAGGCGGGTCGCCTCGCCCTCATGTGCCAGTTTGATGCTGGCGCTCACCCGGGTCAGCGCCTTCGGATCGGCCGTCTGTATATCGGTCCCGAACAGTCTCGCCAGTTGTTTGACATTGGTCTGCGAGAGCCTGATCTCACCGTTCAGTTGCGGCGCGGTCTGCAATTTCGCGATATCCAGGCTGCCCGCGAGTTCGGTCTCCGGCCCGTTCAGTTTGAGGTTGGCGACCTTGGCCGTATCGGCCGCAAGATCAGCCACGATATCGGCGGCCAGTTTCAGCGTCAAGCCGTCCTTGGGCAGCCCCTCACCCTTGCCATCGATGGTCAGGACCAGGCCGTCCATGCTGATCTTCTGGAACTCATTGGCCGCACTGACGCTGACCTGCATGTCCAGGTTCACCACCATGCGGGGCTTGCTGCTGGTCAGGGTGAAACCGGCCTCGACCGGCACTGCGGCACCTGCGCTCAGTGCGCCTGTTTTCAAGCGCACCTTGCCCAGCACGTATTGCGCACCCGCCTGCTCATCACGCCAGCTGACCCGGGTATCGCTGAGCTGGATTCCCTGGATCTGCACCGAGGCCAGGCCCGGGCCGCCCGCCTTCGCGGCCTCGGCCTGTGCGGGTTGCCCTCCGGATTCTCCTTTCTCCCCTGCAAGATCGTCCCAGTTGGTGACGCCCTTGCTGTTTTTCTGCAGGTTCAGATCGGCGCCATCGAGCACCAGGGTGTCGACCTCGAGCTTGCGGCTCAGCAGTGGCAGCAGCTTCACCCGTACCCCGAGCTTGCGCACCCGGGCGAACGGCTCGTCCCCGAACCCCGGGGCATTGCCAAGGGTCACCCCCCCGGTCTCGACCCCGAGCCAGGGGAACACGGTCAATTCGAGTGGATCGGCAATCGCCAGCTCACGCCCGGTCTTGTCTTTCACCGCGCTGACGATCTCGTCCTTGTAGTCATTGGGATCGAAAACCATCGGCAGAACGACCACCGCAGCCGCCACCAGCACGACCACCGCAATCACCAGGCCCAATATCCACTTGATCAACTTGCCCATGACCCCTCCCCGAGGCGCATCCTGTCATTCATTCCGAAAATACTAGCAGAAGTGATAACGAAAACAGGCGGCCGAAGCCGCCTGCTGCGCGCCGCCGGTCAGGCGGTCTTGCGTTCGTACAGGTTGATATCGCGTGTCGGATAAGGGATGCCGATACCCTCTTCATCAAAGCGCAGCTTGACCGCCTCGGTCATGTCGAAGAACACGCCCCAGTAATCACCGCTCTTAACCCAGACGCGTACCACGAAGTTGGCGCTGCTGTCGGCCAGTTCACCCACCGCGATCATCGGCTCCGGATCCGGCAGGATGCGTTCGTCCGAGGCGATGATGCCCTTCAGCACCTCACGCACCTGCTTGATGTCCGCATCGTAGGAGGCGCCCACGGTCAGGTCCACGCGACGGGTCTCCTTGGCCGAGTAGTTGATGATATTGCCATTGGCCAGGCTGCCGTTGGGGATGATGATGGTCTTGTTGTCACCGGTGCGCATGGTGGTGGTGAACATCTCGATCTTCTCGACCACTCCGGAAACCCCGGCACCCTCAATGAAATCACCCGCCTTGAAGGGACGGAAGATGATCATCAGGAAGCCGGCGGCAAAGTTGGCCAGCGAACCCTGCAGGGCGAGACCGATAGCCAGGCCGGCGGCGCCGAGTACGGCGATGAAGGAGGTGGTCTCTATGCCGAGCTGCCCGAGTGCCGCAAGAGCCACGAAGGCCATCATGGCGATATAGGCCAGGCTGCTGACGAAACCAATGATGGTCTCGTCCGTGCCGCCCTTGGCCATCAGGCGTGCCACCAGCTTGCGCACCCAGCCGGCCACGATGCGGCCGATGACGAGGATCGCCAGCGCGGCGACCACCTTGAGGCCGTACTCGGCCAGGTAGGTCTGAATCAGGGTGATGATCTGTTCCGTGTTGTCCATGGGCTTTTCTCCAGATTGTGGCTCTTCCCCTGATCGAGTGGGTAGTTTAGCGTAGGGGAGCATGAGAGACGTTGATCTATACACCCAGATACTGGGTATCCAGGCACCTTGGCAGGTCACCGATGTGGAGGTGGATA
>JAKRWE010000017.1 GCA_024712425.1 Chromatiales bacterium
AGGCCTGCACCGGACCATCCCTGGAGATGAGGCGCCCCCTCGTCCCCTCATGACCCCGGACTCACCAAGGGGACATTTCAGCTTGGGAGAAAAGGGGACATTTTAGAATTGGGTTGACACGGTTTACAGCCTTGCTCCCTTCGCAAAGGTGTCGCACGCATTCAGGGTGCCCTGTTTGTACCCGCGGCTGAACCAGCGTACACGCTGCCCGGATGTACCATGGGTAAAGGGATCCGGCGATACACGCCCGGTCGCCTCCCGCTGCAGGCGGTCGTCACCGATGGCATTGGCGGCGGTCAGCCCTTCCTCCATGTCCCCCTTTTCGAGCAATTGGCGGCTGCGGTTGGCATGATGCGCCCAGATACCAGCATAACAGTCGGCCTGAAGTTCCTGGCGCACCGAGAGGCGGTTGCCGGCGGCCTCACCCAGCGAACGGCGCGCCTTCTGTACACGCGCCGATGTCCCGAGCAGGGTCTGCACATGGTGCCCGATCTCGTGCGCAATCACATAGGCCTGGGCAAAGTCACCCGGCGCCCCGTGCCGGCGCGCCAGTTCGTCGAAGAAACCGAGATCCAGGTACACCCTGTGATCGCCCGGACAATAGAACGGGCCCATTGCCGAGCGTCCGGTACCGCAGGCCGACTGAATCGCACCCCGGTAAAGCACCAGGCGCGGATATTCGTATTTCCTACCCGCTTCGGCAAACAGCTTCTGCCAGGTATCCTCGGTGTCCGCCAGTATGGCCTTCACAAAGGCCACCTGCTCGGTCTCGGCCGCCGATTGCCGCTGCGTATCCGCCCCGCCCGGCGAACGCGCCGGCATCCCGCCACCCAGCAAACCGCTGAGATCGCCTCCGAGCAGCACGAAAGCCGCAACACCCAGTCCCGCAATCAATGTGCCCTTGAAACCGAGCAGACGAATCACCGTTGGCAGCAGGCGTAGCAATCCGCCACCCGCGCTGCCCATTCCGCCGGGACCGGAGGCGGAACTGAACCGTTCATCATCGACATTGTTGCTTTGTCTGCGACCGCGCCAACGCATAGTCTGACTCCGTGTTGCTCTTGTCCTGGTATTGGCCCGGCCAGAATTGAAACCGGCTTGTTGCGAATTGAGGCTTCGTTGTATTGTCCCTGTCATTCGAGGTCCCGGCAAATCCGCCAGCCGGTCCGGCCGAAAGCCACACAACAAGAGGGAACGCCGCATGAACGACACCACCATCCTGCTGGGAGGCAACGGCGAGCGCCAGATCACCCTGGACGCCGGCATGGCCAACCGTCACGGACTGATCACCGGCGCCACCGGTACCGGAAAGACCGTTACCCTGCAGGTGCTGGCGGAATCCTTCTCGCGTATCGGCGTTCCGGTTTTTGCCGCCGACATCAAGGGCGATCTGTCGGGCCTCGCGACCGCCGGCAAACCGCATCCCAAGGTCGACGAACGGATCCGGTACATCGGCATAGAGGGGCATCGCTTCGAGGGCAATCCGCTATTGTTCTGGGATCTGTTTGGCGACAAGGGGTACCCCCTGCGCACCACGGTATCGGATATGGGGCCAACCCTGTTCGCCAACCTGCTGGAGCTCAACGAGACCCAGGAGGGCATCCTGCACATCGCCTTCGCCGTGGCGGACGACCAGGGCCTGTTGCTGCTCGATCTCAAGGATCTGCGTTCCATGCTCAACTGGGTCGCGGACAACGCAAAGGAACTGGGGCGCGAATACGGCAACATCTCGCGCAGCAGTGTGAACGCCATCCTGCGCCGCCTGCTGGTACTCGAGGAATCGGGTGGTGAACAATTCTTCGGCGAGCCCGCCCTGCGTATCGAGCACCTCATGCAGACCGACTTCTCGGGGCGCGGCGTGATCAGCCTGCTGGATGCCACCACCCTGTACCACTCACCCCGTATCTACGCCACCTTCCTGCTGTGGCTGCTCTCGGAGCTGATGGAGGAGCTGCCGGAGCGTGGCGATGCCGACCGCCCCAGGCTGGTGTTCTTCTTCGACGAGGCACACCTGCTGTTTTCCACCGCCCCCAAGGCCCTGCTGGAGAAGATCACCCAGGTGGTGCGCCTGATCCGCTCCAAGGGCGTAGGCGTATTCTTCATTACCCAGTACCCCAATGATGTACCGGACGAGGTCATCGGCCAGCTGGGCAACCGTATCCAGCACGCGCTGCGCGCCTTCACCCCAAAGGACAGGAAAGCGGCAAAGGTCGCTGCAGACACCTTCCGACCCAACCCGGCCTTCGACACCTTCGAGGTCATCACCCAACTCGGCGTGGGCGAGGCACTGGTCTCGACGCTGGACAGGAAGGGCGTTCCCGGCGTGGTCGAGCGCACACTGATGGCACCGCCACAATCGCGCATTGGACCGCTGGACGAGAGCGAAAGGCAGCAACTGCGCGAACGCTCCCCGCTCAAGGGCATATACGAACAGGCGGTCGATCGCGAGTCGGCCTACGAGTTACTGCACAAACGTGAGCAGGAACTCGAACAGAAACGCACCAGGGAACTGCAGGCCGAGGAGGAGCGCAAGCGGCGCGAGAAGGAAGAGAAGGCCGCCGAGCGCAAGCGCCGCGGCAGCGGCCGTCAGCGCCAGGGGATTGTGGAGGCCATGGCCAAGTCGGTCGCACGCTCGATCGGTTCCACCCTCGGGCGGCGTATCGTGCGTGGCATACTGGGCTCCATCATCGGCCGCTGACACCGGCGGGTGAGCCGGACCGTCCCAGCCCCACCCGCACTGCCTCGCTTACTTCCTGGCGGTTTTCCTGAGTTTCTTCTTCGCCTTCTTCAACTTCGCCTTGTGCTTGGCGATCTTGGCCTTGCGCGCCTTGATCTCCTTCTTGAGTGCGTCGATCACTTTCGATTTCTTGGACATGGCCGTCTCCTTGCGTGTAAATGCGCACCTCGCAGTACTGCTCCAGCTTAGCCCCATGAGCGGACGGCCGCACTGATCCAGATCTATACATGATGTCCAGGCAAGTCCAATTACCCCGCAGTCCCTGTGTCCTGAATATCGGTGGCCACATCGTATGATCCCAAAATGGAACATGAGCACAACCATCTTGCCGACGCCACCAGCCCCTATCTTCAACAGCACGCCGGGAACCCGGTACACTGGTGGCCCTGGTGCGACGAGGCGCTGGCGCTGGCACGCCGCGAGGATCGCCCCATCCTGCTTTCGATCGGCTACTCGGCCTGCCACTGGTGTCATGTCATGGCGCACGAGTCCTTCGAGGACGCCGCCACGGCCCGGCTGATGAACGAGCTCTACGTCAACATCAAGGTGGACCGGGAGGAGCGCCCGGACCTGGACAAGATCTACCAAACCGCACACCAGCTGCTCACCCAGCGGCCCGGCGGCTGGCCGTATTTCTGATGCCGGACGACCTTACGCCGTTTTTTGCGGGCACCTATTTCCCGCCGCAGCCGCGTCAGAGTATGCCCTCCTTCGAACAGGTGCTGCGTTCGGTTCATGCAGCCTACCACGACCAGCGCGAGGCCATACAGGAACAGAACCGCTCCATGCAGCAGGCCCTGGAACAACTCAACCAGGCACAGGCCTCTGATCTGCCCGGGGAATCGCTGCTGTACGAGGCGTGCTCCCAGCTCGAACGTTATTTCGATGCGCAAAACGGCGGCATCGGCAGCGCCCCCAAGTTCCCCCACCCCAGCACCCTCGATTTCCTGTTGCGCCATGGCACCCTGCGTGACGACGCCAAGGCCCGCCACATGGCCCTTTTCACACTCGAGCGCATGGCGGAGGGCGGCATCAACGACCAACTTGGTGGCGGCTTTTGCCGCTATGCGGTCGATGCGCAGTGGATGATTCCGCACTTCGAGAAGATGCTCTATGACAATGGTCCGCTGCTGGCACTTTACGCCGATGCCTGGCAGGCGGACGCGCAGCGCCCACTGTTCCGGCACGTCTGCGAACGGACCGCGCAATGGGTGATGCGCGAGATGCAGTCCCCGCAGGGCGGCTACTATTCGAGCCTGGATGCCGACAGCGAGGGCGAAGAAGGCCGCTTCTATGTATGGAACCGCAAGGAGGTGGCAGAACACCTGGATGACACCGAGTACACCCTGTTTGCGGAACGTTACGGGCTGGAACGCCCACCCAATTTCGAGGGGTGCTGGCACCTGCATGTGTTCACCGACACCGGAACCCTGGCCAGGCGATACGGACTGGATCCACGCGAGGTCAGGCGTCACCTCAAATCGGCCCGCGACAAGCTGTTTGCGCTGCGTGAACGACGCATCCGTCCCGGGCGCGACGAGAAGATACCCAGCAGCTGGAACGCCCTGATGATCAGGGGCATGGCGCGCGCCGGACGGATGCTGCAACAGCCGGACTGGGTCGTCTCGGCGGAACAGGCCCTGACCTATCTGCGCACCCGTCACTGGCGGGAGGGACGCCTGCTGGCGAGCAGCCGCGATGGCCAGGCCGCCCTGGACGCCTACCTGGACGACCATGTCTACCTGATCGACGCCATCCTGGAACTGCTGCAGGCCCGCTGGTCCGACGAAGACCTCGGCTTTGCCATCCAGCTGGCCGAGGTCCTTCTGGCGCACTTCCAGGACAACGAAAGCGGCGGCTTCTACTTCACTGCCGACGATCACGAGCAGCTGCCGGTACGCATGCGCCCGTTCAGCGATGACGCCATGCCCTCCGGCAATGCCATTGCCGCTTTCGCCCTGCAGCGTCTCGGCTGTCTGCTGAGCGAACCCCGCTACCTGGCCGCCGCGGAAAACACCCTCGAGGCCGCGGCCGGGGAGTTGCAGCAATCCCCGTACAACTGTACCGGCCTGCTGACCGCCCTGCAGGAATGGCAGTCGCCCCCCGAGACCCTGATCATTCGGGGCACGGGAGACTTGCTCGCGCATTGGCAGGCCCGCGCCAACACCGGTTACCGACCCGGCCGACAGGCATTCGCCATACCCGGCGACGCCCGGCTTCCGCAGTCACTGGCCGACAAGACGATGCCTTCGGAGGGCTGCATCGCCTACCGCTGCGTCGGCACCCAGTGTCTGGCACCGATCCGTGACCTGGGGGACATTCCTGAAAAGGAGTAGAATGGCTAACTCATTCACCGGCCAGCTGTATCGAGTCCCACCATGAAACAGATCACCCTCGCCCTCGTCGCCATCGCCAGTATTGCTGTCGGCATCTGGTTTGGCCTACAGAACCAGCCTCAACCGCACAAGCAGGACCCCTACGCCAGGATCGGGGGCGACTTCACCCTGCAGTCGGCCAAGGGGCCGGTCAGCCTGCACGATTTCAAGGGCAAGGTGGTCGCACTCTACTTCGGCTATACCCGTTGCCCCGATGTCTGCATCACCTCGCTGAGCAAGATGGCACAGGCGCTCAAGTCCATGACCAACAAGGAGCGCGCCCAGATCCAGCCTGTCTTCATCAGCATCGATCCCGAGCGCGACACCCCTGCCATCGCCAGCGAATATGCCGGCTACTTCTACCCGGGCGCAATCGGCCTGAGTGGCACCCTCGAGGAGGTCACCAAGGTGGCCAAACGCTACCTGGTGATCTTCCAGAAGGTGAAACTGGAAGGCTCCGCCATGGACTACTCCATGGACCACTCCTCGATCATCTACGTGATCGGGCGGGATGGAAAGATCAGCGCCCTGGTTCACCATGCGGACAGCGCCGAGGCGCTGGTCAAATACCTGCGCGGGGCGCTCGCCGCCAAGGGCTGACCCCCGCTTGCGCTGAAAAGACGCCCGAAACCGTCCTGCCTCCCAACACAGGGGATGGCCGGCATGGTTGTACACAGCAATACCTGAGGAATTTACTTGGTTTTAGGCCGGAAGCGGTCTATATATAACTCAGGACGTCGTGGTTTGACACGTCCGCAACCTGTCGCACCTCAGCAGCATCCGGGTGCCACCTGCTGCAATCCGAGAAATCCAGAGGAGCCGACTGATGCAAACGAACAACCCGATGATGAACGAGAACCTCGATCTGCCCGAGGGCTACGCCGACTGGAACGAGCAAAGCGCCCTGGCCGCCGCCCGGGAGGAAGGGATAAAGATGACCGATGCGCACTGGGAGGTGGTCTACTTCCTGCGCAATCACTGCAAGACCGCAGGCGCATCCTGTAGCGCCCGCCATGTGTTGAAGGCCCTGACCGAGCGTTTCTACGACCAAGGCGGCAAACGCTACCTGTACAGGCTGTTTCCGCACGGCCCTGTGTACCAGGCCGCACATATCGCCGGCCTGCCGATGCCACCGAGCACGGTCGACCTGTCGTTTGGAAGCGTACACTGAACAACCAGCAGCGGCCCGGCTCATTCCCGGGCCGCTTTCGCCACCGCCAGTTCGTAGGAGATGTTCTTCGGCAGGCCGCTACCCGCGGTCTCGCGGCAGACCAGCACGAATTTGCGCATCGCCTGCCCGCCCACATCAGGCAGATCCTTTGTGCAATAGGTCATGTAGGCCCGGCCGGCATAGATACTGGCCACTACCGCCACATCCTTCCATGCAAAATCCCGGGTGTTCACCAACTCACCTTCGATAGTGAGTGTCGGCCGATCGGGCAGGATACTGTGGTTTCTGAAAACAAAACCCGCTGGATTTTTCACATACCGTGGTCCATCCAACAGGCTGATGGGATTGGGTACCCATTTGAATACCAGCAGCCCGACGAGAAAGCCGCCGACAGCGATCAGAAAGCAGCTCCGGTCGATCGGTGAATGCCGCATTTCAGCAGACCGCCTGTTCGAGTGAATGAAGAGAAATTGGAGCGGGTGATGGGAATCGAACCCACGTAGTCAGCTTGGGAAGCTGAAGTTCTACCATTGAACTACACCCGCATTGTTGTGGCACGATTCCAGGCCGTGCCAATAGACATCCCTGTGAGGCCATCCTGCTGCACGATTATATCTGAAATAGCCAAGACACATTGACTGATATCCGGTATGCCGCTCTTCCCGGACACCAATTCGTAACCCGGGGCCTATGCACACCGTCTCCCCGGGTTCCGCCATGCTCCACCCGGGCTACCATCAAGGAAACTCTTGCTGGCCTTTCAGGCATACATACCCTCAATCTCTTCGCGATAACGCGCCAGCGCCTTGGGGCGCTTGGTCTTGAGCGTCGGAGTAAGCAGGCCATTGTCCACCGTCCAAGGCTCGAGTGTCAGGTGCACGCGACGGATCTTGGCATAGCCTGGAAAATCCTTCAGCGCCTGTCCCACGCGCCCCGGCACCGCCTTGTGCACCCGGGGCTGGTTCAGCGCGGCCGGGTCCAGGGGATCCAGTCCCTGGTCCTGCGCAAACCCGGGCCAGTGGTCTGCCTCGAGCACGATCAGGGCACTGAGATAGGAGCGCCCCTCCCCGATCACCATCACCTGCTCGAACAGGGGATCGAGCGCAATCGCCATCTCCATGTCACCCGGCGGGATCTTCTCGCCATTGGACAGCACCAGGATGTCCTTGATCCTGCCGGTGATAAAGATATGCCCGCTCTCACTGATGCGTGCCTGGTCACCGGTATGCAGCCATCCATCCGGATCGATCACCTGGGCGGTCGCCTTGTGATTGTTCCAGTAACCCTGCATCACGCCCGGACCCTTGACCAGCAACTCGTCGTTCTCGCCGATACGCACCCGGGTTCCACGGATAGGCTTGCCGACACTGGCAGGTATATTGTCTTCCAGCGGGTTGGCCGACACCACGGGGAGGTCTCGGTAAGCCCGTAGCCCTGGACGATGGGCAGCCCCAGGCCAATGAACACGCGCGCAACATCCTCGCTCAGTGCAGCGCCACCGCTTATCGCGGCTCGCAGGCGCCCCCCAGCCTGGCAAGCACCTTCTGCGCCACCAGCTTGTCCAGCAGGGGCCACAGCAGGAACCGCGGCGACCAGCCAGCGCGCTGTTGCTGGTACAGGAAGCGCTGCCAGCCCGTGTTCACCGCCAGCCAGAACAGGGGTTTCGCCATCCCTCCCTGCTTGTCCATCTGCTCCGCCATGCGCCCGTACACCCGTTCGAAGATTCGCGGTACCGCGATCAGGATGGTGGGTTGAACGTTTTTCAGGTCCTCGGCCAGCTGGGCCACGGAACGCGCGTAGCTCACCTTGGAGCCCGACATGATCGGCAGGTAGTAACCGTCCGTGCGTTCCAGGGTGTGGGACAGCGGCAGGAAGGACAGGAGACTGTCCTCCTGGTAGACATCCAGCATGGTCAGGCTGCCATGCGCCACCGACAGCATGTTGTGGTGGCTGAGCATCACCCCCTTGGGGCGTCCCGTGGTGCCCGAGGTATACACAATGGGGGCCAGCGCATGCGGATCCGCGTCTTGCCGCACCTGCAACCCGGCAGCCTGTCGCGGCAGCCAGCTGGAGACCACCTGGACCCGCTCATCCTGTTCAGCCAGTTCCCGTGCCTGCGGGCTGTCATCGAGCAGCAGCACCCGGCGCAGCGGTCCCTCCTCCGGAATCACCCCGGAGAGACGGCGCCAGCGCCCGGCGTCCTGCACCAGCAGGCCGTCCAGCGTACCGGCCTGCTCAACGGAAATCAGGTTTTCGTGCAATCTCGCCATATGCCTAATCGCCCTCGTTGGAGCAAGCGAGTTTAGTGTAATATTTCCCATGATTTCACCTTTTTGACACACCCCACGATGCAGATCCAACTCAATGGCAAGCCTTATGAGGTGACGACCCCCTCGCTGGCCGAACTGGTGGACCAGCTCGAGCTGGCCGGCAAACGCTATGCGATCGAGATCAACGAGGAACTGGTCCCCCGCGCCGAACACGCCGGCTGGCAGCTCCGGGAGGGCGACCATGTCGAGATCGTGCAGGCAATCGGCGGTGGTTGAACAACGCGGTAACAAACCATGACTGAAACGACAAACGACACCCTGAACATTGCAGGGCGTGAGTTCAGCTCGCGCCTGCTGGTCGGGACCGGCAAATACAAGGACATGCAGGAGACCCGCGCCGCCATCGACGCCAGCGGCGCGGAAATCGTCACCATCGCAGTACGCCGTACCAATATCGGACAGAACGCGGACGAGCCCAACATCCTCGAGGTGTTGCCACCGAGCGAGTTCACCTACCTGCCCAATACCGCGGGCTGCTACGACGTGAAGACCGCGGTGCGCACCTGCAGACTGGCACGCGAACTGCTCGACGGGCACGACCTGGTCAAGCTCGAGGTACTGGGTGACGAGAAGACCCTGTTCCCGGACGTGATGGCAACCATGAAGGCCGCCGAGGAACTGATCAGGGACGGCTTCAAGATCATGGTCTACACCAACGACGACCCGATCATCGCGCGCGAGCTGGAGGCCATGGGCTGTGTGGCGGTGATGCCGCTGGCCGCGCCCATCGGCTCCGGCCTCGGGATCCGCAACAAGCTGAATATCCTCACCATTGTCGAAAATGCCAAGGTGCCGGTGCTGGTGGATGCCGGCGTGGGCACCGCCTCGGATGCCGCGGTGGCCATGGAGCTGGGCTGCGACGGCGTCCTGATGAACACCGCCATCGCTGCCGCGCAGAACCCGGTGCTGATGGCCTCGGCCATGAAGAAGGCCATCCAGGCCGGCCGCGAGGCCTTCCTCGCCGGACGCATGCCGGCCAGGCGCTACGCCTCGGCCTCCTCGCCGGTGGATGGGTTGTTTTTCAATTGATATTTATTCACCGCCAAGGACGCTAACTTCCATGAATCCCTGGCCACACCCTCGATCATGGAAAATACGGGCAGGATGGGTTGAGCTTCGCGAAACCCATCGATCACGGCCTGCAACGGTGGGTATCGCTACGCTCGACCCACCCTACGCAGCGCTTTCATCTTCTTTGCGCTCTTTGCGTCCTTTGCTGTTGAATGTCTTCCACACTATCATTCATGTGTTAGATCAACCACGAAGAGCACAAAGAACACGAAGAGGATCGATTAAAGTATCGGCAAGACTAGCTGGCGACGCACTTTGTGTCCTTCGTGTTCTTTGTGGTTGAGTGTTTTCCACACTAACCTCAGGCACAGCATCCGGCCACTGTCGAGTCATAAAACGCGCTGGCCTCCTTGGCGACCTTCGCGGTTGATCTAGCATGCCTACAGATACTCAACACCAACGACGTGGCATCCGCAGTTTCGTGCTGCGCCAGGGGCGCCTGACCAAGGGGCAGCAGCGGGCCTTCGAACAACTGTGGCCGTGCTTCGGACTGGAATACCGGCCCGACCCTCTCGACCTGGCGGGCCTGTTCGGCAATGCCAACCCGGTGTTCCTCGAGATCGGTTTCGGCAACGGCGAGTCGCTGGCCACCATGGCGCGCGACAACCCGCAGCGCAACTACATCGGCATCGAGGTCCACGGTCCCGGAGTCGGGCATCTGCTGATGAAGCTGGAGGAATACGGCTGCAGCAATGTGCGTGTGTGCCGGCACGACGCGGTGGAGGTATTGCGGGACATGATCCCTGACGGGGCCCTGTCTGGCGTCTACCTGTTCTTTCCCGACCCCTGGCACAAGAAACGTCACCACAAGCGACGTATCGTGCAGGCGGACTTTGTTGCCCTGCTGGCCAGGAAGATCCGCCCGGGCGGCCAGTTCCATGCCGCCACCGACTGGGAGAACTACGCCGAACACATGCTTGAAGTCCTGAAAGACGCGCCGCAATTCTGCAACACCGCCGACAGGAGCGACTATGTACCCCGCCCGGACTACCGCCCGCTGACCAAGTTCGAACAACGCGGGCTGCACCTGGGGCACGGGGTCTGGGACCTGGTGTTCGAGCGCCGCTGATGGGCCTGCGCGTCAACGGCCTCCAGCGCCCCGGGCTGAAGCCGGCCACGTTCGAGCTCGCCTCCGGCAAGACCCTGTGCATCCATGGCGCCTCCGGTAGTGGCAAGACCCTGCTGCTGCGCGCCATCGCCGATCTCGATCCCAACCGGGGCCAAGTGTCGCTGGACGGACAGGCGCGCGCCGGCATGGCTGCTCACGCCTGGCGCCGACAGGTCATGTACCTGCCGCCCGAACCGCACTGGTGGGCGGACCGGGTCGCCCCCCATGCCAACCACTGGCCGGACAGTCTGCTGCAGGCACTGGGTTTCGACACCACGGTGCTCGACTGGGAGATCAGTCAACTTTCCAGCGGCGAACGCCAGCGCCTAGCGCTCATCCGCGTCCTGGCCCGGAGCCCCCGCGCGCTGCTCCTGGATGAACCGACCGCCAATCTGGACCCAGACAACAGCCTGGCGGCAGAAGGACTGATCGCCGACCACCAGCGACAGCACCACTCAGCGATCATCTGGGTCAGCCACGACCCGGTGCAGCGTGCCCGGGTGGCGGACCGGACGCTGGAGATGGTCGACGGGACGCTGCGATGAGCGGGCCCTTCATTCCCCTGAGTCCGGGCGACCTTCTGATCGCAGCGCTCCTGCTGATGCTGTCGGGCGCCCTTTCGTGGCGTCTGCAGCTGAGTGTCGAGCGGCGGCTGCTGATCGCAGCGGCCCGCAGCACGGTGCAACTGATGCTGCTAGGCCTGATCCTGCACTCGATCTTCGCCAGCCAGTCATCCTGGCTGATCATGCTGATGATGGGCGTGATGCTCGGCGTCGCCGGTTACGAGGCCTGGTCGCGCCAGACGCGGCGCCTGCGCGGCTGGTGGGGCTACGGCACCGGCACCCTGTCGATGCTGCTCTCATCCGTGCTCATTGCCCTGATGAGCGTGGCCGTCATCCTGCAGCCCACCCCCTGGTATCATCCGCAGTACCTGATTCCCCTGCTCGGCATGATGCTTGGCAACACCATGACCGGCATCGCAGTGGCCATGGACACCCTGGGAAGGGAGGCCTGGAGCCGGCGCGGCGAGATCGAGGCCCGCCTGATGCTCGGCGACACCGCAGGGGATGCCATCGGCGATATCCGCCGCGGCGCCCTGCGCGCCGGACTGATCCCCATTATCAACAGCATGACCACGGCCGGACTGGTCAGCCTGCCCGGTATGATGACCGGCCAGATCCTGGCCGGCGGCGCGCCCTTTGAGGCCGCCAAGTACCAGTTGATGATCCTGTTCCTGATCGCCGCGGGCACCGCGCTGGGATCGACGAGCGCGGTGTTGATCATGTCACACCGCCTGTTCGACGAGCGTGAACGCCTGCGTCTGGACAGGTTAAAGTGAACCCATGGCAAACGCACTGATACTGCTCACCGGCATCCTGGCATTGGCCCTGTTCTGGCTGGACAGCGCCCGCGCGCGCGAACTGGCCGTGGCGCGTGCGCTGTGCAAAAAACGCGGGCTTCAGTTCCTCGACGAAACAGTGGTGCTGCGACGCATTGGAATACGCTGGGGCGCCAACGGCATCCGCTTCCGGCGCCTGGTCGATTTCGATTTCAGTATCGGGGACGGCGGCGGCCGCAGCGGCTACCTGATCCTGCTTAGCACGGCGGTCGAACAATACGGGGGCGATCTGCCTGATCAAAAGGCGACCATCGACCAGACTGGCAGCCCGAACGAGGCAGCCGGCAGGGCAGACGAAGACAAGGTCGTTCCTTTCAGCCGCCCTGACAGGAAATGACTATTTCACCACCTTCAACGAAGGACGACCGCCACCGCTGGGTGGCTGCGGCGGTTCGTCGTCGCCATCGCCGGACGCTTCCGGCAACTCGGCCTCTGGAAACAGCATCCCCTGGCTGTTTTCACGAGAATACACGCCGAGCACCGCATCCGGCGGGACGATGACATCC
Organism: Chromatiales bacterium; assembly: GCA_024712425.1. Classification (GTDB taxonomy): domain Bacteria; phylum Pseudomonadota; class Gammaproteobacteria; order Chromatiales; family Chromatiaceae; genus MONJU. The sequence continues at coordinate 12,698 of JAKRWE010000017.1, forward strand.
ATGGCATGCCCCGAAAAGCGGGCATTGAAACGGATCCAGTCGTTACCCAGGTCCAGGTCGCGTACCGCGCTCGGGGACAGGTTCAGCACGATGCGCCCGTCTTCCACGAACTCACGCGGCACCACCACATCGTCACGTGCGGCATCCACCAGGAAATACGGTGTCTGGCGATTGTCGACCAGCCACTCGTACAGCGCCCGGATCAGGTACGGGCGGTTGGAGCTCATCGGCGTCTCAGTTGCCACGCATCTCTCGCTCGGCTTCGCTCAGGCTGCGGATAAAGCCCTGGCGGGTGAACATCTGTGCTGCATAGGTATTGACCTGCTTGTTGGCCGCACCGGTCAGCTCGATCCCGAGCATAGGCAGACGCCACAGCAACGGTGCCAGGGTGGCATCCACCAATGAGTACTCGTCGCTCATGAAGAAGGGATTGGCCACGAACACCGGCGCGGTCGCGGTCAGCCCCTCCTTGAGCTCCTTGCGCGCCTTGGTCGCCCCCTTGCCGCCGGCCAGAATGGCATCGACCAGGGGATACCAGTCGTGTTCTACCCGGAACATGTACTGACGCGTGTTGGCGCGGGAGACCGGATCCACCGGTAGCAAGGGCGGATGCGGGAAACGCTCGTTGATGTATTCGCACACGATGCGCGCGTCGTAGAGGGTGAGGTCGCGATCGACCAGTGTTGGCGCCGTACCATAGGGATTGAGGTCGATCACGTCCTCCGGCAGGTCCAGCGGATCGACATCCACGATATCGCAGGTCACGTTCTTTTCCGCCAGCACCAGGCGAACCCGCTGGCTCTGCAGACTGGACGGGTCGGAAAAAAGGGTCATCACTGCCCTTCTGGCTGCCGCTGCGGTCATTCCTCACTTCTCCTTGCTTCTAAACCGGCGCTTCGATGCCGGCAAATGGATTTAGCAGGCACGAAAAAGGCGCATAGTATAGCAGACTATGCGCCTTCCTCTTTTACCTGATGGATGAGCCGTAACTCATCCCTTCAGCGGAGAAGATCAGTGGACGTCCTTCCACCACTCCTTCTTCATCAGGTAGGCCAGAACGGTGAAGATCACCAGGAACAGCAGCACCCACACGCCCATGTGCTGGCGCTCCAGCTGCATCGGCTCCGAGATATAGGTCAGGTAGGTGGTCAGGTCACGCACCGCCTGGTCGAAGTCCTCGTCGCTCAACTTGCCATCAGTACGCTTGCTGAATCCGTGTACCACCTTCTCCACGCGGAAGCCCTCGCCCTTCTCCTTGACCATGGCATTGGCCTCGGCCTCGGAATCGAACTCGGCGACCTTCTCGGCACCTTCGTGAACCTCGTACTTGTACACCGGATCCTTGATGCCTTCCAGCTCCCACAGGATGTTGGGCATGCCGACATTGTGGAACACCTTGTTGTTCACGCCGGTGGGGCGCGACGGATCGGTATAGAAGCTCTTCAGGTAGGTGTAAACCCAGTCCGAACCACGGCGACGCGCTTCCAGGGTCAGGTCCGGGGCCGGCGCGCCAAACGACTCGGCCGCATAGGCCTCGGGCATGGCGATCTTCATCAGACCGCCCACCTTGCTACCGTCGAAGATCAGGTTGCCCTTGATCATGGACTCGCTGAGGCCGACGTTTTCCATCAACTTGTAGCGCACGTACTTGGCCGAGTGGCAGCCCATGCAGTAGTTGGTGAAATACTTGGCCCCACGCTGGATGGCAGCATGGTCGGTCAGGTCGATATTGGCAGATTCCAGTTCCACGCTTTCGTTGGCAAAGCCAGCGAGCGGCAACAGGGCCAGGACAATGATTACAATCAGCTTTTTCATTCTGTCACCCTCTCCGGAACCGGCTTGGTCTTGTCCATCTTGGAATAAATGGGCATCAGCAGGAAGAATGCGAAGTACACACCGGTGAAGATGCGCGCCAGCATGGTCTTGGTCGGGGTCGACGGCTGCATGCCCAGGTAGGCCAGCACGATGAAGGTCACCGCGAAGACCGCCAGAGCCACCTTGAACAGCATGCCCTTGTAGCGAATGGACTTGACCGGCGAACGGTCCAGCCACGGCAGGAAGAACATGATCAGGATGGAGGCGAACATCACGATGACGCCCGGGAACTGCGAGTTGAACATCGGCGGCACGGCGCGCAGCATCGCGTAGAACGGCGTGAAGTACCACACCGGCGCAATGTGCTCAGGCGTCTTGAGTGGGTTGGCCGGCTCGAAGTTCGGCGCCTCCAGGAACAGCCCGTGCATATCCGGGATGAAGAAGATCACCGCGGCGAAGAAGATCAGGAACATGCCCACGCCGAAGATATCCTTGACCGAGTAATACGGATGGAAAGGAATACCGTCGGCCGGCGCGGTGTCGCTCCAGCGGTTGCCCTTCGGCCCCTTCTTGATCTCGATGCCATCCGGGTTGTTGGAGCCCACCTTGTGCAGCGCAACGATGTGGATGAACACCAGCGCGGCCAGGATGAACGGCAGCAGGAAGTGCAGGGCGAAGAAGCGGTTCAGGGTGGCGTCGGAGATGACGTAGTCACCGCGAATCCACAGCGACAGGTCGTCACCCACGAATGGCACCGCCGAGAACAGGTTGACGATGACCTGTGCGCCCCAGTAGGACATCTGCCCCCACGGCAGCAGGTAACCGAAGAAGGCGGTCGCCATCATCGCCAGGTAGATGACCAGGCCGATAATCCACAGCAGCTCGCGCGGCTTGCGGTAGGAGCCATACATCAGACCGCGGAACATGTGCAGGTACACCACGATGAAGAACGCCGAGGCCCCCGTAGAGTGCATGTAACGGATCAACCATCCGTAGTCCATGTCCCGCATGATGTACTCGACCGAGGCGAATGCCAGATTGGCGTCCGGCTTGTAGGCCATGGCCAGCCACACACCGGTCAGGATCTGGTTGACCAGTACCAGCATGGCCAGGGAGCCGAAGAAGTACCAGGAATCGAAATTTTTCGGCGCGTAGTACTGGGCCAGGTGCTCGTTCCACACCTTGGTCGCAGGGAAGCGCTCGTCGATCCAGCTCATCAGGCTCATGCTGTGCCCTCCTGGTCTACGCCGATCAGGATCACGTCATCGGACAGATACTTGTGCGGCGGGATGTACAGATTGGTCGGCGCCGGCGAGCCCTTGAACACGCGGGCTGCCAGGTCGAAACGCGACCCGTGACAGGGGCAGAAGAAGCCGCCCTTCCAGTCGGCACCCAAATCGGCCGGCGCGATGTCCGGACGGTAGGTGGGCGAACAGCCCAAGTGGGTGCAGATACCGATGGCCACCAGGTATTCCGGCTTGATCGAACGCGTGGCGTTCTTGCAGTAGTCGGGCTGATGAGGCACTTCCGAATTCGGATCCGACAACTGCGAATCCAGGGTCGGCAGATCCTTGAGGTTTTCCTCGGTGCGATGCACCACCCAACATACCTTGCCGCGCCACTTCACCCGCAACAGGCCACCGGGCTCCAGGGCACTGATATCCGCCTCTTCAGGCGCACCAGCGGCCTTCGCACGCTCGGATGGGTTCCAGTTTTTGATGAAGGGGACAGCGACAAACCCGGCACCGACCGCACCCACCACTGCCGTTGCAGTGGTCAGGAAGCGGCGTTTCTTGAGGTCTACGCCTTCTGAACTCATGAGTTACTCCCCACGATCCCGGGCACAAAATAGCAGCGGGGCCACCCGGATCAAACCGATTTAAGAATATTCTGAAATACCCCGATTGGGCGGGGATTTTCCACCAAGAAGAAACCCCAGTCAAGGCAATGTCGTTTAACGGGGATCAATCAGACCGGATTTTTCAACTCGACATATTCGTGGCTGATCCCGAAATGATTTGCAATAAGATCGCCGAGCGCCTGCACCCCGAATCGCTCGGTCGCATGATGGCCCGCCGAGAAATAGCTGATCCCCAGCTCGTGGGCCTGGTGATAGGTCTGCTCGGACACCTCGCCGCTGATGAACCCATCGTAGCCGGCCCGCGCCGCATCCACGATGTAGCCCTGTGCCGCCCCCGTACACCAGGCCAGGCGGCGGATCGGACGTGACGGCCCCAGCTGCAACGGCGACCGCCCCAGGGCAGCCTGCAGCTGCGCGGCCACGGCCTCGGGTGCCACTGGCGTCGCCAGCTCTGCGCCCCAGATCAACGAGCCGTCCACGATCGAACGCCCCGCCAGGCCGAGCGCACGCCCCAGGCCCGCGTTGTTGCCCAGTTCGGGATGGGCGTCCAACGGCAGATGATAGGCCAGCAGGCTGATCCCGTTACGCATCAAGGCCTTCACCCGCTGCCCCTTGAGGCCAGTCAGGGGCAGGGACTCGCCCTTCCAGAAATAGCCATGGTGGACCAGCAGGGCGTCCGCGCCGCGTTCGACGGCCGCGTCGATCAGGGGCTGGCTGGCGGTCACGCCGCTGACCAGCAGCCGCACCGATTCCGAGGCCTCGACCTGCAGGCCATTGGGGCAGTAGTCCTCGAACTCGGTCACCCGCAGCTTCTCATCGCACCATGCCACCAGCTCGTTGATATCCACGACCGCTCTCCCGCTCCCGTATGCTCCGACCAGCCGTGCAGCCCGGATGCAGCATCTTCACCCGGATTCCGGCCTGCGGCCTCCATCCAGGCTACAGCCACCGTCGACAATCCAGGCCCTTCCGGATTCCGTCCTTCGTTCAGGCTACGTTGCCGGGTTTGTTATGACAAGCGCCCTCCGATTCCGTACCCTACTGGCATGAAACTCTACCGCGTCTTCACCTTCCTGTTCACTTCGATCACCACCGGCCTCGCAGCCGCACTGATCGTGCTCATGCTGCGCCCCGAACTCTTCCAGGGCTCCTGGCTGAGCGAGCATACCGCGAACGTGGCGCCGGTGACGGGCGGACCGGCTCCCGCTTCCTACGCCGATGCCGTTGCCCGGTCCGCACCGGCGGTGGTCAATGTCTTCGCCAGCAAGCTGACCCGCACCCAGCCCAATCCGTTGCTGGAGGACCCGCTGTTCAAACGGTTCTTCGGTGATCGCCTCAACCGGCCCACCTTCAAACGCCAAAACAGCCTCGGCTCCGGCGTCATCGTCAACAGCAACGGCTATATCCTGACCAACAATCACGTTATCCGGGGCGCCAGCGAGATCCAGGTGGTGTTGCGGGACGGGCGCCAGTTCCCCGCCCGTATCGTAGGCGCCGACCCCGAGACCGACCTCGCCGTGCTGCAGACCGCCGGTAGCGAGCTGCCGGTGGCGACGCTCGGCGGCTCCGAGCAGCTGCGCGTGGGCGATGTGGTCATGGCCATCGGCAACCCGTTCGGGGTCGGACAGACGGTCACCATGGGGATCGTCAGCGCCACCGGCCGCAACCAACTCGGCATCGCCACCATCGAAAACTTCATCCAGACCGACGCCGCCATCAACCCGGGCAACTCGGGTGGCGCGCTGATCAATGCGCGGGGCGAGGTCGTCGGCATCAACACCGCGATCTTTTCCGACACGGACGCCTCGCATGGCATCGGCTTCGCCATCCCGATACGTATCGCCAAAAAGGTGCTGCAACAGATCTCCGCACACGGACGCGTGATACGGGGCTGGATCGGGATCAGCGCTCAGGAACTGACCCCGGCACTGGCCGAATCCTTCGGACTCAGGCAACCCCGCGGCCTGCTGATCTCAGGCGTACTGGAGGGCGGCCCCGCCGACCGGGCCGGCATCCGACCGGGCGACCTGCTGGTCAGGGTGGACGGACAGGAAGCCAACCGCGCCGCCCGGGTACTCGACCTGATCGCGAACCACCAGCCCGGCGACCGCATCCGGCTCACGCTGCTGCGCGATGGTAAAAGCATCGATGTCGACATAGATGTGGGCGAAAGGCCGCCGGAAAAATAATGGGCCTGTTCGATATCTTTTCCAGCGACGAACGGCGCAAAAACGCCGTGGCCATCGACATCGATGTCGAGGCTGGCGTGCTGGAGCGTTGCGACGTATGCAGGACGGTATGCGACAAGGGGCATGATGAACGGCTGCCAGGCCTGACCCTTGCTCAAAGCGCCTTCAACGCCGCCACCAGGCGGTCGTTCTCCTCCGGCGTACCCACGGTAAGGCGCAGGCAGTCCGTGAGCAGAGGATGCGCGCCGTGCATGTTCTTGATCAGCACACCACGCGCCTTGAGGCCATCGAGCCAGGCCCCTGCCCTGCCCGGCGGCGTGCGTATCAGGATGAAATTGGCCTGCGAGGGAAACACCGTCACTCCCGGCAATCCGGCAAGTGCGGCAGCAAGCCGCTCGCGTTCGCTGCGAATCAGCCGCGTCTGCTCATCGAATACCGACTTGTGGCTCAACGCGAATTCCGCACTGACCTGGGTCAGCACGTTGATGTTGTAAGGCAGCCGCACCTTGTCGAACTCGTCCAGCCAGGTGGGCGGACCCGTCAGAAAACCGAGGCGCAATCCCGCCAGCCCCATCTTGGAGACCGTGCGCATCACCAGCAGGTTGTCGTAACGGCCGAGCGACTGCATGAAGGTGGCGTCGGCAAAGGGCGCGTAGGCCTCGTCCACCACCGCCAGCCCCGGCGCCGCCTGGATGATTTCGAGGATGTCCGCCTCGTCATACAGGTTGCCGGTGGGATTGTTGGGATAGGCGAGAAAGACCACCGCCGGCTGGTGTTCGTCCATGGCCTGCCGTAGGGCCGCCACATCCAGCGAGAAATCCTCCGCCTTCAGGGGCACACCGACATAGGGCATACCGCAGAAGGTGGCGATCATGCGGTACATCACGAACCCGGGATCCACCGACATCACGCAACGCCCCGGGCCGGACAGGCTCATGCAGACCATCTGGATGATCTCGTCCGAGCCGTTGCCCAGGATCACCCGCATCCCCTCCGGCACGCCCATACCCAGCGCAAGGCGCCGCGTCAGTCCGGCTGCCGAGGGATCCGGATAGCGATTGACATCGGTGCGGCGTAGCAGCTCCACCCATTCGTCACGCAGTGCCTCCGGCCAAGTATAGGGGTTCTCCATGGCGTCCAGTTTGGCCAAACCGGACGCATCCTGCACATGATAGGCGGAAAGTGCGCGGATCTCGGGACGTATCCAGTGGCTCACCAGGTTGTTCATTTTATCGTTCACGGGATCGATTCGTTATCTGTTCGTACAGAGTGTAACCGTGTTTTTGTGCCGCTTCGCGGCGACTTGTTTTGAAAGCGCGCGGCGGCGCGCAGGCGCCGGCTATTCTCGAGGTTATATTGGGTTGAATATTTAATTTCTTGTTTCGAGGTTAGTGTTCTTGGTTACTTTTGTTTCGCCAAAAGTAACCAAAAGCATCTGCTCCAACAAGCCGGCCCCGGCTGTGCCGGGACTTCCCTGCGCTACTCGAATCCGCCCGCGCTCGGGAACTCGCTCCCTGCGGTCGCTCAAACACCCCTCGCTTGCTCCGGGCGGCTTCTGCGTTGCTGGGCGGCTTGAAGTCGCGAGTGTGCCAATAGCTTGTATCGGTGAATCATCGAGACCATACCGAAGGGTGCTACGGAGTCCCCAGCCCCCTTCGACGCAGCCGAGCACCGGAAGGCAAAACCGGGAGAAGCGAGGACTGTCTGCGCGACCGCAGGGAGCGAGTTCCGCAGCGCCAGTTTTGACTGAGGAGCGCAGGGAACCCGCAGCGCAGCGAAGGGCAAGTCGTTGGGGTGCCATTTCTTTTGCTTCGCTTTCTTTGGGCAAGCAAAGAAAATGAAGGCGAGTGCGCGCCGCCGCGCAGCTGTAGCCTGGATGAAACGATGTAATCCAGGAAATCCATTCTCAGCCCCCTGGATTCCGCTACGCTGCATCCAGGCTACCCAAAGAGCAAGCCCTGGGGCAGCTATTCTTTTGCCTCAATCAATCCTTTCAACCTGTATTCCGCCGACCGGGCATGCGCCTCCAGTCCCTCTCCGCGCGCCAGCACCGAGGCGGTACGCCCGAGCGTGTCCGCACCTGCCTCTGAAACCATGATCAGGCTGGAACGCTTCTGGAAATCGTAGACCCCAAGCGGCGAGCTGAAGCGCGCGGTGCGCGAGGTGGGCAACACGTGGTTGGGCCCGGCGCAGTAATCGCCCAGCGGCTCGGAGGTGTGGCGCCCCATGAAGATCGCGCCCGCATGCTGGATCTTCTCTGCGTAACCCCGGGGATCGGCGACTGACAGCTCCAGGTGCTCGGGAGCGATATGATTGGCCACGTCAGCGGCCTCGTCCAGGTCACGGCAGTGAATCAGCGCGCCACGCGCTCGCAATGCGGTTTCGATGATCTCGCGCCGCTGCATGCCTGGAAGCAGCCGCTCGATACTCTCTTCCACCCGCGCCAGGAAACCGGCATCCGGGCACAGCAGGATGGACTGGGCATCCTCGTCGTGCTCGGCCTGCGAGAACAGATCCATGGCAACCCAGTCGGGATCGGTCTGTCCGTCGCAGATCACCAGGATCTCGGACGGCCCGGCCACCATGTCGATACCGACCTGGCCGAATACCGTGCGCTTGGCGGTGGCCACGTAGATATTGCCCGGACCGACGATCTTGTCCACCGCGGGCACCGATTCGGTACCGTAGGCCAGTGCGGCGACTGCCTGTGCGCCACCAACGGCGAACACCCGGTTCACCCCGCATTCATGCGCCGCAGCCAGCACCAGCTCGTTGAATTCGCCGCCCGGCGTCGGCACCACCATCACCAGCTCCTCCACACCGGCCACCTTGGCCGGCAAGGCATTCATCAGTACCGAGGAGGGATAGGCGGCCTTGCCCCCCGGCACGTACAGGCCGACCCGGTCCAGCGGCGTGACCTTCTGGCCCAGCACGGTACCGTCTTCCTCGGTGTACTCCCAGCTGGCGAGCAGCTGGTGCTCGGCATAGGCGCGCACCCGGTTGGCGGCATGCGACAGCGCCTCCTGCTGCGCGGACGAAATACTGTTCCATGCCTGCTCCAGGCGCTCGACGGGCACCTGCAGGTCTTGTGCACTGTGCGCCTGCCAGCCATCGAAGCGGTTGGTGTAATCGATCAGCGCGGCATCGCCGCGCGCGCGGATATCCGCTATGACGTCCTGCACCACCTGGTTGACCCCGGCATCCGAGACCGAGTCCCAGGCCAGCAGGGCATCGAGCTGCTGCATGAAGTCGCTGTCACTTGTGTCGAGTTTGCGTATCTCAGCCATTGAGACGGTACCTGATTTTGCTGCTTGAAATATTCACCACAAAGAGCACAAAGAACACGAAGATCCCTGGTCCAAAGCCATCAGTCGGGCAAAGGTCCGTCAGAGGGTGGCTCACATCCCTGATCGTGGAAGATACAGGTAGGATGGGTAGAGTGAAGCGAAACCCATCGATCGCAGCCTGAAACGGTGGGTATCGCTGCGCTCAACCCACCCTACGCAGAGCTGTACCAGCCCTGCCCCACTTCGTTGTAGGTCGGAATTCATTCCGACATCCGCGCATACCCGTCGGGCTGAAGCCCGACCTACACGCTGTGAGCCCCACCTTCTCACTTCGCACTTCCTATTTTTCACCTTCCACTGCCTCGCGCAGGCGATCCACCAGCACCGAGCAGTCTGCGTGCTTCATCTTCCAGGAGGCCTTGTTGACCACCAGGCGCGAGCTGATGTCGTGCATGTACTCCAGCGGCACCAGGCCATTAGCCTTGAGCGTGTTGCCGGACTCCACCAGGTCGACAATGATATCGGACAGCCCCACGATGGGCGCCAGCTCCATTGAACCGTACAGCTTGATGATCTCGACCTGCTGTCCGCGCGCGGCGAAATACGCCCTTGCGGCACGCACGTACTTGGTCGCAACGCGCAGGCGGCGCAGACTCAGATCCGCATCCGGGAAGCCGGCCACCCACATCTGGCACTTGGCGATCTGCAGATCCAGCGGCTCGTACAGCCCCTCGCCGCCGTGTTCGGTCAACACGTCCTTGCCGGTCACCCCAAAATCCGCCGCCCCCCACTGCACGTAGGTGGGCACATCGGTGGCCCGGATCAGCACCAGTTTCACATTGTCGTGGTTGGTGTCCAGGATCAGCTTGCGGGTCTTGTCCGCGTCCTCGGCGGGCGTGATGCCGGCCCGCTCGAGCAGGGGCAGGGTATCCCTGAAGATGCGTCCCTTGGACAGGGCAATGGTGATCGGCGTGGAGAAATTCATGTTCAACGTCCCGGCACGCGGCGGATATCGGCACCCAGCCCGCGCAGTTTTTCCTCGATGTTCTGGTAACCGCGATCGACGTGGTAGATGCGGTCGACCACCGTTTCGCCTTCGGCAACGATGCCGGCCAGCACCAGGCTGGCGGAGGCGCGCAGATCGGTGGCCATGACCGGCGCACCGGTAAGCCACTCCACGCCACTGCAGATGGCGGTGTTCCCCTCGAGCTTGATATTGGCCCCCATGCGCTGCATCTCCAGCACGTGCATGAAGCGGTTCTCGAACACCGTCTCGGTGATAGTGCCCACGCCCTCGGCCACCGCGTTGAGCGCACTGAACTGGGCCTGCATGTCGGTCGGAAACGCGGGGTAGGGCGCGGTATGGATATCCACCGCTCGCGGCCGCTTGCCGTGCATGTCCAGCTCGATCCAGTCGTCACCGGTATCGATGTCGGCACCCGCCTCTCGCAGTTTCTGCAACACCGCATCCAACAGGGTCGGGTCGGTATCCCGCGCCCGCACCCTACCCCGGCTGATGGCCCCGGCCACCAGAAAGGTTCCGGTCTCGATACGATCGGGCAGGACCTCGTACTCGGTACCCTGCAACCGCTCGACCCCCTCGATCTCGATGGTCGAGGTACCCGCACCCGAGACCTTAGCGCCCATGGCGTTCAGGCAGTTGGCCAGGTCCACCACCTCGGGCTCACGCGCCGCGTTTTCGATCACGCTTACGCCGTCCGCGAGCGCGGCGGCCATCATCAGGTTCTCCGTGCCGGTCACGGTCACGATATCCATGACCAGCCGGGCACCCCGGAGTCGGTCCGCACGGGCCCGGATATAGCCGTTTTCCACCTCGACCTCAGCGCCCATGGCGCGCAATCCCTCGATGTGCAGGTTGACCGGACGCGAACCGATGGCACAACCGCCCGGCAGGGACACATCGGCCTCGCCGCAGCGCGCCACCAGCGGACCCAGCACCAGGATGGCCGCGCGCATGGTCTTGACCAGCTCATAGGGCGCCACGGGATTGCTGATCCTGCTCGCATCCACCTCGATGCGCATCTTCTCGTCCACCAGCAACTGCACCCCCATCTGGGCCAGCAGCTCCATGGTGGTGGTGATGTCGTGCAGGTGCGGGATGTTGCCCACCACGACCGGGGTCTCGACCAGCAGGGTGGCGGCCAGGATCGGGAGTGCCGCATTCTTGGCTCCGGAAATACGTACGTCGCCGGACAGCGCCGCCCCGCCATTGATGATCAGTTTGTCCAATTGCTCGCGCCTTCAATCCGGCTCTCGCGGAGCAGCACAGGCCACCCCGCCGGTAAAAAGGGTGCAATGATAAAGAAAAACGGGGGAACTGTGGGCGAAAGCCCTCAATTAGCGGTATTTGGCGCGCCTGAAGCGAGATCCAGCACCGATTCGAGATTGGACAGGCCGGCCAGGGCCGCCAGGTCATCCGGCACATCCCGCAGATGCAGTTCATGGGCGGCGGCAGCGGCCTTTTGCTTTGCCTCCAACAGCAGGGCCAGGCCGGCGCTGTTGCTGGAGGTCACCTCGCGCAGGGAGATATCCAGACGGGCCTGCTGCCCGATCAGCCCCTCCAGCTCCCGCCACAATACCGGAACGGTCGAGAAATCGAGCGCCCCCGACAGACACACCTCGCCATCGCCTGTCTTCCTCAGGGAGGCCTCGCCCATCAGGCCGCCTCTTTCGCCAGGCGGGCCTGTGCCATGGGCTTGTCGGCCTTGCGGTTCTTTTCCGCCAGGGATTCGATCAGGTTGTCGATCCCGACCTGCATACGCCGGGCACTGTCCTTGGCCTTCGCCGCCCCCTGCTGGATGAGACGGGAAAAGGTGCTGCGGTAGTTGGTCACCAGGCTGACACCGTCGATCACCACATCGTAGACCATCCACTCCCCGTCCTTGTTCAGCTTCAGACGGTAGTTGATGGGGATGGGCGGCCCGCCGGCAGCGCCTATCCGGGTCGGCACCAGCGCCTTTTTGGGATTACTGCCCGCACGCGCCGGCGGGTACTCGATCGTCTGCCCGGTGTAGCCCAGCAACGCCGTCGCATAGGTGCGCACCAGCAGCTCCCGGAATTCCGACACGACCAGCCGCTGCTGCTGGGGAGTGGCCTTGCGCCAGAACCGCCCCATGGCCGAGCGCGCCATGGCGGTAAAATCGAAATGCGGCACCACGGTACGCTGTACCAGCGGGTAGATCAGGGTCGGATCGGCCTCCAGCTCCGCCTTGCGCGCCCCGACCTCGGCCAGCACGGCCTCGGCCGTGTTCTGCACCACCTGTTGCGCAGTTGGTGTTTCCTGGCCCCCAGCGGCCTGCGTCGGCGCAGCCAGAAGCCAGCTCAACATCAACAGCACGACGCCCTTGCCTGGAATCTTCATTGTTTCCCTTCCTGTCCCTTGCCAAAGATGAACTGGCCGACAACCTCCTCGAGCACCAGCGCGGACTGTGTCACGCTGATCTCGCTGCCGTCCGCCAGCGTGTCTTCGCTACCGCCCGGGTCAAGTCCCACGTACTGCTCGCCCAACAGGCCAGCGGTGAGAATCTTCGCAAAACTGTCATCGGGGATGCGATTCAGGTACTGGCTCTGAAGTCCCATCTCAACCACTGCCCGGAAATCGTCAGGGTCGTAGTGGATTTCAGTCACCTGTCCCACTTCTACCCCTGCTATCGTCACCCGCGCCTTAACCTTTAGCCCGCCGATATTGTCGAAACGGGCCGTCACCCTGAACGTGTCCCCGGTATAGGCCGTGCCCAGGTTGCTCACCTGCATCGCCAGGAAGAACAGGGCCACAAAGCCGATCGCCATGAAGAGGCCCACCCATATCTCAATCTGTCTGCTCTTGTTCATTATCGGTTCCCTAGCTGAACATCATGGCCGTGAGGACGAAATCCAGACCCAGCACCGCAAGCGAGGAATGCACCACGGTGCGGGTGGTGGCCCGGCTCACGCCCTCGGAGGTCGGCACGCAATCGTAGCCCTGGAAGATCGCAATCCAGGTACAGACGACACCGAACACCACGGACTTGATCACACCATTGACAATATCCTCGTGAAAATCGATGCCGCCCTGCATGCCGTTCCAGAAGGCCGCCTTGTCCACGCCCAGCATGCCACCACCCACCATCCAGCCGCCCATCACACCAAGCATGCTGAAAAGGGCCGCCAGCAACGGCACCGAAACGATGCCGGCAAAGAAACGCGGCGCCAGGATCCGGTATTGCGGGTTGACCGCCATCATCTCGAGACCGGACAGCTGCTCGGTCGCCTTCATCAGGCCGATCTCCGCGGTCAATGCGGAACCCGCCCGGCCGGCGAACAGCAGCGCGGTCAGCACCGGCCCCAGCTCCCTGACCAGGGATGCCGCCACCATCAGACCCAGTGCCGTCTCGCCGCCGAAGCGGGACAGGATGTAATACCCCTGCAATCCCAGCACCATGCCGACGAACAGGCCGGCCACGGCGATGATCAGGATGGTCAGCACCCCGACCGAGAACAACTGGTCGACCAGCAGACGCGGGCGCCGCAGGATATCCAGCCCGCCCCGCAACAGGGGCAGCAGCAACAGGTGGGCCCGTCCGAGCCGGGTCAGGGCCTGCATCCCCCAGCCGCCCAGTTGCGCGAACAGCTCGATCATCGCTGCGCCCCCAGCACGTCGCCCCGAAGCGGCGGCGCCGGGTAGTGGAAGGGTACCGGACCGTCCGGCAGGCCCCGGATGAACTGGCGGGTCCAGTCGCCGCCACTTTCACTCAACTGCGCCGGCGTACCGGATTCCACCACCCGGCCATTGGAGATCACGTAAACCAGGTCGGCTATGCCCAGGGTTTCAGCCACGTCGTGCGACACCACGATGCTGGTGATCCGCGCCGCGTCGTTCAAGCGCCGGATCAGCTGCACCAGCACGCCCATGGAGATAGGATCCTGGCCGGTAAAGGGTTCGTCGTACATGATCATCATCGGGTCCAGGGCGATCGCCCGCGCCAGCGCCACACGCCGCGCCATGCCGCCCGACAATTCGCTCGGCATTAGGTCACGCGCACCGCGCAACCCCACCGCCTCCAGCTTGAGCAGTACCAGCTTGCGGATCATGGATTCATTGAGGTGGGTGTGCTCGCGCAAGGGGAAGGCAACGTTGTCGAACACGCTCATGTCGGTCAGCAGGGCACCGCTCTGGAACAACATGCCCATGCGCATCCGCAAGCGGTACAGATCCGGGGTGGACAGCGCATGCACATTCTCGCCATCCACCTCCACCGTGCCTTCATCGGGCCGCAACTGCGCGCCGATCAGCTTCAGCAGGGTCGTCTTGCCGGTGCCGGAAGGCCCCATGATGGCGGTCAGGCCGCCCCTCGGGATATCGATATCGAGGCCATCGAAGATCCAACGGCTGCCGCGCCGGAAGCGCAGGCCGCGTATCCGCACCAGGGGGGGTTGCTCAGCGCTGTCGTCGACTTCTGTCATGGGGCTCCCGTGCGGCCATCCTGGCCGACAAACCAGCTCGCAATTCTGGCCATGAGGAACGATGGCGTCAAGAAGATTGCCGCGATTGTTAGTCCAAAGCAGTAATATCCCCTTTGTCCAATTCTAAAATATCCCCTTTTGATTTCGGGAGGGGTGGTGACAGAGGAGACCATTGCGATGACACAGAAGACGGTGGACCGGCTGGGGGTGGTTCAGCGGGTTGTCGACCGGCAGTTGCGGCAGAAAGAGGCGGCGCGGCAGTTGGACTTGAGCGTGCGGCAGATCAAGCGCCTGGTGGTCCGATACCGGGCCGAGGGAGCGGCTGGACTGGTTTCCCGCCACCGGGGCAGGCGCCCCAACAACCAGATCGCCGATGCGCTCCGGCAGGAGATCCTCGACCAAGCATCCACGCCACCGTCGAGAAGGCCAAGACCATCCAACTCAACCGCAGGACCCACAGGCCTGCACCGGACCATCCCTGGAGATGAGGCGCCCCCTCGTCCCCTCATGACCCCGGACTCACCAAGGGGACATTTCAGCTTGGGAGAAAAGGGGACATTTTAGAATTGGGTTGACAGAGCCAAAAAACATTTTGATCATAGATAGTGAAAAGGAGGACCTGCAGGCGTATGCGAACGCCTTGCACAAAGAGGGTTATGAAGTCGCCACAATAGGCAGCGGCAAGCAGGCATTGGAACTCGCAGGATTGGGCGGGTTGCCGGACTTGGCAGTGATCCAGGTGTGTCTGCCCGACATTTCAGGCCTGAAGGTGGCGCAGGAACTGCAGTCGTTGGGGGGTCTCTAACCCGGATATTTCATCCGCTTCTCGCTTTTCCGGGCGGTCAGTGGATGGAAGATGTGGTGCCTCGAACGGGACGTGGAAAGGCTCGTGAAGGGCTATTTTCTAGGCTGCAGGCACACCTTCCCCTTACCCCCCATTGTTTGTCAACGTGCCGGGGCGGCACTGTTAGTCCAAAGCAGTAATATCCCCTTTGTCCAATTCTAAAATGTCCCCTTTTGATTTCGGGAGGGGTGGTGACAGAGGAGACCATTGCGATGACACAGAAGACGGTGGACCGGCTGGGGGTGGTTCAGCAGGTTGTCGACCGGCAGTTGCGGCAGAAAGAGGCGGCACGGCAGTTGGACTTGAGCGTGCGGCAGATCAAGCGCCTGGTGGTCCGATACCGGGCCGAGGGAGCGGCTGGACTGGTTTCCCGCCACCGGGGCAGGCGCCCCAACAACCAGATCGCCGATGCGCTCCGGCAGGAGATCCTCGAGAAAGCATCCACGCCACCGTCGAGAAGGCCAAGACCATCCAACTCAACCGCAGGACCCACAGGCCTGCACCGGACCATCCCTGGAGATGAGGCGCCCCCTCGTCCCCTCATGACCCCGGACTCACCAAGGGGACATTTCAGCTTGGGAGAAAAGGGGACATTTTAGAATTGGGTTGACAGAAGATTGCCGCGATACCGTGAGCCGCGCCCGCCATCGTCAGGCAATGCCCATCAACTCTGTCAGGGTACGCAGATCCGCGAGTTGGGCGGGGACTTCCGCTCCGCCTTCCAGCACCACCGCACCGGTCGCCCGCGGCAGATCCTCGAGGCGGGCACGCAGGCTGCGGAGATCCTCACCGGCGATATCCCAGCACAGCAGCGATGCATGGCTGTGGCGCTCGACCCAGCGCCCTGCATCCGCTGCACGCCGCCACAGCGGCACATACGCCGGCAGCTCGCAAGGCGATTCGTCGATCAGTACACCGCCGAGCCGGTCGCCGAACCAGCTCAGGCGTTCCCCGGGGAAGCGCCCTGGCGGCGATTCCAGGAAGAACCGGAACCAGGGCTCGCACTCGTCCAGCCACTCCTCCAGTTGCGCCTGCCCCAGCGCCAGCCAGTCCTGCGCCGGCAACAGCAGGCAGCCGGCCTCGTTGCTGTAATAGGCGAACTCCCAGTCCTCCGGCAGGTCTTCGGGAAAATACCCGCCCCGCCACTCGGGATGAGGCCAGCCACGGGCGCCGAGCAGAAGCCGGCCACTGTCGTTATCATCTGTCACCTGACAAGACTCCGGAAACGGTGTAATCGAAGATGGCCGATATCATAGCCTTCAAGCGCCCCAGGGCGAGCGAAAAGCACAGGGGGAAAAGCCTGTGCCGCCACGGTCACCACAAATGGGAGATCGACAGGGAGCGCGTGTTCGACAGCAAACAGGGCCGACTGGCCACCCGCTACCGGTGCGCACGCTGCGGCAAGACCCGGGTCAAGGCGCACTAACCCGAATATTTCATCCGCTTCTCGCTTTTCCGGGCGGTCAGTGGATGGAAGATGTGGTGCCTCGAACGGGACGTGGAAAGGCTCGTGAAGGGCTATTTTCTAGGCTGCAGGCACAC
>JAKRWE010000180.1 GCA_024712425.1 Chromatiales bacterium
GGGGGGATGGTACATCCCATTCCTTGCCCCCATCGAGCCCATCCCCATACACGCATTCCCATCCAAAGTCAACAACCAATCCACCAAACTGTGACATATGCACATTTCTCTCTCCTCGAGGACCTTCATCCTCCCCATTCCCCCATGCGGGGGCAAAGCGGGGACAATGCCATCCGTGTGAAATTTTCCCACCATCCCGTGACCCTGCCCCGCATTCGACCAGGTGCCCGGCTCCCGGTACCCGGCGCCCGGCCCCATTCGGGGACAATGCCCCCGGCGCCCGGTTCCCGGTACCCGGTACCCGGTGCCCCAAACGATCCCCATCCGGTCACAAAGCAAAACCCCCGCCGATCGGCAGGGGTCTTGATCCTAAAACGGCTCATCCGGATCATCCGGATCATCCGGCCCATTTCCAACACTACCCAAAATCCCGCTGAACTCGTACGGCTCCTGATTCACCCCCGAACACACAGCGGACGCCATCACACCGTTATGCCCGCTGATCCTTTCACCAGTATCCGCGATCTTCCTGCACGCCCGATCCCGTCCCAGCGACCACGCCGACAACCCGGAAACCACCTCCGGATGATTCTCGGCATAATCCGCCAGCATCTGAGCATCGGCCAATGAAAAAATCTCTTCCTTGATATCATTCTGCCCGATCATCGGAATCACCGTCACCGGCATCTCGATCTGCCTGGCCGCCGCCTCGGCGGCATTGATAGCGTCCACGCCCATATCGGCGAACGAAGCGCCATAATCCATGGCCATGATCCGAACCTCGTCCGGCATCCCCGCCTCCGAGTCTTCGCACATCTCGATCAACCGCATCCCATCCGCCGTCAGGCCATCCGGCATCACTGCCAACGTCACTGAATACGGATACTTGGACCCAAACGACTGACGAGCCAGTGCTAACGCATTCAATCTGCACTGATGCTGGTCTGTATCAGCAGCGGCCGCCCCTTCGATATCGAAATCAATCACGCCAGGACCCAGGGTCTTCATAACAGCCAAATAGGCCTGAGACGTCCTGTCGACGTCTAGACCGGCCGCAATGTCCCGACCGGTAGCACCACCTATCGAGACGTCGAAAAACCGACCAGCAGCCATCAGAGCCTCTGCCTGCGACTTCATCCAATCAATCGGATAGCTCGGCTGGCCGCCCCAGCACAGGGATTCCATCCCGGGATCGGCCACCAGAAACGCCATCGTGACGCTACTCAGATTCGCCTCTTTACAGATGGTCGGCAGATCCGGCGTCGGCCAGAGCAACATGTCGCAGTAGGGGTTGTACTCGTGCATCACCGGCTCCGACGGCGCTTGCGGGAACGGGATCGGGACGCCTTCACAACCTTCCCACCCCTCGTGAGACGATACCCTTTCTTGATATGGCCCTTAGCCGTACGTCCAACACTCATTTCTTCGCTCCCTTCAGATCTGCAATGAGCCGCTCGACATCATCGACCAGCCGCTTTGTGGTATCCGATTCCAGAATATCATTGATTTCCTCGCCACCGTCCGATAGAACGCTAGCCAGGTCCAATGCGATCTTCAACACATCAATTTTACCCATGTGATCCTCCTCACACACCTGTTATATCATGAACATACCGACGAGTTGCTTCCGGTATATTCGACATCCCATACCTGGCCAGATTCGTCGGCCCCCAGTTGTAGGCAGCCACCGCCTGTTCCCAGGTACCGAACCGATCATATAGCGATCTCAGATACTTCGCCGCATAATCCAGTGCCTTACGCGGATCGGCCGCCACACCCTCCGGATGGAATCGAGGGTTCAATTGAGCTATCCCAAGGTCGCCCGTCGGACCAACCGCATACGGGTTGAAACTGCTCTCGCGATCAATCAGCCGCTCGAACAGGCCAGGTGGCACATAGTGGACCTCAGCCGCGTTCCTGGCCATCATCCTGTAATCAGGAGCGATCGTCTCATCAGGCGTGGCCGTCTTCTCAGGCGGCAGCGGGATCGCCCCGCCCTGCGACCCATATGGCCGATATGCAAAGGTCTCAACACCCGGCGCGGCATCGCCACTATTGACATAGCGAACGAACGCCCATGCAGCAAAACCGCTGCCCGCGATGGCAAGTGCAAATGCTAGCCGATCGTCCACGGCTTAGGTGCTCAGATGCTCAGTTAAAACCAACCGCTATACCAGGAATCACCATTGGCAGCTTTCTTGCCGATGAAATAGCCAGCAACACCGGCAATGATCATATAGATGTATTTATCGTTCATTGTTTCACTCTCACTGTTTAAACTCTAGAATCACCGCAAACACCATCGTCGGTGTTGGCGCCAATTGTCTGGCGGACGGCGGGTTACTCACTGGCAGGTGTAGCAACGACGTATCATACTGGAACGGAAGCTGCCCGAACAGGAACAGATCGGGCGGTAGAACCACCTGATAATCGCCATTGTCAGCATGATTGTCGTCAGCCGCAGCTTTGCCTTTGGTAAACAGCTTGAGTAGTCCAAACTCGTCTAACAGGCCATCCGCGATTTTCGTCGCCGTCGGTCCACGGGCCGTATCGGTACCCGGACCAGCCGATCCGCCCGGGAAATGTTTGCCATCATATCCACGCCCGAAAAACGAGCCGCTGGAACCCGCACCGTCATTGGTCGGAGCAAAGGGGAAAACGGCGCGATCCCAGTAATGCCCATTCCCGCCATTGAAGACTTTCGTCCAGTCACCAATGTAATGGGCCTCCGCATCGGGTGCGATGGAATCGGTCTTGAAAAAGTAGCCCTGTGCCCCGCAATTTGGAATCATCATGGGCGACCCCGTGGTATAGGACGGTTCGGTATTGAATCCGCAATACGATCTCCCGGAGGCGTAGTTGTACGGGTACGCAGCCATCGAGTTGCCTTTCCACGCATACACTTTTTGAGGTATCTCGCCCTGCGAATAATGCTTATACCCGAACGAAGACCCGCAAGCAGGCGGGTAATTCTCATGCTCGTTCGTCGTTGCTTGGTTCATCCACATGTGTTTGGAGTATACCAACACGTGAGCACTCGCTGGCTCCGGCAACAGCGGATCGTTCGGGTTCCATATCTCAATGAATTGATCGGCGGCCGGAGGGATGTTGTTGAACGTCTTCGTCAGGTACTGCCAAATAGCAATACCGCTACCGGATCCCCCGCCACCGCCTAGAAATGAGAAGGTCATCGCTTGAAGCTCGCCAAAATCTGAACCTTGGAGGCCCCGCTCTTTGAACGAAGATACAACGGATACGAATTAGACCCGGCCATTCCCTTGCCCGAACCGAATTCCATACCGTCTCCCGTCGCCGTGGCACTGATGATCACCGTCCCTTTGGACACACGAACGGACCAGTCCGAAATGACGGCACCCGACGGCAACAACGAGATCAGATTGGTCGCAGTCGTCGTCAGATCGACCTCGCCGCTATACAGTTCAGCCGCTGCCGCCGAATCCGTCGCAACCGATCCTGATAGATTGGTCTTAGACGTTTTCACCTCGTCAAGGCCAACATACGCCGCCAACGTGTTGGCCGCCGGGGAATTGTTTTGCAAACGCATCGTAACGAATGGCTCGCCAAGGTTCGCGCTCTTGTAACTGGTCCCGGTCTCCAGATTGTCCAACGTGGCAAGCAGGGTGCCGCTCTGGCTATAGAGTTGCACGTCCAACGATCCACCCGACGACAATTTGTCCAGATAGAAGAAAGTCGACGGCGGGACGTCCTGATTGACGCTAGACGAGCCAGGGATGGTAATGTTGAGCAATCTCATTTGCGCAGGAACTCCACAGCAACGAGCGCGGCGCCTAGGCCGAACATGACTTCTTTAGATATGTCGCCGACCTGCTGGCGTTTCAGCGCATCACCGACCTGCTCCGTGCCCGTTGCACTGGTTTTTCCCAGTGCCGTAGACAGCGAATAAATCGCTTCCGATACGCCCGGATCGGTCTGCGTGAACGTGATCTGGCTGCCTCCTTCGGCGGTCAACTCTAGATCATAATCCCGGTTCGTCAGATCCCCGCCGATGGTGGAATGATCGCCCAAATGGCTGACATCACCTTCGGCTTTCACGTTGGACAGATCCGCACCTTTGAACGCCGTATCGGTACCTACCGTCTGCGCATTATGATCGCCGGATATCGTCCCTTGGCCAGTCCCTTCTAGGGTCTGAGTGATTTCACTCGAGCTTGACTGCGTCTTGCTCGTATTGCTACTGCTGGATTTGCTACCCATCGTTCCGATTTGTCCCAGTTAGAGGGGAAAACCCTTCGATCCGCCTAAACGCCTGCCTATACAACCGATCGTGCGCCGGGGTCATGGCCTCGGCCACCGCCCCATCGAAACCGAGACGTTGCGCCATCACCACGGTTGCCCGAACGGCGATATCAACGAACCCGGGCGTCCCGATCATTCCTAGAATGGCGATCAGATTCAGGCCATTGTTCGTTATCAAGCTCAATGCCATCTTCCCGCGGGAAACACCATCCAGAGACACCTCTATATACACTGGCATATCAGGTTGGACATCCGGATGCAGGGTATCGAGCAATGCCTGATCCGGGTCGGTGATGACCTGCATGTCAAAGACGCCCGGTTCCCGGGAGGTAGACTGCATTGTGCCGCTCGCATTGTCCCCGGATGGGGATCGGTGCTCTAACGGGTACTGACTAGCCATACGATCGCTCCAATCACGGCCAATAGCGCCACGTCCAACCCGCTGACACCGCTATTGATCTTGCCAGCCAGCCGATCCCGAATGGCCTGCTGGACGCGCTGAT
>JAKRWE010000181.1 GCA_024712425.1 Chromatiales bacterium
GTCGACAACCCGCTGAACCACCCCCAGCCGGTCCACCGTCTTCTGTGTCATCGCAATGGTCTCCTCTGTCACCACCCCTCCCGAAATCAAAAGGGGACATTTTAGAATTGGACAAAGGGGACATTACTGCTTTGGACTAACAACTATGCCGAATCCTATGGATATAGAACCACACATCTGATAGCCGGACCGGAGCAAGACCATGTCCGGCCAGCGAGCATCGACCTACTCCAGATTCTGCACCTGTCCCCGCATCTGCTCGATCAGCACCTTCATCTCCACCGAAATGGCGGTTGTCTCGCTGTCGGCAGACTTCGAACCCAGCGTATTGGCCTCCCGGTTCAGCTCCTGCATGAGAAAATCCAGGCGGCGCCCAACCGGCTCATCCGTCGCCAGCACCCGCTCGACCTCGTCCAGGTGGGTGTTCAGCCGATCCATTTCCTCGTCGACATCCAGGCGCTGCGCCAGCAGGGCCATTTCCTGCTCCAGCCGTTCCAGGTCCAGGCTCTCGCTGACCTCGGCCAGGCGGGCGGAAAGACGCTCGCGCATCCCCTGGATCACCGCCGGCATACGCTCGCGCGCGCGTCACCTGGATACGCATGGCGTCCAGGCGCTGCCGAATCAGGTCGACCAGACGCTCCCCCCTCCCGTTCGCGCACACTGATCAGCTCATCCAGCACTTCATCCAGCAGCGCCACGGCGGCCTGCTGGACCGGTGTAAAGTCCTGCTCGGCGGTCTCCAGCACGCCGGGCCAGCGCATTACGTCCATCACCGTGGGCAGGGGGGAACTGTGCAGATGCCGCATCACCTCGGTGGCTGCTCCCAGCAACCCCCTGACCAGGTCCTCGTTGACCCTCAACTCGCCGGTGGCGCCACTGCCTGGCTGAAAACGCAGGCCGCAGTCCAGTTTGCCGCGCCCCAGCTTCTGGTTGATACGCTCGCGCACGGCCGGCTCGATCGCACGCAACTCCTCCGGCAACCGGATATGCGCCTCGAGATACCGGTGATTGACGCTCCTCACCTCCCAGGTGAGCTCTCCCAGGTCGCCCCGTTCCTGGCGCCGGGCAAAAGCGGTCATGCTGCGAATCATTGGAACCCCTTCAAAATTCGGTTGAAACAATCTGTGTATGATATTAAGGAAGCTCTGATTAATTCTGGCGCGAGCAGATTGTGGTGAAAAATCGCCCAGCTCGAGGGGCGGATCGCACGTAATAGCCAGCTATTGCGAAGATCCGCAACGTGGAAATAGGCGATTTTGCGCCGCAAGATGCCGTGTTACGAATTGATCAGAGCTTCCTTAACCCTGTGACCTACTATATCGCGTTCAGAGCCCCAGGAATCTGCCCGCGCACGACGAATACCGATGTCATCACCCTCCCGAGATGCACTGCCCACCGGCACCGAGCTCGACTGCTACCGTATCACCAAGCTGATCGGCAGCGGGGGGTTCAGTCTGATCTACCTGGCCGAGGACGAGGACAGCCACGACAAGGTCGCAATCAAGGAATACTTCCCGAAGCGCTTCGGTCAACGGGACGAAAAGGGCCGCATCCTGGTCAGCAACCCCGAGAAACGATCCAACTTCGAGCGTGGGCGCCGCCTGTTCTACCAGGAGGCCAGCATCCTCGCCCAGCTGGACCATCCCAATATCGCGCGGGCGCGCAACTGCTTCCTGTCCCACGGCTCCGCCTACCTGGTAATGGACTACGAGCCGGGCAAGAACCTGGGACGCTACATCAAGAAACGCAAGGGCAATCTCAGCACCAACTTCCTGCTGACCGTTTTTCCGCCCTTGCTGGAGGCACTGGACATCATCCACGCCACCAGCAACCTGCATCTCGACATCAAGCCATCGAATATCCACCTGCGGCCGGGAGGGAACCCGCTCCTGCTGGACTTCGGTGCCGTGTAACACCTGGACGACGCCGGAGGCAAGGAGGCCCAGGTCATCACCCCCGGATTCTCCCCGCTCGAGCAATACCAGTCTTCGCCCCAGGTCGGCCCCTGGACCGATGTGTATGCGATCGGCGCCAGCATGCGCGCCTGCATCGAGGGCAAGCCGCCGCCCTCGTCCATCGAGCGGGATACCGGGGATAGCCTGCAACCGGCCGTCGAACTGTTCGCAAAGCGCTACCCCAAACACCTCCTTGCAGCGGTCGACTGGGCCATGCGACTCAAGCCAGAGGGACGCCCGCAGAGCGCCGGGGTGTTGCGACAGGCATTGCTGGGTGAGCTGCCAGCGCCTGCACTCCCCTGAAGAACCCGGGCGGATACAGGATGACAGAGAGACCCTACGAGGTGCGGCGACTGAGCCTGGTCGGCGACCGACGCAACAACCAGGATCGCAGCATCGTCCTGGCATCCGGCACCACCACGATGCTGGCGATCGCAGACGGACTGGGCGGGCACCCCAGGGGCGAGGTCGCCGCGCAGTTGTTCATCGATATCTGTGAGTCCCGCTTGCGGCAGGCACGGCATCCGCTGGAGAACCCGGAGGCCTTTATCCGCACCTGTGTGCGCCATGCCCATCGCGCCATCATTGCCTACGGTGACCGCCAGACGCCACCCATCTGTCCTCGTTCGACCTCGGTTCTCGCCATCATCCAGCACGGCCGGGTATGGTGGGGACATGTCGGCGACAGCCGCCTCTACCTGCTGCGCGACGGCGGCATCCTGGCCCAGACACGGGACCACAGCCTGGTGCATACCCTCATGCCGAAAGCGCAACAGGAGAAATCCTCCCGATCCGGCGTCACCCGCTGCCTGGGCGGACTCGATCAGCCGCCCGAGATCAGTTTCGGGGTGCCCATGACCCTGCAGGAAGGCGATACCCTGCTGCTGTGTACCGACGGCTTGTGGAGCCAGATGACACAGGACCGACTCGTTCAACTCATTAGCGGGGGCGATCTGCAGGAGGGATTGCTGCAGGCCTTCGACGCCGCAGCCAGCCATCCAAACAGCGACAACATCACAGCGATCGCATTGCGATGGACCCCCACCCGGGTCCGGCCCGCATCGACCGTGGACAAGCGCGAAGCGGATGGCGGCGATGCTGCGGACATCGACCATCCCACAGACAGCCAGGCGGACCGGATCCAGGGCAACATCATCTAACTTTCATGAGGCCCTGGGTACCCCCCCTGATCATGGAAAGTACGAGGATGGGTTGAGCTTCGCGAAACCCATCGATCGCAGCCTGAAACGGTGGGTATCGCTGCGCTCACCCCCCTACGCAGAGCTTTCATCTTCTTTGCGTCCTTTGCGGTTGAATGTTTTCCACACCAACCCTTTTCAAACCGGCACGGGCTCAGGTAGTGTTCACCCCCCCGCTTTCCCCTGATTCGAGGATTCCACATGAGACCCAGTGGCCGCGAACCCGACCAGATGCGTCCGGTCGCCTTTGTACGTGATTTCACCAAGCATGCCGAGGGTTCGGTGCTGGTCAGTTTCGGCGATACCCGGGTGATCTGCACCGCCAGTGTCGACAACCGCCAGCCACGTTGGATGAAGGAGGAGAACCGGGGCTGGATCACCGCCGAATACGGCATGCTGCCGCGCTCCACCCACGACCGCATGGGTCGCGAGGCGGCACGTGGCAAGCAGGGCGGCCGCACCATGGAGATCCAGCGCCTGATCGGGCGGGCCCTGCGTGCCGCGGTCGACCTGGAAAAACTCGGACCGAGAACCATCACCCTGGACTGCGATGTCATCCAGGCGGACGGCGGTACCCGGACCGCCTCCATGTCCGGCGCCTTCGTGGCCCTGCGCGATGCCATCGACAAGCTGCTGGCAGACGGTACGCTCGCGGAGGATCCGATACAGCAGAACGTGGCTTCCGTGTCGGTCGGCATCTACCAGGGCGTCCCGGTACTGGATCTGGACTATGCCGAGGACTCGAGCGCCGAGACCGACATGAACGTGGTCATGGATGCCGCCGGCCGTTTCATCGAGGTCCAGGGCACGGCGGAGGGCGCCCCCTTCACCGACCAGGAAATGCAGGCCATGCTGACGCTTGCCCACAAGGGCATCCGTGAGATCATTGCCGAACAGAACGCCGCCACCGGACGAGGATGAACAGCATGAAGGTCGTACTTGCCAGCAACAACAAGGGAAAACTGCGCGAGCTCGGCGAACTGCTCGCCGACCACCATATCGAGATCGTGCCACAGGGCAAATTCGACATCCCCGATGCGGTGGAGGACGGCCTGAGTTTCGTCGAGAGCGCCATCATCAAGGCCCGCCACGCCGCCACCCTGAGCGGCCTGCCCGCCATAGCGGACGACTCCGGGCTGGAGGTGGATGCCCTCAAGGGCGAGCCGGGCATCTATTCTGCACGGTATGCCGGCGAGGATGGCGATGACGCAGCCAACAACCGCAAGCTGCTCGAGGCACTGGCCGATGTACCGGACGAGCAGCGCACGGCACGCTTCCAGTGTGTCATGGTCTTCATGCGCCACGCCATGGATCCCACCCCGCTGGTCTGCCAAGGCAGTTGGGAAGGACGCATTCTGCAGGCCCCCATGGGCGACAACGGCTTTGGTTACGATCCCCTGTTCTGGGTACCGGGTGAGAACGCCAGCGCGGCCCAGCTCCCGGCGGAGGTCAAGAACGCACAGAGCCACCGGGGCAAGACCCTACGTTGCCTGCTGGAGCAACTGGCGGCCCGCGGCTATTGAAAAAAAGGCTCTTCACCAAATCAGGTGGGTAACATTCACCGGCAGATACCCTCCGGGTATAGATCGAGTCCACCAAGGTGGAAGTAGATGGCATTGGCAAAGCGCCCCTTGTTGCGGAAAC
>JAKRWE010000182.1 GCA_024712425.1 Chromatiales bacterium
GTAGTGCCTTGATCTTGTGAATCACAACCCACTCCTTCAAAAGTGCCTCCCGTCGCCCGTGTCAAAAAAACGACGGAAAGGGTACGGCCACATGGCCCGGAATGCCCCGATGGGTGGGTCAGAATTGTTGGCCATAGGTGGGTCAGAATAGATGGGCATTAACATTATCTGTGCTATGTTTCGATCGCCTTTTCCACCAAACACCAAGGAGTTACACATGGCAGTCAAAAAGAAGGTCGCCAAGAAAAAGGTAGCCAAGAAGGCAGCAGCCGCTGCTCCGGTCAAGAAGATCAAGGCTGTCGGCACCAAGCAGACCAAAACCCAGATCATCGCCCGCATTGCCGAATCCACGGGCCTGTCCAAGAAGCAGGTGGCGTCCGTGTTCTCTGAACTCGGCGATCTGATCACCGCTCACATGAAGCGTCGCGGCTCGGGTGAATTCACCATTCCCGACACCGGCGTCAAGGTACGTCGCGTCAAGAAGCCTGCCCGCAAATCCCGCATGGGCCGCAACCCGGCCACCGGCGAGCCGATGAAGATCGCAGCCAAGCCGGCCTCCACCGTGGTCAAGGTCACCGCACTGAAGGCACTGAAAGACACCATCAATGCCTGAACAGCAACCGACCAACGACAAAAAACGCCGCTCTTTGCGGCGTTTTTTTGTTTGTCCGTCCATGACGCCCTTTCAAGCAACCCTTTTCTACATACACGACCCCATGTGCAGCTGGTGCTGGGGCTTCCGCCCCACGCTGGAGAAACTGCTTGCATCGCTGCCGGAGCGGATCCGGGTACGCTACCTGCTGGGCGGGCTGGCTCCCGACAGCGATGAGCCCATGTCACCGGCAATGCAGCAGCAGTTGCAGGACACCTGGCGACGCATTCAGCAACGCATTCCCGGCACCGAATTCAATTTCGATTTCTGGCGCAGGTGTTCGCCACGCCGCTCGACCTGGCCCGCCTGTCGCGCGGTAATCGCTGCACGCAGGCTGTCCGCCGACAATGAACAAGCGATGATTCTCGCCATCCAACAGGCCTATTATCTGCGTGCGCTCAATCCATCAGACAACGATGTACTGGTGACGCTTGCCGGTGAAATCGGCCTGCCGGCATCCGACTTTTCCCGCCGCCTGCACGACAGCGAGACCGAACAACAGCTACTGGACGAGGTGGCCCTGTGCCGCTCTATGGGTGTTAGCAGTTTTCCTTCGCTGCTGCTGCAAAGCGGGCCGCAGAGCCGCTGGCCAATCGCGGTCGATTACACCGATGCGCAGGGCATGCTCGACAACATCACCCTGTTGCTTGAAGCCTATCGGGTTTGACCGTTTGAAGCGAAAATCACTGGGGACGAATCAAATCAGTTTATCGGACGAGGCGAATAGCCGAGCTATTTAACGAGTTCGATAAGCTGAGTTGATCGTCATCCAGGGATTTGCAGCCAAACAGCGTTCAATCCGACAGGCTCCTTGAATAGGGAAAACCCCCGGGTATACGCCGATCTGGCTTTACGGCAAGATGAACGCGCATCCCCAACGAGGTAGAGCCCATGAAACGAATCGTCGCTACTCTATTGATCCTCGCCTGCGGCACCGCCGTGGCCGCCGTTTCGGGCCCTGCCCCACAACCGGCACCCGCCTCGCCCCCGATCGATACCCAACCTTCGCCACTGCAACAGCTCCGCATCGGCGTGGAGAGCCTGATGGCCTTCATGAACCAGGACCCCCTGCCCGCGCCATCGGCCATCGCCCGCTATCTCGATCAGGAAATTGCGCCGATGTTCGACTTCGATGCCATGGCCAGGGCTGCAGGCCGTCGTTACTACCAGACGCTCAGTCCCCGGCAGAAGGCCGCCATGGCGGACGAGATCAAACAGATGTTCCTGACCCGCCTGACCCAGGGCCTGGTGGCCTATGAAGGGCAACAGGTGCGTTTCCTGCGGCCCAGGATATCGCCCGACGGCTCGGAGACCATGATCAGCATGATGATCCTGAACCCGGGGCGTTACCCCGCACGTATCGATTTTCGCCTGGCCGTCCGAGGCAACGACTGGCGCATCATCGACCTGGCCGCCAACGGCACCAGCGCGGTGGTCTATTACCGGCAGATGCTGGCCACCGAGATGATGCGCCGCGCCTACGCCCGGGGGCCGGTCTATCCCCCGATGCCGCCACGCTACTGAACCCCCGCGTCATGCCTCCCGGCTTATCGAGGCAGGGCGGGTTGGTTTCACGTGTCCGTCGACCGCAGGGATGCGGTCGTCGAGCGTTCAGGGATGCATTCACGGCGTGACACGTGAAACCAGCCCGCCCTCCCGCCGCCATGAGCAGCGGAGCAAGCATAATGCCTGGCAGGTACTGCTCAGGTCGTGATGCGACGATAGATATCGGACACCTTGAGCGGCAACTGGGCTATATCGTCGAGCACCACGTAGTTGGCCGCGCCGTACATATGGGGCAGGTACTCCTGTCCCTCGCGATCGATGGTGATGCAATAGGAATGGACACCATCGCGCCGCGCCTCGAATAGGGCCTGGCGCGTATCCTCGATACCGTATTCACCGCGGTATTCCAGATCGTAGTCGTCCGGTTTGCCATCGGAGAGGGTCACCAGCAGCTTGGTACGCGCCTCGACCGACTGAAGCTTCTGCACCAGGTGCCGGATGGGCGCCCCCATGCGCGTGTAGTCCTTCGGCTCGATATTGCAGACACGTCCGATCACCTCCTCTGACCAGGACTCATCGAAGGACTTGACCCGGTAGGCGTCGCAACGCTTCCGGGTCCATCCTGAAAAACCATAGATCGCATAGCGGTCACCCAGGGTCTCCAACGACTCGGCCAGCAGGATCAGGGCCTCACGCTCCGCTTCGTTGATCCAGCCCCGTGTCGAACCCGACATGTCGACCATGAACATCACCGCGATATTGCGCTCCTCGCGGTNCTGGCAGGTACTGCTCAGGTCGTGATGCGACGATAGATATCGGACACCTTGAGCGGCAACTGGGCTATATCGTCGAGCACCACGTAGTTGGCCGCGCCGTACATATGGGGCAGGTACTCCTGTCCCTCGCGATCGATGGTGATGCAATAGGAATGGACACCATCGCGCCGCGCCTCGAACAGGGCCTGGCGCGTATCCTCGATACCGTATTCACCGCGGTATTCCAGATCGTAGTCGTCCGGTTTGCCATCGGAGAGGGTCACCAGCAGCTTGGTACGTGCCTCGACCGACTGAAGCTTCTGCACCAGGTGCCGGATGGGCGCCCCCATGCGCGTGTAGTCCTTCGGCTCGATATTGCAGACACGTCCGATCACCTCCTCTGACCAGGACTCATCGAAGGACTTGACCCGGTAGGCGTCGCAACGCTTCCGGGTCCACCCTGAAAAACCATAGATCGCATAGCGGTCACCCAGGGTCTCCAACGACTCGGCCAGCAGGATCAGGGCCTCACGCTCCGCTTCGTTGATCCAGCCCCGTGTCGAACCCGACATGTCGACCATGAACATCACCGCGATATTGCGCTCCTCGCGGTGCATGCGGGTAAATACCTGGTCCGACATCTCCAGCCCCTGGTGGATATCGCCCCATGCCTCGACCAGCGCATCAATGTCGATATCCTCGCCATCGCGCTGGCAGTTCAGAAGCTTGTCCTCGCCACGCAGGATCTCGAAGGTCCTGCGTGGCGATCGCACGTGTCCGGCATACTTGTGCAGGGTTGCGTGGTAGAAGCCGGTATCCGCCGGCTCGACATCGATCTCGCGCAATACGCACCAGTCCTTCTTGTAGGCCTGGCGGGCCCTGTCCCACTCGTTGTAGAAAAAAGGCGCCATCTTCGTGATAGGTGCCCGACCAGACATCATTGGCATCCTGCTCATCCTCCTTGAAAAGCGACGGGTCGTACTCGCCGTCACCGGCCGGGGAAAGATACTCCGGTGGAATCTCGCCCAGATCCAGCATGATCGATGAGAGCCGTTCCCTTACCTGATCCGGGACCGGTACGGGCGCATCCTGCAGCGCGATCTCGAATGGCAGGAGTTCATCTTCTTGCGCATCGCTTTTCTCCTTCAACTCGAAGGCATCGGGCGGATGATGGGTCTCTGCCCCCTCTGCGATCTCGTCGGCCACAACGCGCAGCATCTGGCGCAGGCGGGCCTTGTCGCGTTCGATACGCGCCAGCCAGCCCAGACTGTCGTCCAAGGTGGCACCGGGGGGGCTGCAGCGCCTCCAGCGCCTGTTCCCAGCCGGCCGGCTGCCGATCGACGTCCAGTATCACACTGAGACGCTGCATGGTGCGCGCCAGCCCCGGCAGCTCGCGGGCAATGAATCCATCCAGGCGAGCGGTTTCCAGGCGATGGAACACCGCCTGCGCCCGTAACGGATCGGCGTAACGTCCAAATATGGCGGCCAGATCGATATTCAGCGTGCCGCAGCGGGTCTGCGCCCACAGCTGCGCCACGTGCGCCTTGTACAGCTGGAAGTTGTCCTCCCGGTTGTCGAGATGGGCCATGATCTCGGGCAGATACAGCACCTCGCCATCGGTCCAGGCCTGCTCGATCCTGAGACGCCGCCCGTCCAGCCCCTGCACGAAATGACTGAGGACCGGGGCCGCATCCTCGAACAGCGCCCCCTGGGCGCGCTGATGACCCAGCGCCAGAAAACCATCGAGGTCACGGATTACCGACATAGCGGCCACCAGGCCGCTGCGGTCATAGCTGTCCATGGCATGCAGACACCAGGCCGCGATCACCTCCGGCCCCACTCGGTCGAGGATATCGATGACGCGCTGCGCGAACTGGAACGCGAGTTCCGTGTTGGTCGCCGCCGCGCGGCGTGTCCAGTCGAGCAGAAAATCCTGGCGCTCACGCTCCAGATCCGCCACGCAACCGGCCAGATCCTCGGCGCGGATAAAGGTGAACTCCACCTCGAGATCACGTTCGAGGTGGGCCAGAATCGTGCTGTAATCGAGCGGACGTTTACGGGACATCCCTACATCTTCGACCGGATCCGAAGGCGAGCACAACCCCCGCCTGATCACGTGTTAGTCCAAAGCAGTAATGTCCCCTTTGTCCAATTCTAAAATGTCCCCTTTTGATTTCGGGAGGGGTGGTGACAGAGGAGACCATTGCGATGACACAGAAGACGGTGGACCGGCTGG
>JAKRWE010000183.1 GCA_024712425.1 Chromatiales bacterium
GGCCTGCACCGGACCATCCCTGGAGATGAGGCGCCCCCTCGTCCCCTCATGACCCCGGACTCACCAAGGGGACATTTCAGCTTGGGAGAAAAGGGGACATTTTAGAATTGGGTTGACAGCCTCATTCCCCAGGCTAACGTCATCTAACCAGGGGAGCGGGCCGCCTGAACGGCTTCGACACGGGCCGCTGAAATCGCCTGACCCAGCGCCGCACCCTGCAGCCCCCGCGAACGCAGTGCGGCAATATCGACAGACCGGCCGGCCTCGCGTAGTGCCGGAAAACGCGAGATCCCTTCCGGGGTCCCGGGCTGGGCCCCAAAGATAAGCCGCAGCTCATCGAAACGTGCGCCCTGCTGCCAGGCGCCCATATCACGCAGCAGGGCTTCCAGCTCGACCGGCGTCAGGGTATCCATAGCCTGCACCATCGGCCACAGCGACCGGGCCGCAGTCAGCCGTTCCACAACACGCTTCGGCAGGCCCAGGCGCGAACGCAGCTCCTCCACGGCATCGGGCGCGCCCAACAGAAAGGCCGTCAGGCGCAATTCCGGATCGTCGCTCAAACGGGTTGCCGCCTTCAGGGCGGACACCGGGTCGCCTGCGGGCCGGTCACCATGGCCCGAAGCGCCCATCACCCGGGCCAGGGCCGGGGCCAGTTCCCGCAGGGCGCCGCAGGCGTTCAGCACCTCGAAGAAACGCCAGGGCTGGGGTGCCGCCATGGCCTTGATCATCTCCTGCCGGATCCGCTGTGGCTGCAGCTCGGCAACCGCGCCGGCCTCGACCATCTGCTTCATCAGGCCGTGGGTGGCATGGGCGACCCGAAAACCCAGGTGGCCGAGACGGGCGGCAAAGCGCGCCACCCGCAACAGCCGCACCGGGTCCTCCACGAAGGCGTCGCTCACATGCCGCAACAGCCCCGCCTCGAGGTCTTTGCGTCCCCCATAGGGGTCGATCAGGCGCCCGTCCCCATCCCTGGCCATGGCATTGATGGTCAGGTCACGGCGTACCAGGTCCTGCGCCAGGGTGACTTCCGGGCCTGCCTCGATCTCGAACCCGCGGTAACCGGGGCCAGCCTTGGTCTCACGCCGCGCCAGGGCGTATTCCTCGCCGGTATCCGGGTGCAGGAACACCGGAAAGTCGGGGTCCGCCTGCCGAAACCCCGCGCCCAGCATCTCGTCCGCGGTGGCGCCCACCACCACCCAGTCGCGCTCGCTGACCGGCAGATCGAGCAGTGCGTCGCGAACCGCGCCACCCACGAGATACGACGTTATTGACATCGAAGATGCCCCATTTGGCAGTTGGTCCAGATCAGAAAGCGACTATAACCCGGCGGGAGATACTGCGACCGGGTTCTGAATTCAGGAGTTTAAGGCCTCAATTTACTTGAGACTTTATAAGTATTCGCTAATCTAACGATATATAAAAACATAAACGGTTTTTATTGCAACACGAGGACAAGACCATGAAACCAATATTCATCGGCGTTGTAGCGGCCTCGTTATTCGGGATCGTTGCGACCAAATTTCTGGGTACCGAGGGCCTGCTGACCAACGCGTGGGTCGACGTGGTGTTCTGGAGCCTGATCGGCGTCGGCGCCGCCCTGTCGACGGTCGACGCGGCCTGGGGCTGCCTGCCCTGCCACGTTTCACGCCTGGTTCACAAGCAGTCGCTGATCGACCGCCTGTGCCATAACGCACCCTGCGCTCACTGATGCCAGGCCGCCGGCCCCAGGGATGCGGCCGGCGCGTCTTCAGGCGGTCTTCTCCAGGCGTTCTCTGGCTTCCTGTTGCTGGAGATCCCACATGGCGCGGTAGCGTCCCTTCATGGCCATCAGTTCGGTATGCGAGCCCCGCTCCACGATCCGGCCCCGGTCCATCACCAGGATCCGGTCGGCATCGACCACCGTGGAGAGGCGATGCGCGATGACCAGGGTGGTGTGATCGGCCGCCACCTCTGCCAGGGTCTCCTGTATCGACTGCTCGGTGTGGCTGTCCAGGGACGAGGTCGCCTCATCGAAGATCAGGATGCGCGGCCGCTTGAGGATCGCTCGCGCGATCGCGACCCGCTGCTTCTCACCACCGGAGAGCTTCAGGCCACGCTCCCCGACCATCGTGTCCCAGCCATCGGGCAACCCTTCCACGAAATCAGCGATACACGCCATGCGCGCAGCCTCGAGCACCTCCGCACGGCTGGCGTCCGGCCGGCCGTAGGCGATGTTGTAAAAGATGGCGTCGTTGAACAGCACCGTGTCCTGCGGCACGACGCCGATCGCCGCACGCAGGCTCTCCTGGGTTACCTCGCGCACGTCCTGCCCGTCGATACACACGCAGCCGGACTGCACGTCGTAGAAGCGGAAGATCAGGCGCGACAGGGTCGACTTGCCCGCCCCGCTGTGTCCCACCACGGCCACCTTGTGC
Organism: Chromatiales bacterium; assembly: GCA_024712425.1. Taxonomy (GTDB): domain Bacteria; phylum Pseudomonadota; class Gammaproteobacteria; order Chromatiales; family Chromatiaceae; genus MONJU. Next base: position 2,415 of record JAKRWE010000183.1, read on the forward strand.
CCGGGCGGCACCTCGAAACTCAGGTCGTGCAGGATCTGGCGCTCGGGCTGGTAGGCGAAATCCACGTGCTCGAAGCGTATCCCGCCCTCGCGCAGCTGCAACGGCTGCGCATTCGGCGCATCGCGGATCTCCGGCTCGGTATCGAGCAGCTTGAAGATCAGGTCCATGTCCGCCAGCGAATACTTGATCTGGCGATACACGATGCCGAGAAAACCCAGGGGAATGAACAACTGCAGCAGGAAGGCGTTGACCAGCACCAGGTCGCCGATGCGCATGCTGCCCTGCGACACCGCGTTGGCCGCCAGCACCATCACCAGGGTCACGCCCAGGGCGATGATCGCACCCTGCCCGAAATTGAGCATGGACATCGAGGACTGGCTCTTGACCGCCCAGTGCTCCCAATCACGCAGGGTATCGTCGTAACGCCCCAGTTCCAGCTTCTCGTTGCCGAAATACTTGACCGTCTCGTAGTTGATCAGGCTGTCGAAGGCGATCGAGTTGCCCTTCGAATCGAGCTGGTTCATGCGATGCCGGAAATCCATGCGCCATTCGGTGATCAGGAAGGTGAACAGCATGTAGACCGCCACCGAGCCGAACATGGCCCCGGCAAACACCAGGTCGTAGTTCTTCAGCATAATCACCGCCACCAGGGTGAACTCGACCACGATGGGCAGGATGCTGAAGGCCATGTAGTTGAGGATCTGGCTGACCGAGCGGGTGCCGCGCTCCAGGTCACGACTGACCGCGCCCATCTTGCGCCCCAGGTGGAAACGCAGCGACAGCTGCAACAGATGGGTCAGCACCCGGGTCGAGAGCCGCCGCATGGCGCGGTAACGCACCTTGGCGAACACCACGTCACGCAGCTCGTTGAACAGGCTGGCACTGAGCTTGAGCAGGCCGTAGGCGACCAGCAGGGATACCGGCATGGCCAGGGCCATCTGCGAGGCGCTGGCTGCCTCGAAGTAATCGATGATCCCCTTGAGCGCCAGCGGGATGCCGACATTCGCCGCCTTGGACAGCACCAGGCAGCTCAGGGCAAACAGGGCGCGCCCGCGAAATTCCCACAGGAACGGCAGCATGCTGCGCAGGTTGTACCAATCCCGACGATTCTTGTGGACTTGTGGCGGCGGCCCGGCGCTGTGCACCATGGTAAAATTCGGCTCCCGGATGCTGGGGAAAAGATGCCAGCATAGCAAACTACGCGTGAGGGATTTCCCGATGGCCGACAATGAAACAAGCTGGGGCAGCGCCTGTGCCGAACTCGAGCCCTTCGCCCTGCAGGTGCTCGGCGACAGCATGGAACCGGAATTCCCGGATGGCTGCATCGTCACCATCGATCCCTCGGATTGGTGCAACCACGGCATGTACATCATGTGCCTGGTCGAGGACACCCGCTGGTTCCGCCAGTACCTCAACGACGAGCACGGCGAGCGCCTGGTGGCGCTGAACGATCTCTACCCGGAAATTCCCCTGGAGGGCCTGGAGTGGAAGGTCGAGGGCATCATCAGCCAGCGCACCCTGCTGCGCAGCCAGAGCCCCAGCGGGCGGCGCGAGAGCAAGCGTTACGAATACTGACAGCCGGCCAAAAGCGGACGGTTTGTCCCTTTCAGGAAAGGCGCAAATTTTAGATATTCTGTCCCCGAAATTTTTCCTTTCTTCACATGGCCACCCGCCAGTTGGTCATTTGCGACGAGCGACCCAGTCGCGTGGGTTTCACCTGGATGGCTGATATCAGAGATCGCTTGTCAGGACATTGTCCGGACGGCTACAATAAGGGTGTCCAAGATCAGCCCGGAGGGGCGTCGCACCATGAGCACTCTGAATCGTTCCAAGACCGAACGCATTGACGTTCGTGCCAGCACGCCGGTCAAGCAACTATTGCAGGAAGCCGCACGCGCCTGCCACAAGAACGTCAGCGAGTTCCTGTTGGACGCGGGGGTAACGGCGGCCACGCAGACGCTGGCGGATCGTCGCCACTTCGTGCTCGATGAGACGCAGTGGCAGGCATTTCAGGAAGCACTGGATCGGCCGGTGCAAAGCAAGCCTCGTCTGAAGAAGTTGCTGCGTGAACCTGGGAAGCTGGGTTGAGCAATGCTTACTCACCCGTTCGCAAGCTCGCTGCAACGGATCAGGTCGATGCTTTCGACTGTGGCCAGACCGCGCTGAACCAGTTTCTGCGGCGCTACGCGCTCGTCAACCAGAAGACCAACAGCGCGCAAACCTACGTCTGCTGCCACGGGGCCGGTGTTTGTCAAGATAGTTGTCACTTTTTTCACGCAGCTACTGCTCTATTGTCGGGTTCCTCGTGTGCATCGTCGTCATGCGCAGGATTGAGCCAGACAACTTCCTTTCTGGACCA
>JAKRWE010000184.1 GCA_024712425.1 Chromatiales bacterium
TCATGCCGACGAACATGCGGCCTTCACCCTCGGTTGCTATCCGTTCCTTCGCCCGATTGCATTTGTCCCCGGACCCGTTCCGGGGTGTGACACCCGCTCGAATCCACCCTCTCGGGTGGAGAGAAGCCCCGGCCTTTAGGCCGGGGAGCAGTCACATCCAGCTTGTTCCTGAGCACCAGCCCATCGGATCCGGGCTCGAAATCCCCTTCAACACCTTCAACCGAGTAGCGTGTCATGGGGCGGATCTTGGCTGGTTAGCTAGTGGCATGTGCATCGGTGCCATCAGGATTCACCGGCATCCTTCCTTTCCAAATGTTCTATCAACGCACGAGCGGCGGACAATTCCTCACGACATTGTCGCAGTGAAGCATCGAAGCTGTCACGTTCCTGGCTCAAGCGTGCCATCTGATCCCGCAGCGCCGGGATCTGCTTCAATTGCTGCGCCTGGTCCTCGAGGGCTTGTTCGGCCCGTATTCGGGCTTCGCGTTGCTCGGCCAACTGGGCCCGGAGAGTTTCGTGTTCCTCATGTTGTTTGCGAAGTTGCTGTTGCAGATCTTCAACCTGGGCGCGGATGGTCCTAATCTCTTCTTCCCTCGCCTTAATCTGGTCACTGAGAAAGGTGTTTTGTTGGGTGAACTGACCGCGCCAGTGCTGGACGTCTTCTTCAAGGCGTTTTCGCTCGGCCTCCGCTTGGGCGCGTTCCGCCAGTCGCTCCTTCTTTGATGCCTCGACCTGCTGTGCCAAGGCCTTCTCTCGCTCGGCTGCGTGCTGGGATAGGGTCGCCATCTGCTCGATGGTGTGATCGCGTTCTTTCTCGATGCCCACTATCCGTTCCTTCAGGATCTGGTTTTCGTTGCGAGCGGCATCACGTTCGGCGATCGCCTGGCCATGTTGGGCGGTCAGTGCGGCGATTTGCTCGGCGTCCTCCGCCTGCTTCATTTCGAGGTGTTCGATCTGGTCGCTGAGCTTGTCCTTCTCACCGAGAACCCGCTGATGCTCGGCGGTCAGTTTTTCCATGCCTTCTTGGACTTCGGCTTCACGCTGGCTGTCGATGCGGTCGATCTCGGCGTTGAGTGCTTCCCATAAGTTGGCGGCGGCCTCGGTGATCGGGTCGGGCATGGGCGTTGTGGTGCCCGGCAGCAGCCGGTTTAGATCCTCGGTGTGGATCTGGTGTTTGAGTTTGTTGATGGTGGTGACCGAGCCGTGGCCGATGAGCGCACGGATGCGATGCACCCCGGGGTCGGGGACGCCTTGAGCCTTGAGGGCCTCGATGGCGGCACGGACCTCGTCGAGGGTGACGGTGGCGGGGCGGGACATGAGCAGCCTTAGTGATCTAGTAATGATATAATGATATACCCGAATAATGGCTATATCAAGCGGAGGTCGGTGCTGTTGCATTCCAGTTTATTACTTGCGATAATAAACACTATTGCAAGACAGAGCGGAGTGGGGCGGTATGGGCGAGCTGAAGCAGGTCACCGAGTTGGATCGGCGCATCCTCGATCGCCTGGTGCCGGTGGCTGCCGCGCCGGACGAAACGGGCCTGCCTGCGGTGCGCGACGCCCACTGGTATGCGCGCCAGGCCTACGCCGACAACACCTATCGGGCCTATCGGGCCGGCGTCCACGATTTTGCGCGCTGGACGAACATGAGCTTTCCGTTTCCCGCCACGCCGGAACTGATCGGCGCGTATCTGGCCGCCAGGGCCGACCAGTACGCGATAGCGACGCTCGAGCAGCGGTTGCATGCGATCTCGTTCGCGCACCGCGCCCTCGGCGAAAAAGATCCGACGAAGGACGACTACGTGAAAGCGGTGCTCAAGGGCATCAAGCGCGACCGGGCGACTCAAGGCGCGCATGAGCAGGACCAGGCGCCGGCCTTCTCACTGGCCGACTTCCGGGCGATGGTCGATGGCATCGGCCGGGAGAAGCTGGCCGACCTGCGCGACCGGGCCTATCTGATGGTCGGACTCTATGGCGCGTTTCGACAGTCTGAGATGACTGGGTTGACCGTCGAGCAGCTGGCCGAGACCGATCAGGGGATTGCGGTGCGCATGGGCAAGGTCAAGCAGGACCAGGAAGGGCGCTTCAAGTATGTGAAGGCCCTACCTTATGTAGAAGGTAGTGATTACTGCCCAGTGGCCGCGCTAAAGGCCTGGCTGGATGCCGCCGGGATCGACAAGGGGCCGGTATTTCGCGGGATCAGTCGCTGGGGAAAGGTGTCGGCGCGCGCCCTCTCCCATACCGCGACCAACGATCTCATAAAGAGGCGTGCCCGTGCGGCTTTGCTGCCCAATGCCGGGGAATACTCCGGCCATTCGCTCCGGGCTAGTTTTGTCACCATCATGCGCGACATGGAAGTGCCCGATGCCCTGATTGCTCGACAGACCCACCACCGGAACCTCCAGATGATGACCGTCTATGATCGGGTCGAGGATGCGTTTCGGCAGACGCCAGTGGTGGATTTGGGTGGTTGGTTGGCGGATGCCTCGATGCCAGGGATGAACTAACTCGCGCCCCAGTCGCTCGATCGGGGCGTTGTCACCATTCGATAACGGGCACAGGCGGAGAACCGCCAGGAGGTCAGTCTGTTCTTCCGTCTGGTGGCTGGGCGGTATGAGAAGGCCTCGCTGATCCTCACCTCGAACAAGGGGTTCGTGGACTGGGGCGAGGTGTTCTCGGACCAGGTGATCGCCACCGCCATCCTGGACCGGCTCCTGCACCACGCCACCACCCTCAACATCAAGGGCGAGAGCTTCCGGCTGAAGGAGAAGCGCAAGGCCGGGCTGATCACCCAACCCATCGAGAAGTCCGAGGACAAAGGAGACGAATGAACGACCTTAGGCGGCCTGGTCAGCCAAATTGAAATCGTTGAAAACCGGACATCTCAAATCGGTGAAAAGGGGACATCTTGGGTCAGCGTTGACAGACGCCTTGGCCGAGTATGCCTGCCTGCGCGATCAACGCCTGCCTCTGAACCAGGAACCGGCCTTCTTCCTGGCTGACGATGGTCGAGCCTTCCGTTACTAACAGGCCATGTACGCCTTTCAGCGGATCAGAACTCGACTTGGCTGGGACAAACTGCCAGGCCGGCGTCCCCGGCTCTATGATCTTCGCCACACCTTCGCATCCAACAGGTTGCTCGGCTGGTACCAGGAAGGCATTGATGTGCACTGGGCAATGCCGCTGTTGGCAACGTATATGGGCCACGCCAAGGTGACCGATACCTACTGGTACCTCACTGCCATCCCGGCATTGATGGCTATTGTGTCCGAACGATTCGAGTGCTTGGCAGATCCCCGTTCTGAGCAGGTGGTGCCATGAGTGCCGTAGCGACTATGACCGATCTGGCCCGTCTGCTCCAGGCTTTCTTCTGTCAGTTCCTCATGCAACAGCGCCATGCCAGTCCAGAGACCGTAAAGGGGTATCGGGATACCTTCCGCCTGCTATTGCACTTCGCTGAGCGTTATACCGGAAAATCCATCACTGGGTTATCGCTGTCAGATCTCAATGCACCACTGGTGCTGGCTTTTCTTGAGGATCTGGAAATGCAACGCCGTAACACAGTGCGCAGCCGCAATGCGCGGCTCGCGGCAATCCGTGCTTTTCTGCATTATGCGGCCCTGGAGGCGCCCACGGCACTGCCGGGTATCCAGCAAGTGTTGGCAATCCCCATGAAGCGCTTTGGTCGTCCCCTGGTGGGATTCCTGTCCCGCGAGGAGATGGAAGCGGTTCTGCAAGCACCGGATAGTCATACCTGGAGCGGCCAGCGCGACCGCGTTTTGTTGGCCACCCTCTACAATACTGGCGCTCGCGTCTCTGAAATCATCGCGGTGCGCCGCGTGGATCTGGAGTGTGAACGTGCTCAGGCCCTGCATCTCCATGGCAAGGGCCGCAAGGAACGGGTGGTGCCGCTGTGGAAACAAACCGCTACGCTGTTGCGAGCGTGGATGCTCCGGATTGGGCCGGAGCCCCAGCAACCGCTCTTCCCGAATCGCTTCAATCAGGCCATGACCCGGTCGGGTGTGGCATCGCGGCTACAATGCGCTACCAAGGCCGCAGCAAAACAGTGTCCATCGCTTAGAGACAAGCGAATATCGCCCCATTTGATCCGTCACACGACAGCCATGCATCTGCTCCAGGCTGGTGTGGACATCACAGTTATCGCCTTGTGGCTCGGGCATGAGAGCGTGGTGACCACCCATCAGTATCTTGAAGCTGATCTCAAGATGAAGGAGCGGGCATTGGCGGCACTTCAACCACCAGAAACCACTGCTGCCCGATTCAAGCCGTCCGATACATTGCTCACCTTCCTGGATAGCTTGTGATTATGTGCGGTTTTCTCTGACAGCCAGCAGTAAATGCTGAACATAAATCCACACTGCATCGCCAAGAGAAGCCCATGTATCTGAAGATTGCTGGCGTAAGTGCACATAATCACAAACTCTACATAATTGCGCCCGATGGCGAAGGGACGGATGGCGTTCTCCACCAAGGCATTGCTGATGCGCAGCCGGCCATCGGCGAGGTAACCGGTCAGCAGCTCCCACTGGTTGAGGGTGTAGGCCATGGCCTTGTAGGTGAGGCTGTCCTTCGGCACCCGGCGGGTGTTTTCCACGAGCCACGACTTGAGGTCCTCGAGGACCGGGGTGGCCAGTTGTTCGTGTTCATCAACCGCAAGCGCACCCAGCTGAAGGTGCTCTACTTCGAGCAGGGCGGGTACTGTCTGTGGAGCAAGCGCCTGGAGGCGGGGCGCTTCCACTTCAACGCCTCAGGCGGTGACAAGCAGGCGCTGAGCTGGACTGATCTGAAGCTGATCATCGAGGGTATCGATCTGCGGTCCGTGCGCCGCTTCAAGCGCTATCGACGTGGTCATCAGAGGGCTGAAACAGTATAATTCCTCGCATGCAAGTGACGGATTGCACAGCGAAAAATGCCTTATCCGACATCTCGGATCCGGAAGCTGTCATCCATTCCCTTCAGGCGGCGCTGGAAGCGGCCCAAACTGAAATCGCCGCCCTCAAGCAGCAACTCGACTGGTTCAAGCGTCAGCTGTTCGGACGCAAGTCCGAGAAGCGCATCATCGAGCATCCGGATCAGCTCGACCTGAGCGCCCTGCTGGGCGATGCCCCGCCACCGACCGAGCCGGAGCCCACCGAAGAGATCACCTACCGCCGTCGCAAGCGTAAGCAGCGGAACGCAGACGATGTCACCGACACCGGTCTGCGCTTCGGTCCGGATGTGCCGATCGAGGTGATTGAACTCTCCGCGCCCCAACTCGAAAGCCCGGAGGCCGACCAGTACGAGGTGATCGACCACAAGATCAGCCGCCGCCTGGCGCAGCGCCCCGGCAGCTACGTGGTGCTGGAGTGCTGCCGCCCGGTACTGCGGCACAAGCCCAGCGCCAGCCTGATGGAGGTGCCGGCCCCCTCGGCGGTGTTCGAGGGCAGCCTGGCCGATGTCAGCCTGCTGACCGGTATCCTGGTGGACAAGTTCGCTTATCACTTGCCGCTGTACCGCCAGCACCAGCGTCTCAAGGATGCCGGGATCACCCTGAGCCGGTCCACCCTGACGAACTACACCCAGCGGGCCATCGAACTGCTGGGTCCCATCGTCGATACCCAGTGGCAGCACATCCTGCAGAGCAAGGTGTTGGCCATGGACGAGACGCCGATAAAGGCGGGGAGAAAGAAGAAGGGCCAGATGCAATCGGCCTGGTACTGGCCGATCTATGGCGAAGACGATGAGCTCTGCTTCACTTGGTCAAGCAGTCGCGGCAGCGCGCATATCGAGCAACAGCTCGCCGGCTTCGAGGGCGTGTTACTCAGCGATGGCTATGCGGCCTATGACCGCTATGCCCGGAACAAGCCACAGATCACCCAGGCCCAGTGCTGGGCGCATACCCGGCGCTACTTCGAGCGGGCGCACAAGAGCGATCCAGCAGCCCAAGAGGCCCTGACCCTGATCGGCGGTCTCTACCGGGTGGAACAACAGATCCGGGAGAAAGACCTCGAAGGCCAGGCCAAGCTGGACTACCGCAGCCGCCATGCCCTACCGATCGCCGAGGCCTTCTTCGCCTGGTGCCACCAACAGCGCCAGCGGATGGACCTGGTCAACACCGATCCGCTGGCCAAGGCCCTGGTGTATGCCGACAACCACCAGGAACAGCTCAAGGTCTATCTCGGTGATCCGGAGGTGCCGATCGACACCAACCACCTGGAGCGAG
>JAKRWE010000185.1 GCA_024712425.1 Chromatiales bacterium
CAAAGCTTTCTTGGGTACATTTTGTCACGGGCAAAACCTTGTTCGGATCCAGTATAACCAACTGAATTTTAACGAACTACACGGGTTTTGCCCTTTTTATTTGTGAAATATTCGGGTTAGGCTGAGCCGGGATCCAGGAGATCATGGGACATCGCTGGGGTGCAAATGATCGTAGCCCGGGTGAAGCACAGCGAAACCCGGGATGGCACGTTCAACCCCGGGTTACCAATGGAGCAGTGCCCCTGTCGTGAATTATCAAACTTCTACCCGGGAGCGACCCTCCTGCACACCAGGAACAATATCCTATATCGGCCGGTCTTCGATCGTTTCCTGAACCAAGCAGTTTAACGGAGCCACATCCGGGCAGCTCCACATGGTAAAAGGGACGCTTTCGCGACCATTTCGGACGCTCCGATCACTCAAGGCTCAAGGAGCGGATTAAATTCCCCATTTCCTCCAGACAACGGCAAAAGGAAAGACCTGACCCCATGTCTTTTTAGAGCTCGACAATTGTCCCGATATCGCCTGCCTTGAGCCCATATTTTGGCAGGTCCTTGACCAGAACAACGGTACTGAGGATCTTTTCATTCAGAAGCGACCGATGGGATGGGAGTGCGCCAGGAGATAGTCCCTCAGCTTCTCTGGCTGAATGATGGTCTTTTCCGAATTGAGTAGTCGCACTGCAGCATCCCTGTCGTTGTGATGCACAAAGTTGCATTGTGCCACAACCGATCCATGTAACGATCGCTGGGCACAAGCTCATCTTTTGTAACGTCCTATCAGGCCGAAAAGTAACCGTCAGTCGCCGGGCACGCGCACCCAACCTTCCATGAGAATGCGCGCGCTGCGGCTCATCACGACCTTCTCCACGATCCAGCTGTCGCCTGTCCGTCCGACACGGGCGCCGACCCTGAGCGTGCCGGAGGGATGGCCGAAGCAGACCGAGTCCCGCTCACCGCCACCGGCGGCGGCATTCACCAGGGTGCCGGGGATAGCGGCGGCGGTGCCGATGGCAACTGCCGCCGTGCCCATCATGGCGTGATGCAGCTTGCCCATGGAGAGCGCCCGCACGTTGAGGTCGATGTCGGATGCCGCAACCGCCCGGCCACTGGAGACGGTGTAGTCCGCCGGCGGCGCGACAAAGGCCACTTTGGGGGTGTGCTGACGGGTGGCCGCCTCCGGGACCTCCCCGATCAGCCCCATGCGCACGGCGCCATGCGCGCGTATAGCCTCGAAACGCTGCAGCGCCGCCGGATCGCCATTGATGGCCTCCTGCAGCTCGGTACCGGCGTAACCCAGATCGGCCGCATTCAGGAAGATGGTGGGGATGCCGGCATTGATCATGGTCGCCGCCAGGGTACCAACGCCCGGCACCTCCAGTTCGTCCACCGGGTTCCCGGTGGGAAACAGGGCCTCGGAGGGATCCACCGGCTGCATGAAGGCCACCGGTACCTCCGCCGCCGGAAAGGTCACCCCGTCCAGTTCGAAGTCGCCGGCCTCCTGCACCTGCCTGTTGCTGATCGGCACCCGCGCCACGATGGTCTTGCCGATATTGGCCTGCCAGATGCGCACCTCGGCATGACCATCCCGTGGGATACGATCCGGGTCGATCAGCCCCATGTGGATGGCGGCCGGCCCCACTGCGGCACTCAGGTTGCCGCAGTTGCCGCTCCAGTCCACGAAGGGGCGGTCGATCGCTACCTGCCCGAACAGGTAGTCCACATCGTGACCGGGACGCTCGCTCCTGCTCAGGATCACGGCCTTGGAGGTGGACGAGGTGGCACCGCCCATGCCATCGGTATGCTTGGCATAAGGATCGGGGCTACCGATCACCCGCAGCAACAAGACATCACGCACCGCACCCGGCACCCGGGCCGCCTGCGGCAGGTCTTCCCGTTTGAAGAAAACCCCGTTGCTGGTGCCGCCGCGCATGTACAGGGCAGGGATACGACGTTGTGGCGCATGGATCATCAGTGTCTACCTGTTGTCGACATCGGCTTGAAGGAAGCCACTCGCAAAGCGCTGCAGCACGCCGCCCGCCTTGTAGGTGGTCACCTCCTCTGCGGTATCCAGCCGGCAGGTGACAGGGACCTCCACCTGCCCGCCATCGCGGTGATGGATCACCAGGCTCAGGCGTGCACCTGGGGCCGGTTCACCGATCACATCGAAGGTCTCGCTACCATCGATTCCGTAGCCATGGCGATCCTCGCCCGGCTGAAACTCCAGCGGCAACACGCCCATGCCCACCAGGTTGGTGCGGTGGATGCGCTCGAAGCCCTCGGCGACAATGGCCTCGACCCCGGCCAGGCGTACGCCCTTGGCCGCCCAGTCGCGTGAAGAGCCCTGTCATAGTCCTTGCCCGCGATGATGATCAAGGGCTGGCTGCGCTGCATATAGGTCTCGATGACCTCCCACAGGCGCATCACCTCGCCTTCGGGTTCCAGCCGGGCCAGCGAACCCTGTACGATCCCGCCATCGGCGTCCCGCACCATCTCGTTGAGCAGTTTGGGATTGGCCAGGGTCGCGCGCTGCGCGGTCAGGTGATCACCCCGGTGGGTGGCGTAGGAGTTGAAGTCCTCTTCCGGCACGCCCATGCCTGCCAGGTATTTACCGGCCGCGCTGTCGGGGAGAATGGCATTCGACGGCGACAGGTGGTCGGTGGTGATGTTGTCACCCAGCACCGCCAGCGGCCGCATCCCACGCAGGGTGCGCTCGGCGGCCAGCGCCCCCTCCCAGTAGGGCGGACGGCGGATATAGGTGCTCTGCGGGCGCCACGCATAGAGCGGGCTTGCCCGCTCCCGCCCCACCGCCGCCCGGGCGAACATCGGCGTGTAGACCTGCTCGAACTGCTCCGGCCTCACATACTCGGCAACAATGGCGTCGATCTCCTCATCGCTGGGCCACAGGTCCTTCAGCGTGACCGGACGGCCTTCTGCATCCCGGCCCAGCGGCTCGTTCTCGATATCGAAACGTATGGTGCCGGCGATGGCGTAGGCGACCACCAGCGGCGGCGAGGCAAGAAAGGCTTGCCTGGCATAGGGATGGATGCGACCATCGAAGTTGCGATTGCCGGAGAGCACCGCGGTGGCGTACAGATCGCGATCGATGATCTCCTGCTGGATCTTCGGATCCAGGGCACCGCTCATGCCATTGCAGGTGGTGCAGGCATAGCCGACGATGCCAAACCCCAGCTTCTCCAGCTCCGGCAACAGGCCGGCCGCCTCGAGGTACAGCCTGGCCACGCGAGAACCCGGGGCGAAGGAGGTCTTGACCCAGGGTTTGCGCGCCAGCCCCAGCTGGTTGGCCTTGCGCGCCAGCAGGGCCGCGGCGACGACGTTGCGTGGGTTGGAGGTATTGGTGCAGCTGGTGATGGCCGCGATGATCACGGCACCGTCCGGCATCCGGCCTTCGGCCTCCTGCTGCAGCGCCTTGTCGAGATCCACCGCCACGCCCCGGCTGGCCAGTTCATGGGTCGGCAGACGACGGTGCGGGTTGGAGGGCCCGGCCATGTTGCGTTCGACCGTGGACAGATCGAATTCCAGCACCCGCCCGTATTCCGCTTGCGTCAGGTCGTCGGCCCATAGCCCCGCTGTCCTGGCATAGATCTCGACCCGCCGCACCTGCTCGGGCGTCCGCCCGGTCAGGCGCAGGTAGTCGATGGTCTGTTCATCGATGGCGAACATGCCGGCCGAGGCGCCGTACTCGGGCGTCATGTTGGAGATGGTCGCGCGGTCGCCGATGCCCAGGCTGCGCGCGCCCTCGCCGAAGAACTCCAGCCAGGCCGACACCACCCGTTCGCGGCGCAGGAACTCGGTCAGGGCCAGGGCGATATCGGTGGCGGTGATCCCGGCCTGCCGCTGGCCCGTGAGCCTCACGCCCACGATCTCGGGCAGGCGCATCATGGTCGGCCGGCCCAGCATCACGGTCTCGGCCTCCAGGCCCCCGACTCCAATGGCGATCACGCCCAGGCTGTCCACATGCGGCGTATACGAGTCGGTGCCGACACAGGCATCGGGGAAGGCCACGCCATCCTGCTGCGCGACGACCGAGCACATCCTCTCCAGGTTGATCTGGTGCATGATGCCGTTGCCGGCCGGGATCACGTCCACGTTGTCGAAGGCCTCTTTACACCATACGATGAAGTGGAAGCGGTCCGCGTTGCGCCGCTCCTCGATCGCGCGGTTCTTCTGGAAGGCCTCGGGATCGGTGCCCGGCGCCTCGACCGCCAGCGAATGGTCCACGATCAGCTGGGTGGGCACCACCGGGTTGACCCGTGCCGGGTCACCGCCCTTCTCCGCGATCGCATCGCGCAGACCGGCCAGGTCCACCAGCGCGGTCTGCCCCAGGATGTCGTGACAGACCACCCGCGCCGGATACCAGGGGAAATCCATGTCCTGCCGCCGCTCGACGATCTGCAGCAGCGCATCGTCGAGCATCGCGGGATCGCAGCGACGCACCAGCTGCTCAGCCAGCACGCGCGAGACATAGGGCAGCGTCCGCCAGCTGCCGGGGCGCAGCGCCTCGACTGCCGCACGGGCATCGTAGTAGTCCAGGTCGGTACCGGGCAGGTTCTTGCGGTAGTTCGGGTTCATGCTTTTCGGTCCATGTGTAGGTCGGCCTAACCCGAATATTTCATCCGCTTCTCGCTTTTCCGGGCGGTCAGTGGATGGAAGATGTGGTGCCTCGAACGGGACGTGGAAAGGCTCGTGAAGGGCTATTTTCTAGGCTGCAGGCACA
>JAKRWE010000186.1 GCA_024712425.1 Chromatiales bacterium
CCGGGAGATCATCAATTCGGACTCCGCTTATTACGGTGGCAGTAACCATGGCAATGACAGGGTTGTAGCGACCGCCGAGGGGCTCAACGGGCAGCCGGCCTCTGCGAAAATCACGCTCCCGTCGCTGGGCATGTTGATACTGGAATCCGAATAAGCGATTGCGTATGGCCAAGACGAGCAAGAAAAAGGCGTCCCTTCCCTTGCGGGTCCTGTATGTGAGCAGCGAGGCCTTTCCGCTGATCAAGACCGGTGGCCTGGCGGATGTCTCGCATGCGCTGCCGAATGCCCTGGCTCGCCATCGTGGGCAGTTTCTCGGTCAATGGCGTGGCGGAACTGCACTCCAACCTGCTGGCACAGGGACTGTTCCGTGATTTCTTCGAGATGTGGCCGGAAAAATTCAACAACAAGACCAATGGCGTCACGCCGCGGCGCTGGCTGGCTGCGGCAAACCCACAGCTGGCGGAACCGATCACCGAAACGGTGGGCGATGGTTGGCATGCCGACCTGTCCCGCCTGGAACGACTGAAGGACGCAGTCGGGGATGCCGGCTTCGCCGGATGCTGGAACAGCATACGGCGCGCCAACAAGGAACGGCTGGCCGGTCTGGTGGCCCATTACACCGGGGTGAAGTTCAATCCGGGTGCATTGTTCGACGTCCAGGTGAAACGCATCCATGAATACAAGCGGCAGCTGCTCAATGTGCTGCACGTGGTTCATCTCTACAACCGCATCCACCGTGGCGAGACGGACGGCTGGGTCGACCGCTGCGTGCTGATCGGCGGCAAGGCGGCGCCGGGTTATATCCGGGCCAAGGAAATCATCAAGCTGATCAACAACGTGGCGGCCGTGGTCAACAGCGACCCGGTGGTGGGCGACCGTCTCAAGGTGGCATTCATCCCCAACTACAATGTATCCAAGATGGAGGTCATCTGTTCCGCAGCGGACCTGTCCGAGCAGATATCCACCGCGGGCAAGGAGGCATCCGGTACCGGCAACATGAAGTTCATGATGAACGGGGCCGTCACCATCGGCACCTATGATAGCGCCAATATCGAGATCATGCAGGCAGTGGGTGAGGACAACTTCTTCCTGTTCGGCCTGCACGCCGACGAGGTGCTGGAGCTGCGCAATCATTACCGGCCCCAGCAGTACATCGACCAGGACGACGACCTGAGAGGGGTACTGCAGCTGCTGGAGGCGGGGCATTTCAACGCCGAGGAGCCGGGTATCTTCGACGGTATTCTCGATTCCCTGAAGAGCCCGCACGATCCCTGGATGACGCTGGCGGATTTCCGCAGCTATGTGGATGCGCAGCAGCGTGTGGAACAGGCCTGGCTGGACCGGGAGCAGTGGACGCGCATGAGCATCCTCAACACGACCTCCAGCGGCGTGTTCTCCACCGACAGGACCATCGCCGAGTACAACGACGACATCTGGCGTCTGCAACCGATGGAATGATGGGCCTGCCTGCCATGTCCGGAGTCGCGTCATGAGCAGGGTTCTGTTTGCCCTGCTGCTGGTGGTGGTACAGGGCGTGGTGGCCGGGCCGCTGCGGGTTGCGGTGGCAAGCAACTTCGCCCCGGCGGCGCGGGCGCTTGCCGCCGACTTCGAGCGACAGGCCGGCGGGCAGCCGGTGCAACTGGTCGTGGGATCCACCGGCAGGCATTTTGCCCAGATCGTGCATGGCGCCCCCTTCGATCTGTTCCTGGCCGCGGATCGCCGCCGTCCCGAGCGCCTGGAACAGGAGGGCAGGGTCGTCCCGGGCAGCCGTTTCACCTATGCCCTGGGACGGATCGTGTTGTGGAATCCGCAACCAGACCTGGTCGACGATGAGGGCGCTGTGCTGCGCTGCGGACACATCCGTCACCTGGCCATTGCTAACCCGCGTCTGGCCCCCTATGGGCGGGCGGCGCAGCAGGTTCTGCGCAGACTGGGGCTGATGGAACAGCTGCAGCCGCGCCTGGTGCAGGGTGAAAACGTGGCACAGGCCTACCAGTTCGTGAAGACCGGAAATGCAGCGCTCGGCTTCGTCGCCTATGCGCAGGTCCACCGTACTGCAGGGCAGGATGGTTCGCTGTGGGCGGTGCCCCAGTCCCTGTATGACCTGATCGAGCAGCAGGCGGTGCAGCTCAGCCGGCAGCCGGGGGTGCGCGCCTTCCGGAGCTACCTGCAGAGCGACCGGGCGCGCCGCCTGATCCGATCCTTTGGCTACGGGGTGCCGTGATGCTGGGGCAGGCAGATATCGACGCGCTGTGGATCACCCTGCGGCTGGCGTTCACGACCACCGTGATACTGCTGTTGCTCGGTACGCCGTTTGCCTGGTGGCTGTCGCGCAGCCGCTGGCGTTTGAAGTTTCTCGTCGAGGCGGTGGTGGCGATGCTGCTGGTCCTGCCACCGACCGTACTGGGCTTCTACCTGTTGATCGTACTCGGTCCACAGGGCCCGCTGGGCCAGTTGGCGCAATGGTTCGGGGGGGCATGCCTTGGCGTTCAGCTTCAGCGGCCTGGTGATTGGCTCGGTGGTGTATTCCTTCCCTTTCGTGGTGCAGCCCCTGCAGGCCGCCTTCGAGTCCATCGGCGACCGGCCGCTGGAGGTGGCGGCCACCCTGAGGGCCTCGCCACTGGATCGCTTCTTCAGCGTGGTGCTGCCCCTGGCGCGGCCCGGTCTTCTTACCGCAACCGTGCTCGGTTTCGCGCATACCCTGGGGAGTTCGGCGTGGTGCTGATGGTCGGTGGCAATATCCCGGGCGTGACCCAGGTGCTGTCGATCGCCATCTACGATCATGTCGAGGCCCTGGAGTATGGCGCGGCGCATACGGTCTCGGCGATGCTGTTGCTGGCCTCTTTTGGACTGCTGGTGCTCGTGTATGCGCTCAACCGACGCCTCGCGGTGATGCGCCCGTGAGTGTCCGCCTGGCTGTCGCGCTCGACCTTCCGTCGCGCGGCATAACCGCGCTGTTCGGTCCCTCGGGTTGCGGCAAGACCACGCTGTTGCGCGCCATCGCGGGACTGGAGCCCGATGTCCGCGGGTATCTCGAGGTGGCGGGCCAGTGCTGGCGGGGAAAGGGGGGTGAGTCTGCCGCCGCACCAGCGACCGCTGGGTTATGTATTTCAGGAGCCGAGCGTGTTTCCGCACCTGAGCGTGCGCTGCAATATCGAGTATGGCCTGCGCCGTCTGGGCGGGTCCCGGAACCGCGGGATACCCGATCCGGTAATCGAGTTGCTGGGTATCGGGCATCTGCTCGGGCGCCAGCCGGCCCAGTCGTCGGGCGGCGAGCAGCAGCGGGTGGCGATTGCGCGCGCGATCGCCCTGCGTCCCGCACTGCTGCTGCTGGATGAGCCGTTGGCGGCGCTCGACGAGGAAAGAAAACGGGAGGTCCTGCCTTACCTGGCCGGACTGCAGCAGGAGCTGGCCATTCCCATGTTGTACGTTACCCATTCACGGGAGGAGGTGGCGCGCCTCGCAGACCGCCTGGTCCTGATGCGGTCGGGGGTGCTGGCCGACGGATCGGTCGCGGCGCTGTTTGCGCGCCTCGACCTGCCGTTGGCGCATGGCGGTCGCGCGGAGGCCATTGTCGAAGGGGTGATCGCATCGCACGATGCCGAGTATGCGCTGAGCCAGGTCGAGTTCCCGGGAGGCCGCTTCGTCCTGGCACGCCGGGATCTGCCGCTGGGCAGCCGGGTGCGACTGCAGGTACTGGCCAAGGATGTGAGCATCACCCTGGCGCGTCAGCGTGATACCAGTATCCTCAACATCTTTGAGGCGGAGGTGGATGAGCTTTCCGAAGAGGGCGACTCACAGATGGTGGTGCGTCTGCGGGTGGGGGAGACGGTGCTGCTGTCGCGCATTACCCGCAAGTCGGCAGCGGTGCTCGGGCTGCGGCCCGGCGCCCGGGTCCACGCCCAGGTAAAAGGAGTGGCGCTACCGAGTTGAGGGGGACAGGCCCCCGTTATGGGCCTGCACCAGCGCCCTGAAATCGTCGGCCGGCAGGGGGTGGCTGTACAGGAAGCCCTGGCAGTAGATCTGCGGGGAGAGCCCGGCGAGTATGTCGCACTGGGCTTCGGTCTCGACGCCCTCGGCGATGATCCGGTAATCGAGCTGCTCGGCGATATCGATCATGATCCGGACCAGGGTCCGGGAGTCCTGCTCGTCCACCAAACCCTGGATGAACTGCCGGTCGATCTTCAGGCCGGAGAAGGGGAACTGCTGGAGATAGGCGAGCGAGGAGTAGCCGGTGCCAAAGTCGTCGATGATGCTCTATATGTCCATCTCGTCCAACCGATGCAGCAGTCCCTGTTTCTTCTCCACGTTTTCTGCCAGGATGGATTCGGTCAGTTCGAGGCGAATGTGTTGTGGGGCCACGCCATGCGTTTCCAGACAGGCGAACAGGTTTTCGGAGTAGCGCGGATTGCGAAGCTCCGCGGTACTCACGTTGATGGTCATGTAGTCTATTCCCGCGCCGCCGGGTGAGTCCTGCCAAGTACTCCATTGCCGACAGGCATGCTCGATCACCCATTGTCCGAGCGGCTGGATCAGGTTGGTCTCCTCGGCGATCGGGATAAAACGGTCGGGAGGAACAGTGCCGAGTTTTTCGTCGTTCCACCTTAACCCGAATATTTCATCCGCTTCTCGCTTTTCCGGGCGGTCAGTGGATGGAAGATGTGGTGCCTCGAACGGGACGTGGAAAGGCTCGTGAAGGGCTATTTTCTAGGCTGCAGGCACAC
>JAKRWE010000187.1 GCA_024712425.1 Chromatiales bacterium
GGGTCAGCATTTTCCAGTGCATTGGGCCTCTTGGGTCAACTCAACTCGCAACAATGGCCGTCGATCCCCTCCGTCTGGTGAAAACAGGGCAGAATCGGCACGGTTTTCAACAGCCTGTTAGTAACAGCATCACATAGTGATACCTGAAGACACATATACCAAGACCTTGTATATTAACGTAGTACGTAAGGATGCGCCGGTCTAAGCTGCATCACGCAATCAAGCAACAACAAAGGCCAAGGCTATGGATAAGCTTTTCAAATCGGCGGGGTTCGTCCCGTTTGTCCTGATCATTTTTCTCAACGCCTTTATGGACCTGGGACACAAGATCCTGATCCAGAACACTGTGTTCAAGGTCTATGACGGTCAGGCCCAGATCATTCTGACTGCTGTGGTGAACGGGCTGATCCTGCTGCCCTTCGTGCTGCTCTTCACCCCGGCAGGCTTTCTGTCAGACCGCTACCGCAAACCCCTGATCATGAAGTACAGCGCCGCGGTTGCGGTGGGCCTGGCCGCATTGATCACCCTCTCCTATTACCAGGGCTGGTTCTGGTTCTCCTTCACCATGACCTTCCTGCTGGCCGTACAGAGCGCCTTCTACTCACCGGCCAAATACGGCTACATCAAGGAACGCCTGGCCACCGCCAACGCCGTCGTCCAGGCGGTGACCATCGTCGCCATCCTGTTGGGCATCTTCGTCTTCTCGGTGTTTTTTGAAAGCCGATTGGCTGGCACGAGCTATCACAGCGAGGCGGAGCTGCTGCAGACCATCGCCCCGGTCGGCTGGCTGCTGGTGGCCAGCGCCCTGCTGGAGTTCTGGCTGGTGCTTCGACTGCCTACGAGCAAGGTGAAGGCGCCTGAGCTTCGCTTCGACTGGCGCCGTTATGGCAAGGGACGCTGCCTGCAGGACAATCTGCGCATGATCCTGGCGAACCGGAGCATCTGGCTCTCCATCGTTGGCCTGTCGATGTTCTGGGGGATCTCCCAGGTCGTGCTGGCCGCCTTTCCCGCGTTCGCCAAAGAGACCCTGTCCGAGACCAATACCGTGGTCATCCAGGGGGTGCTGGCCTGTTCGGGTATCGGCATCATTGTCGGCTCACTGATTGCCGGGCGGGCCTCGAAACATTACATCGAGACGGGCCTGGTCCCCCTCGGCGCACTGGGCGTGGTGGTTGCGCTGTTCCTGCTGCCACAACTGCATTCCACTCCGCTGCTGGCCCTGGACTTCCTCGCTCTGGGTCTATTCGGTGGCATGTTCATCGTGCCGCTGAATTCGCTGATCCAGTTTCATGCCAAGGATGACGAACTGGGCACGGTGCTGGCCGGTAACAACTGGATTCAGAACGTGGTGATGCTCGGTTTCCTGGGGCTGACCGTATTCTTCTCCCTGCAGGGCATGAACGACCACGGCCTGTTCCACCTGCTGACGCTCACCGCATTGGTGGGCACCGTCTATACGGTCTATCAATTGCCGCAGTCACTGGTACGCTATGTGACCGCACGTCTGTTCGCCAGCCGTTACCGCATCCAGGTACTGGGCTTCGACAACCTGCCCGGCCAGGGCGGTGTGCTGATGCTTGGCAATCACATCAGTTGGCTGGACTGGGCCATGATCCAGATCGCCTGCCCACGCCCGGTCCGTTTTGTCATGCACAAGGGCATCTATCAGCGCTGGTATCTGAAATGGTTCCTGGATTTCTTCGGCGTGATCCCGATTGCCGGCGGTAACAGCAAGGAGGCGCCGCAGCAGATCAATGCCCTGCTGAAGGCCGGCGAGGTGGTGTGCCTGTTCCCGGAAGGTGCCATCAGCCGCAACGGCCAGCTCGGCGAGTTCAAGAAGGGTTTTGAACATACGGTCGAAGGCGTCGACGGGATCATCCTGCCGTTCTATCTGCGCGGCCTGTGGGGCAGCCGTTTTTCGCGCTCCAGCAGCAAGCTGCAGGAGAACCGCAACACCCGCCTGCGGACCGATGTCATCGTTGCCTTCGGCGCCCCGCTGCCGATGGACACGCCCGCGCATGCGGTGAAGCAACGCGTGTTCGATCTGTCCATCGATACCTGGGAGCGACACACACGGACCCTCGACCCCATCCCACTGGCCTGGCTGCGTGCGGCCAAGCGCCAGGGTGGTGCGCTTTGCCTGGCCGATGCCCAGGGCGACACCGCCCTGTCCGGCCACAAAACCCTGGCTGCGGTACTCGCTTTCTCGCGACTGATCCGCCGGCACAGCCCGGAACAGAACATCGGGCTGCTGCTGCCCACCAGCAGTGCCGGGGTGATCACCAACATGGCCTGCCTGCTGTTGGGCAGGACCGTGGTCAACCTGAACTATACCGCCAGCCCCCAGGCCCTGGAGGCCGCCGTGGACAAGGCGGGCATCGGCACCATCTATACCTCCCGACGGTTCACTAAAAAACTCAAACAACGCGGAGTGGATCTGGACGGGCTGGCCAACCGGACACAAATGCGCTACCTGGAAGATCTCAAGGATGAGATCAGCACCTTCCGCAAGGTGGCTATACTCGTATCATCCCTGCTGCTGCCGGCACGCCTGCTGTATGCCCTGTTCGGCCGGCGCGTGGACATCGAGCAACCCGCCGCGATTCTGTTCTCCAGCGGCAGCGAGGGAGCGCCCAAGGGCGTGGTGCTGAGCCACCGCAACATCATGGGCAACATCCAGCAGGTGGCGGATGTGCTCGATACCCGGGAGGAGGATACCGTCATGGCCACCCTCCCGCTGTTCCATGCCTTTGGCCTCACCGTAACCGGGCTCATGCCACTGGTCGAGGGTATCCCGGCGGTCTGCCATCCGGACCCCACCGATGCCCTGACCATCACCAAGGCCATCGGCAGGTATCAGGCCACGGTATTCTGTGGCACCTCCACCTTCCTGCGCCTGTTCAACCGCAACCGGCGCATCCATCCGCTGATGCTGGAGTCCCTGCGGATCGTCGTTGCGGGCGCCGAGCGGCTCAACCCCGAGGTACGCGATGCCTTCAAGCTGAAGTTCAATAAGGAGATCTATGAAGGCTATGGCACCACCGAGACCACGCCCGTGGCGAGCGTCAACATCCCGGACCGCATCGACCCGCGAGACTGGAAGGTCCAGAAAGGCCACAAGGAGGGTACGGTCGGCCTGCCATTGCCGGGCAGCAGCTTCCGCATCGTCGATCCGGAGACCCTGGAGACACTGCCGGTCGGTGAAGACGGACTGATCCTGTTTGGCGGCACCCAGGTCATGCTGGGTTACCTCGATGACCCGGAGAAGACCGCCGAGGTGATCGTCGAACTGGACGGCAAGCGCTGGTACAAGACCGGTGACAAGGGGCACCTGGACAAGGATGGTTTTCTTACCATCGTCGACCGCTATTCGCGCTTCGCCAAGATCGGCGGCGAGATGATCAGCCTTGGCGCGGTCGAGGGATCCATTGGCAAACTGCTTCCGGAAGAAGTGGAGATCCTCGCCACCACGATACCCGACAGCAAGAAGGGGGAGAAAGTGGTGCTGCTGTTTACCGGCGACACGGAAGAGGATCAACTCAAGGCACTCATCGAGCAATCCGGGCTCAACCCACTGATGCGTCCATCGGCCCTGATCCCCGTGGAGGCCATCCCGAAACTCGGCAGTGGCAAGAGTGACTTCAACCAGGCCAAACAGATCGCGTTGGCAGAGGTGGCCGCATGAAGACCATCGACATCCATACCCATCTGCTGAATCCCGAGGTCTGCTTCGAGCGCCTGTTCGACAAGATCACCGTGCGTTTCTTTGCCAGGAACCTGGGGGCCGACCCAGCCCAACTGATGGCCAATCCCTATGAGACCTACGTGGAATCCATGGCCCGCGCCATCCGCGAATCCCGGCATGCGGAAAAGGTATGTCTGTTCGGGGTAGATGCCCGTTTCGATGAGCGGGGTCGGGAGATCGACCGCGACAAGACCGTTTGCGGCATGAGTGCGGATGTACTGGCGGTCGCCACGAGGCATCCCGACCAGTTCATCCCCTTCTTCTCCATCAATCCCAGGCGCCCCGGCGCGCTGGAGCTGATCGACGAGCAGATAGAGAAAGGATGCAAGGGGGCCAAGTTCCTGCAGAACTACTGGGGCGTGGATCTCAACGACGAGCGGTTCATTCCCTACTACGAAAAGCTGAAAGCGCGGAACATCCCGCTGATCATTCACATCGGCAGCGAATACAGCATCGAATCCTTTGCGCGTTACGAGCGCATCGACATGCTCGATCTGCCACTTGCTACCGGAGTCACAGTGATTGCGGCGCACATGGGCCTGGGACGCATCAATGACAAGATCCGTTTCTGGAGAAACCTGTCGAAGGATCCACGCTATTTCGATGAGGATTACTATCGACTACTGGAGATGCTGGCCCAGCATGAAAATCTGTACGCCGACATCTCGGCCATCCTGGCGCCGCTGCGGGCCCGTGCCTTGCGCCACCTGTCACAGCAGCACCAAGTGCACGAGAAGATCCTTTTCGGGACTGACTATCCGGCTCCCTTCCCCATTCGTCCCCCCTGTGTCAGGATACATGTCGCCTCCCCGAGTTGGGGTAAATTAGAGAGCAAACAGGGGGCGGAAAAGAGGAACCAATGGCCCGTTATTCAGAAGAACGTAAGGCATCCGTGCTG
>JAKRWE010000188.1 GCA_024712425.1 Chromatiales bacterium
GGCTGACCGTGCTGAACAGGGCATCTTGTTGAATATCCGGGCCACGCATCGTACTGCTCGTCCTTCTTCCTTCCTTACCGGTATCTTCCACTTCAGGCGGCGAATTTCAACAGCCTGCTAATCCGCCATTCGGCGCCAATGTCGAGCCCACCGACAAGGTCCTGGATGTGGATATACAGGTAAACCCCGACGCAGAAGAGCGTTACTTGAAGGAATACGGCGAGCTCTACCGCGAGGCCCGGGACCGAGTGAAGGCTGCGCTTAACAAGCCTATCGCCAGCCTGTTCGATCTGCCGAAAAGTCCCAAATCCAAGATCAAGACCGAGGTACTTTTTATCGAGCGCTGCCTGGATCTACTTAAGCCTGGGGGGACGTCTCGGCATCGTGCTACCGGAAGGCATCTTCAACAACCCCTCCCTCGCCTATGTGCGTGAGTTCACCGAAAACCACGCCTTTCTGCGCGCTGTGGTCAGCCTGCGGCAAGAGACCTTTGTCAGTTCTGGGGCCAGCGTGAAATGCTCGTTGCTCTTCCTGCAGAAGTTCACCGAGGAGGAAAAGCAAAGATTTGATGACACTTATGCTGAAGCTCGCGCAGAGATCGAAGCCCGGTACGCCGATGAGATCAAAGCGAAACGAGAACGGCTGGAAACTGAAATCGAGGAGGCAAAGCAGGCGAAGGACGCGGAAAAGCGCAAGACTCTGCAAAAGGAGCTCAAGGACTACCTGAAAACAATGGGAGCCCGGCAAGCCACCGAGGCGCGGCAGTTGCTCAAGGAGCGCTTCGACTACCCCATCTTCATGTACGAGGCGGAAAAGGTCGGAATTTCCGCCACCGGCGAGGAGGATCAGAACGAGCTTTACCCCAATGATCGGCAGCCTGCCGATTGCGAAAAGACCTGCCTCGAGTGGTATCGGGAGTTTCTGGCTGACCCGAGCGCCTTTGCCAAAACAGGAGGAGGTGAGTGATGGGCGAGGTATCGCAGACTTTTCCGAAAGCCTTCGCGGTTCGCTTCGCACAAATCAACCGCTGGGACCCGAACAGTTTTCATAGCATCAACTGGCACTGGTCCAGTTCTGTCATGGCTACGATTGGGTCTGTACTCAGCCCGCGAAAGGAAAAGGTTGACCGTAGTGCAAACGGGTTCAACGATCTGACGCCCGTGACGATTCACTTCGACGGTTCGATTGAGCCGCGCAAGACCAGTGAAGACAAAGAATACACAATGGAGCTGTTCTGGGCGCGGCCCGGCGATATTGTAGTTTCAAAAATAGATCTCAAAAATGGTGCAGTCGCGATCATTCCAGACGGATGGGACAATGTTGTTGTCACCAACCACTTCGCGGTTTATGAGCCCGATCTGAAGAAGCTCGATCCGCGATATTTTCACTTGCTTATCCAAACCAGGTTTTTCAAAGAGCATCTGTGGCGTAACAAAGTTGGAGCGGAAGGACGTAAAGAGGTAAAGCTCGATTTTTTGGTTCTTCGACGTTTCATGTGGATTCCAGAATCTTCCCCGCCGGGCTGGCGATCAGGTAGATCATGGTCATGAAGGTCTCGGTATTGCGGTAGCCCCTGGCTCTTGCGCGCGCGGCCTGGAACAGCCCATTGAGTCCTTCAAGGCGTGCGTTGGTGTAGGTGGATGTCCATCGTCTGACGACACGTTCCGCGTGCGTACGCAGGGTCTGCAAGGCCTTGCGTACCGACTCTAGCAAGTGGGCGCCACCAACCAGTTCCGAGGCATAGTTGATGAACCGCGTGATCCGCCATTTCGCCGCTCTTGGGGTCGGTGCCTGCCGCACCCAGCGCAGCCGCTCCTTGACCCGCCAGGCGGTGGCCGTGTCCAACCCCTGATCCAGCAGTTCCGCCATGGCCTTGAGCTGACTGGTGGTCAGGCCATCCACATCGCCACGCTTGAGCACCGCCCACCGCAGATGCTTGGGCAGGGCCTTCACCCGACCCTCCGCTTTACGCACGTCATCCAGTGCCCGGGTGAAGGTCTGCACGATATGGAACCAGTCAACTGTCACCTGGGCCTTGGGCAATTGCCCAGCCACCCCGCTGAGAAACGCAGGCGACATGTCACAGACCACTTCGAGAATCTGTTCAGGATCCCCGTCGTGCTTTTCCAGGAACGCCTTGAATTCCTTGACGGTTTCCTTGCCTTTGCCCGGCGTCACGAACAGCACCGGCTTGTCGCGACGCTCCATGTCGATGAAGACGGTCACGTAGTTATGGCCCCGCTTGCTGGCGGTCTCATCCAGTCCGATGGCTTGGACTGCTGACAGGTCGAAACTGGCAACCGCCTTGGCCACGTAGTGCTGGACGACGCGCCACAGGCGCTTGTCGGTGATCTCCATGATCCGGGCTGCTGCGTTCACCGGCATCTCCCGGACCAGGGTCAGTGCCGCCTGTTCGAACAGCAGGGTGAAGGCGCTGCCTTTGCGTGCCCAAGGCACGTCTACGAGCTTCACACCATGATCTGGACACTTCACCCGCGGCACCGAGGCATGTACATAGCAGTGATGCTGGAAGAAGTTCAGGTGCCGCCAGGTCTTCTCCTGGAAGTCATGCGCAGGGCAGGCCTTACCGCAGACAGGGCAGGCATACTTCGACCCGCGATCGGCCTTGATCGTCAGATGCAGCTCATGTGGTTGCTTGTCGGTATCCAATCGCTGGTCCACCAGTTTCCAAGGGGCCTCTATACCCAGCCCAAGAAGCAGTATCTGGTTGCCGTCCATCCCGGTTCCTCATTGCGGATTTTCCGGGTAATCTGGCACAGGTTACCGGGCGAATTCCACTCGAAACGTCGAGGAGCCGAATAGTTGTACGCAGAACAAGAAACACCATGTCCACCCATCCCTCTCCCAGCACGCAAACCATCGGCCTGCACAACACACCGCCGGTACAGGCGATCGACCCGGATGCAACGGACATCCAGGCGATGGCGGCCAGAGTGGCGATATTGGCACGCACAATGGTGGAGGGCAGGGACGCGCTGAACATGCCATTGTGCGCGTTGCAGCTGGCGCACCAGGCGTCGGAATTGGCCACCCGGACAATGGCGCTGGCCACCGAGCTGCAGCGTACCCAGGCCGCACTGACTCAACAGAAGGCTGCACTGGAACAGGCGCGCCGCGAGGCAACGCGTGACCCCTTAACTGGCCTCGCCAATCGAAGAGTCTTCGACAACCAGATGATCGATCATTTCAAGCGGATCAATGACACCTATGGACACCCGGCCGGAGACCACGTTCTGCGCGAGTTGGCACGCCTTCTGGTACGGCGAGTACGGGATACAGATACCGTGGCGCGCTTCGGTGGTGAAGAATTTGTGGTCTTGCTGCCGGATGCCACGCTGAGCAAGGGTGAGCGGATCGCGGAGAAAGTGCGTACGGCCATCGAGTGCCATGCGTTACGGCGTAACACCGATCCGGAACGCGCCATCCATATCACCGCATCGGTGGGTGTGGCCGAATACCAGCCTGGCGAGAATGCGACGGATCTCCTGGACCGGGCGGATGTCGCGCTCTACCGCGCCAAGCGCAACGGGCGGAACCGGGTGGAGATGGCCACTGGGCAACTGGAACTGGCGATCGACTAGCCGCGTGGAGCATATTGACAACCGCCACACAAGGCAATACAGTATGTATATCGATTGTGTATGCGGAGGTCAGTCATGCGAAACGCCGCCATCAATCTGAGAGCATTGCCCGAGCAGCGCGATCTGATCGACCGTGCCGCCCAACTCCTGGGTAAGAACCGTTCGGATTTCATGCTCGAGGCCGCTTGTAACAAAGCCCAGGCGGTGCTGCTCGACCAGGTCTACTTCAACCTCGACGCCGACAAATTCCAGCAGTTCATAGACCTGGTCGACGCGCCTCCCGCGCCCAATCCGGGGCTCGAACGCCTGATGGCGCTGAAGGCCCCCTGGGCCAAGGAATGACCCCCTCGCTCAGTGCGCCCCAACCGCTGATCGCAGCGCACCGTGTTGACGATTTTTCCTGTGGCGAGGTGATACTCGACGAGTGGTTAAAACGCCGAGCGAAGGCCAATCAGCAAAGCGGTGCCAGCCGAACCTTCGTGGTCCTGGGTCAGGACGACCGCGTTCAGGGGTACTACGCATTGGCTGCGGGGGCGGTCGCACACCACTTGGCGACCGGCGCAGTTCGCCGCAACATGCCAGACCCCATTCCTGTTCTAGTCCTGGCCCGGCTGGCCGTCGACACCCGTGCCCAGGGGCACAAACTCGGCGGGGCCATGCTTCAGGATGCTGTGCAGCGGGCCGTGGTGGTCTCGCAGAATGCCGGCGTCCGGGCGTTGCTCGTACATATCCTTCACGATCGCGCGAGGCAGTTCTACGAACATTATGGCTTCCAAGCTTCGCCGACCGAGCCGTCCACGTTAATGCTACGTTTGACCAACTCGCCCGCGCATTTTCCCTAGGCGCGCAGCACCAGGAAGGCGACTGCACGGGCTTGCTCAAAATTAGTTGGCTCTTCCCCTGATCGAGTGGGTAGTTTAGCGTAGGGGAGCATGAGAGACGTTGATCTATACACCCAGATACTGGGTATCCAGGCACCTTGGCAGGTCACCGATGTGGAGGTGGATAT
>JAKRWE010000189.1 GCA_024712425.1 Chromatiales bacterium
CCAGCCGGTCCACCGTCTTCTGTGTCATCGCAATGGTCTCCTCTGTCACCACCCCTCCCGAAATCAAAAGGGGACATTTTAGAATTGGACAAAGGGGATATTACTGCTTTGGACTAACATTTCACTTTACAGGACTTGATTCAGGCGCCGAATCCCGTTATTTTCCCGCCCTTGCTGTCGACTGAGGCGGCCGTGAAGGAGGTGGTCCTCGCACCGTGAGGCCGCCTTTTTTGTTTTTTGTAAGCAAGTGAAACAGCACCATGAGCGATGTTCTGATGCATACCTACCAGCGCCTCCCCGTGACCTTCGAACGGGGCGAAGGCGCCTGGCTGACCGATACCGGGGGCAAGCGCTACCTGGACGCGCTCGGCGGTATCGCCGTATGCGCGCTGGGGTATGCCCACCCGGCGGTCGCTGAGGCGATCGCTGATCAGGCCGGCCGGCTGTTGCACGTATCCAATCTGTACGGCATCGCCGAACAACAGCAGCTGGGCGAAACGCTGTGCCGGCTGTCCGGCATGGAACGCGTATTCTTTGGCAATTCCGGTGCCGAGGCGAACGAGGCCGCCATCAAGCTCGCCCGCCTGTACGCCCATAGACAGGGCATCGAGAAACCCAATATCGTGGTCATGGAGAACAGCTTCCACGGTCGCACCCTGGCCACGCTCAGCGCCACCGGCAACCGCAAGGTACAGGCGGGCTTCGAGCCCCTGGTGCAGGGATTCGTGCGCGCACCCTTCAACGACCTGGATGCCATTCGCGCGGTCGCGGACAACGGTTCCGACGTGGTTGCGGTACTGGTCGAGCCTATCCAGGGCGAAGGCGGCATCCGGACCCCGGACCCCGGCTACCTGGAAGGCATCCGCGCCATCTGTGACGAACAGCAATGGCTGATGATGCTGGACGAAATCCAGACCGGCATGGGGCGCACCGGGCGCTACTTTGCCTTCCAGCACAGCGACGCCGTACCGGACGTCATGACACTCGCCAAGGCGCTGGGCAACGGCGTCCCCATCGGCGCCTGCCTGGCCCGCGGCACGGCCGCGGACCTGTTCGCGCCGGGGCATCATGGATCCACCTTTGGCGGCAATCCGCTGGCCTGCCGGGCCGCCCAGGCGGTTTGCGAGACCCTGGCATCCGAAAAACTTCCCGAGCGCGCAGCACAACTCGGCGAGATGCTGCTGACGCATTTGCGCGAGGCACTGACCGGCATCGACGCTGTACAGGACATCCGTGGCCGCGGCCTGATGATAGGCATCGAGCTGGATCGCCCCTGCGGGGAACTGGTTGGCATGGCCCTGGAAGGCGGCCTCCTGATCAACGTCACCGCCGCTAACGTCATCCGCCTGCTGCCGCCCTTCATTCTGAGTGACGACGAGGCCGGGCAACTGGTCTCGACACTCACCGGAGTGATAAGGGAACTCATCAGCCGGGACTGATGAACCGAGGACTTACCCATGGCCGAAACCCGTCATTTTCTAAGCCTGCTGGATCTCGATGCCGACGAGCTCGACAGCATCGTCCAACGCGCCAGTGAACTGAAACGGCTACAGCGTGCCGGCACCTCACATGCCAGCCTGCCCGGCAGGGTGCTGGGCATGGTGTTCGAGAAATCATCCACGCGCACGCGGGTCTCCTTCGAGGCCGGCATGGCACAACTCGGCGGCTCTGCCCTGTTCCTCTCCCCAAGAGACACCCAGCTCGGTCGCGGCGAACCCATCGAGGACACCGCGCGGGTACTGTCGCGCATGGTGGATTGCGTGATGATCCGGACCTTCGAACACGAGAAGGTCGAACGTTTCGCCGAATACTCACGCGTACCGGTGATCAACGGCCTGACCGACCTGCTGCATCCCTGCCAGTTGCTGGCCGACATGCAGACCTTCCGCGAACACCGCGGACCGATCAGTGGCCGGACGGTCACCTGGGTCGGCGACGGCAACAACATGTGTCACTCCTATATCAATGCCGCCCGCCGCTTCGACTTCCGTCTGCATATCGCTTGCCCCGAGGGCTTCGATCCGGACAGCGACATCCTTGCCGCCGCGGGTGATCGCTGCGAGATCGTGCGCGATCCCATGGCCGCCGTGGAAGGCGCCGACTTGGTCGTCACCGACACCTGGGTCAGCATGGGCCAGGAAGAGGAGAAAAAGCAGCGCCAGGCGGCCTTCGAGCGCTACAAGGTCAGCCGCGACATGATGGACCGGGCCAACCCCGATGCCCTGTTCATGCACTGCCTGCCCGCCTACCGCGGCATGGAGGTCGATGCGGACATCCTCGATGCACCGGACAGCGTGGTCTGGGGCGAAGCGGAAAACCGCCTTCACGCACAAAAAGCGCTGCTGGAGTTCCTTTTGAATTAAAATGCGAGGCCGAGGCGCCCCGCCGGCCGGGAAGAATTTCCGAACCAAGTGATCCGGTTCGCGTTCAAACCGCCATCGAACACCTAACATACCGGCTTCCCGGTCGCCGTCGATCAGCTGTAGAGGATCCCTGACGTGAAAAAAATCCTGCTCCTTTCCCTGTTGCTGCTCATGGCCCAGGGCGCACTCGCCGAGCGCGCCTGGGTAACCGACGAGCTCAAGATCACCGTACGCTCCGGTGAAAGCGCCCGCCACAAGATCATCAACATGCTGCCTTCGGGCACGGCCGTTAACGTGATCTCACGCAACAAGGCGACCGGTTACAGTCGCGTGCGCCTGCCAAACGGCAAGGAGGGCTACGTGCTGTCTCGTCAACTGCTCAAGGAGCCGGTGGCACGTGATCAGCTGGCCGCGCTGCAGGAAGAGGTCGCCGCGCTCAAGACAGCACCCAGCGAGCTGCAACGCAAACTGTCGGATATGACCCGCGATTACAACGAACTGCAACGCGCGCACAAGGAACTGCAGGCCATCAACAAGGAAATCGAACAGGAGCTGGCCGCTCTCAAACGCACCTCGGCCAACGCGGTGCGCATATCCAACGAGCGCAACGAGCTGCGCAAACAGGTAGCGGAGCTGACCCGCACAAACGAAGAGCTGAAACAGGAAAAGCGCGAGCTGGAGAACAACAGTGCCCAGCGCTGGTTCATGATCGGCGGCGGCGTCACCGTTGCCGGCATCCTGATCGGCCTGATCCTGCCCCACCTGCGCCTGCGCCGCCGCAAGGACAGCTGGGGTTCACTCTGAGACGCAGAAGGCCCGCTGATGGCGGGCCTTCTGATGCTTTGAACGTGATCCCGTTCAGTTGTTCTGGATCACGATGTTGGGGAACTTCGCCGCATAGCTCTTGGCCTGGCGCGACAGCTTGGCCGCAGCCTTGCGCGCAATCTCGCGATAGATCTGTGAAGGCCGCGACTCCGGTTCCGCCACCACGGTCGGCTTGCCCGAATCGGTCTCCTCGCGGATACGGGTCTCGAGCGGCAGTGCGCCCAGGAAGTCCACCCCGTACTCGCTCGCCATGCGCTCGCCGCCGCCCTCGCCGAAGATGTGCTCCTCGTGGCCGCAGTTGGAGCAGATGTGGATGGACATATTCTCCACGATGCCCAGCACCGGCACCTCCACCTTCTCAAACATCTTGAAACCCTTGCGCGCGTCCAGCAAGGCAATGTCCTGCGGGGTGGTGACCACCACGGCGCCGGAGACCGGCACCTTCTGCGCCAGGGTCAGCTGGGTGTCGCCGGTGCCTGGCGGCAGGTCGATCACCAGGTAGTCGAGATCGTCCCAGTTGGTATCATTGAGCAGCTGCTCCAGGGCCTGGGTGACCATGGGGCCACGCCAGATCATCGGAGTCTCCTCGTCGATCAGGAAACCGATGGACATGGCCTGCAGATGGTAGCTGGTCATGGGCTCCAGGGTCTGGCCGTCCTTGGATTCCGGCTTGCCGGAGATACCGAGCATGCGCGGCTGGGAGGGGCCATAGATATCCGCATCCAGGATGCCGACACGCGCGCCCTCGGCGGACAGCGCCAGCGCCAGGTTGACCGCGGTGGTGGACTTGCCCACACCGCCCTTGCCCGAGGCCACGGCGATGATGTTCTTGACGTTGTCGATCGGCTTGAGCGATTTCTGCACCGAGTGCGCGGTGATCTCCCAGCTGACATCGGCCTCGCAGGAGGAGACGCCATCCACGCCCTCGACCGCCTTGCAGACCTCGGCCGCAATCTCGTCCTGCACACCCTTGGCCGGGAAGCCCAGCACCACCTGCACCTTGACCTTGCCACCGTCGATGGTGATGTCCTTGATCGACTTGGCCTTGACCAGGTCGACGCCGAGATGGGGCTCGACATAGCCCTTGAGGGCCTCTTCGATTGCTTCGCGGGTTACTTCTGCCATTGTGAAAACTCCTGCATGGCGCACCTGTCGGCACGCGCGAATGACGCTGCTAAACCAGTATTGGCCGGCGATTCTAACACCGCCCCCGGATTAAACCCAACTGAATCACTTGGGTTTTATTAACCCGCCCTGAATTTTAGCCCGGATATTTCATCCGCTTCTCGCTTTTCCGGGCGGTCAGTGGATGGAAGATGTGGTGCCTCGAACGGGACGTGGAAAGGCTCGTGAAGGGCTATTTTCTAGGCTGCAGGCACACC
>JAKRWE010000018.1 GCA_024712425.1 Chromatiales bacterium
TGTGCCTGCAGCCTAGAAAATAGCCCTTCACGAGCCTTTCCACGTCCCGTTCGAGGCACCACATCTTCCATCCACTGACCGCCCGGAAAAGCGAGAAGCGGATGAAATATCCGGGCTAGCGTACTCGATGTTGCCCTCCCCGTCGGTGATGATGACTGACACCGGGATCTGCTCCACCGCCCGATGCAGCTTGGCCAGCTCCAGCTCACGCTGCTTGGCCTCGGTGACATCGACCCGCACCAGCACGCGTTCGCCGCTGCTGGTCAGGGTGTCATTGGCCAACAGCCAACGTTCTGCTCCCTGTCCGTCCTCCAGTCTTTCCAGGTGGCTGACGCCGCTCTCTGCGCGCACAGGATCGGCATCGCCCTGCTCGACCAGGGGCATGCGCCGCACCCCCGCCTTGTCCTTCAGGTCGCGGTACTCGTCGTAGGGCATGCCGACCGCACCCAGCTCCTTTATCCACGGATAATCGACAGCGAACTGGCGGTTGTACAGCACCAGCCGCCCCTGGGCATCGAACAGGGCGAAGCCCTCGCGCAGACTCTCGATGGCATCCGAGAGACGCCGGCGGGACTGCTCGGCCAGGCGACGTTCCCGGGCCAGCCCTCCCAGCGTCCATACCAGCAACAGCACCAGCCCCACCGCCAACGCCGCCAGCCAGGCACGGCGTTGTTCACTCTCTTGGAACTGGCGGGTGTATCCCTCATTGATCAGCTGATTGAGTTCGCCAAAGGTTGTATGCGTATCGATTCCCTGGTATCGCCCCATCAGGCGGTGCAGATCCCAGACATAGCCCACCGCACGCTCGATATGGTGCAGGAGGTTGCTGCGCAGCCCGGGCTGCGCCTCACCCCGGTTGAGCCTCTCGAGATGGGCGCGGATATCCCGCAGGCGCAGGGTCGAATCGAACAGGGTGAACACCAGCAGTTCATGCCCCAGTTCCATGATGGCATTGGCATCTTTCCCTTCCTGGTGGTGATAATCCTCGACCGCCTTGCTCAGGTAATAGAGCTCGTTGCGCACGATGGCCGACTTCGACTGCACCTGCTGCGCCAGGTGCAGTTTTTTGTTCAGGTTCTCACGCCACTTCGCATGAGAGCGGCGGTAGGCCGGCTCGTCCCCCGCGAGCGACCCCTGTGCGGGGGGTATCGAGCAGTTCCTCGATACGCCGCATGTCCCGCGCCAGGGCATCGTAATTCTGGGCCTGGAAGGCCGTGATGCGCAGCAGGTCGCGATCCAGGCGCACCTCGGTGCGGCGCAGGTCCAGCATCTGCCGGGCGCGCGCCGAATAACCTTCGACACCGCCCACCCCGACCAGCAACAGGCCGGCGGCCCCCACCACGACGATCAGCAGGAACAACTGCAGCCACAGGCGGAAGCGACGATCCATCATTTCGGCAGCAGCGGATGCTGACCCAGCAGGCTGTGCAGACTGGTGACAGGCGACGCAGCCGTAGGACTTGAACAGGCGATAGCCCTCCAACTGCTCATTCGACAGGGTTCTGTCATCCCCCTTCAGCCAGCGGTCGAAAGGCGAGTCGACCGTCACCAGCGATTCCTCGAAGGTGACCAGTGCGTCCTTGAGCGTCTTTTCGCTGATGCCTTCCGGATACGCCTTCAGGAAACGCGTGCGAAAGGCCTCGTCCGCCTTCAGCATCCTGCCGATCGCCGGCCAGCTGGAGTTCATCTCCCTGGGGTTGTGCACCGGGCCGTCGAGCTGATCGTGCAGATTGAGCGCCCGCCCGTCCCAGAACTGGGCGATATTGAAGTGGGTGTTGAAGACGGTCGGCCCCTTGATGGTCCCCTTCGCGCCCTGGGAGGGCACCTTGTCGTCGGTGCCGCCGTAGCGCATCTGGTGACAGGTCGCGCAACTGACAGTGCCGTCGCTGGAGAGGCGGGCGTCGAAGAAAAGGGCCTTGCCCAGAGCCACGCGCGCCGGATCCAGGTCCGTCCGCTTGGACAGCGGCAGGATCGGTTCCCACTGGCGTGGCTCACCGGCCTGCGCCAGGCCGGGCAGGAGAAGCCACAGAACGATTGTCTTGACGAGGATTTTCATTCGCTCCCTGATTATGTCATTTTTCGTGCCTTGCCCAGTGCGGGGTTGATCACCTCCCATGGGCCAGATCCCAGGGATTTTCAGGGCTTTCAAGGAAGCGCTGAGAATACCATCGGCCACGAACCGCAATCCTTGATGACAAAAAAACCCCGCTGGGAGCATCAGATCTTTCTGTCGACCCCGACCCGCTGCATGATCTCGATCGCCAGCTCCTCGATCGACATATTGGTACTGTCGACGAAGGGGATGCCCTGGGTACGGTACAGGTTCTCCGCCGCGGTTATCTCCTGGCGGCATTGCGGCAGCGCCGCGTAACGGGAGCCCGGGCGGCGTTCCTCGCGGATCTGGTGCAGACGCTCCGGGCTGATGCTGAGACCGAACAGGCGCGGCTTGTATGGCTTGAGTGGATCCGGCAGGCGGCCCTCGAGAAAATCGTCCTCGGTCAGCGGATAGTTGGCGGCCAGCACCTTGTACTGCATCGCCAGGTAGAGGCAGGTCGGCGTCTTGCCGCTGCGCGAGACCCCGATCAGGATCAGGTCGGCCTCGTCCAGGCCCTTGAGGCGCGCACCGTCATCGTAGGACAGCGCAAAATTGACCGCCTCCACGCGCCGGTCATAGTCCTCGTAATCGCCTATGCCGTGGGTCTGTCCGACACGGTCGCTGCTGCGCATGTGCAGGCTCTTGCTCAGGGCGGGCAGAAATGCGTCGAAGATATCGAACACCTGCCCGCGCGAGCGTTTCAGACGGTCCCTCAGTTCCGTGTCCACGATACTGCTGTAGACCAGCGGCGGCGCCCCGTCCGCCTCCGCCGCCGCATTGATCTCCGCGACCACATGCTCGACCTTGTCCACGTCGTCGCAGAAAGGGCGCACCACCCGCTCCGCCGGCACCTGTTCGAACTGGGTCAGCAGGGTGCGCACCAGCCCTTCCACGGTGATGCCAGTGCGGTCGGAGACCAGGAAGATCGTGTTGTGTTGTGTCATAGTCCAATCCCGGGATATCCATGCGTGCCGCACTTTGCGACAATCGTCCCATGCCCGATACGAAACATAGCAGCTTACGCGAACATCTCGCACAACGATTCGCACAACACCTGGCGACGGCGTTCATCCTCACCTCCGAAGAGGAGCGCCGCCCCTACGAATGCGACGGCCTGCCCGCGTACCGCCATCTGCCGCTGATCGTGGTGCTGCCCGCCGATATCGAACAGGTGCAGGCGGTGATGCGCATCTGCCACGAGGAACAGGTCCCGGTGGTCGCGCGCGGCGCCGGCACCGGCCTGTCGGGCGGGGCCCTGCCACTGGAGGACGGCGTATTGCTCAGCCTGGCGCGTCTCAATCGTATCCTGGACATCGACCCGGACAACCTCTCCGCCCGGGTCCAGCCGGGCGTGCGCAACTTGGCGATCAGCGAGGCCGCAAGGCCCTTCGGCCTGTACTATGCCCCCGATCCCTCCTCCCAGATCGCCTGCACCATCGGTGGCAACGTCGCGGAAAATGCCGGGGGCGTGCACTGCCTGAAGTACGGCCTGACGGTCAACAACCTGCTGTCACTCGAGGTCGTCACCGTGGAGGGTGAACGCCTGCGTATCGGAGGCAGTGGCCTGGACAGCCCCGGCTTCGACCTGCTGGCATTGATGACTGGTTCGGAAGGGATGCTGGGCATCGTGGTCGAGGTGGTGGTAAAGCTGCTGCCCATCCCGTCCCGGGCCCAGGTGGCCATGGCCGCCTTCGACGACGTGGAGCAGGCCGGCCAGGCGGTTGCCGACATCATCGCCGAGGGCATCCTGCCCGCCGGCCTGGAGATGATGGACGGGCCGGCGATACGGGCTGCCGAGGATTTCGTGCATGCCGGCTACCCGGTCGATGCCGCGGCCATCCTGCTGTGCGAGGTGGATGGAGACAACGAGGAGGTCTCGGAAGAGATCGCGCGGGTTCGTCAGCGCCTGCTCGACTCTGGCGCCAGCGAGGTGCGTACCGCGCGCGACGATGCCGAGCGCGCCCGCTTCTGGGCCGGCCGCAAGGCCGCCTTCCCGGCGGTCGGACGCATCTCACCGGACTACTACTGCATGGATGGCACCATCCCGCGCAAGCACCTGCCACGGGTGTTGCGCGAGATCGCGGCCATGTCCGACCAATTCGGACTGCGCGCGGCGAACGTCTTCCATGCCGGCGACGGCAACCTGCACCCGCTGATCCTGTACAACGGCAACGCACCGGGAGAACTGGAACGCGCCGAGGCCTTCGGCGGGCGCATCCTGGAGCTGTGCGTCGAGGTCGGCGGCACCATCACCGGCGAGCATGGCGTGGGACTGGAGAAGATCGATCAGATGTGCGCCCAGTTCCCCCCCGAAGAACTCGAAACCTTCCACGCGATCAAGGCGGCCTTCGATCCGCTGGGCCTGCTCAACCCGGGCAAGGCCATCCCCACCCTCAATCGCTGCGCGGAATTCGGGGCCATGCACATCAGGGCCGGCGATCTGCGCTTCCCCCACCTGGAGCGCTTCTGATGGGCGATATCAGTCAGACGCTCAGGCAGCAGGTCGAGGAGGCCGCACACAGCCGGACCGCGCTGCGCCTGACCGGCGGCAACAGCAAGGCCTTTCTCGGCAACCCGGTCGAGGGCGAGGCGCTGCAGCTGGCCGCACATGCCGGCGTGGTGAGTTACGAACCGACGGAACTGGTGCTGACCGCACGCGGCGGCACCCCGCTGCAGGAGATCGAACAGCTGCTCGATGCGCATGCCCAGCAACTGCCGTTCGAACCGCCCTGTTTCGGCGGCGCGGCCACCCTCGGCGGTGCCGTGGCCAGCGGCCTGGCCGGCCCCGCACGACCCTGGAGCAGCGCACCACGCGATGCGCTGCTGGGCGTGCGCCTGCTGGACGGGCGCGGGCGGTTGCTACGCTTCGGCGGTCAGGTGATGAAGAACGTTGCGGGCTACGATGTCAGCCGCCCCATGGCCGGCGCGCACGGCACCCTCGGTGCGTTGCTGGAGCTCTCGCTCAAAGTGCTGCCAAAACCCGCCGAGAACCGGACCCTGGTACTGGAAGTCGAGCGCAACGAGGCAATCGCCAGAATGCGTGAACTGTGTCGGCGCCCGGTTCCGCTGCGGGGCGCCTGCCACCATGCGGGGCGGCTGTATCTGCGTCTCTCCGGCAGCCGCGCCAGTGTGCGCGCCTGGCAGCAACAGATCGGTGGCGAGCTGTTGGCCGAGCACAACACGTTCTGGCAGCGCCTGCGCGACCAGCAACTGGATTTCTTCGACCGGCCCACGACCCTGTGGCGACTCTCACTGAAAGCGGATGTCCCCAGCCTGGCCTGCGAACAGGACAGCCTGGTCGACTGGGCAGGCGCCCAGCGCTGGGTCTACAGCGCGCACACGGCGGAACAGATCCGTGGCGAGGTCGCCGCGCTGGGCGGGCACGCGGAGGTATTCCGGCGAGGCCCCGGGGAAACAGCGGCCTTTCAGGAACTGAGCGGCCCCCTGCTGCAGCTGCACCGCAGCTTGAAACAGCGCTTCGATCCGCACGGCATTCTCAACCCCGGTCGCCTGTTCGATGAAGCGCACTGAACAGCCACGTGTCCTGCACGCGGCCGACACGGCCGAGTTCTTCACCGACGAGCAGTGCCACATCACCGAATGGTCGAACAGCGAGGCCGATCCGGCGTTGTCCATTGCCAGGGCCCGGGTGGAGGTCGGTGTCACGACACGCTG
Source organism: Chromatiales bacterium (assembly GCA_024712425.1). Taxonomy (GTDB): domain Bacteria; phylum Pseudomonadota; class Gammaproteobacteria; order Chromatiales; family Chromatiaceae; genus MONJU. The sequence goes on from JAKRWE010000018.1 coordinate 5,771, forward strand.
GCATCGTCTGCTCGGTATCACCGAACGTTACTGCATCCTCGAGGGACAGGGCGAAGTGGAGATCGGCGACCTGCCCGCGGAACCAGTCCAGCCCGGCGACGTGGTGATCATCCCGCCCGGCTGCCGGCAGCGCATTCGCAACACCGGCAGGCATGACCTGGTGTTTCTGGCCATCTGCGCGCCGCGCTTCCGATCCGACGCCTACCAGGCGCTATGAGGTAAACCGACAACCACAGGCGGCGCATCCGTTATTCGGGCACGCCTTGAGGTAGAATTCCCTGTCCTTTTCAAATCACGCAGTGGAGTCCCCCGTGCAAGAAGAACGTCAAGTGGATGTAGCCATCATCGGTTTGGGCAGCGCCGGTCTGTACGCCCTGGGCAAGGTGCGCCCGGCCGGGAAGAGCGTCGTGGCCATCGATGGCGGTGAACTCGGAACCACCTGCGCCCGGGTCGGCTGCATGCCGTCCAAGGCCGCGATCCAGGTCGCCGAGGACTACCATCGGCGCAAGATATTCTCCCGCTATGGACTGGAAGGGGCCGATGGGCTCGATCTCGACCTGGCCGAGGCCATGGAGCACGTGCGCGACCTGCGCGACACCTTCGTCGACCGTGTCCTCGGCAACAGCTCGGACAACTTCCCCGAGGGCATGCTGATCGACAGTTACGCGCATTTCGTGGAACCCGACCTGCTGAAGACCGAGGACGGTCAACGCATCCGCGCCAAGGCCATCATCATCGCCACCGGCTCGCGCCCGGTGGTGCCGGCGGCCTGGGAGGAATTCCGCGACGACATCATCACCTCGGACGAGTTCTTCGAACTGGAGACCCTGCCCGCCTCTGCCGCAGTGATCGGCCTGGGCGTGATCGGCCTGGAGATCGGCCACACCATGGCGCGCATGGGCGTGGAGGTCACGGGCATCGACATGGCCGAGACCATCGGCGGCATCAGCGACCCGGAGGTCGCCAGACAGGCGATCGACATCATCGGCAAGGAGATGCCGCTGTGGCTGGGCGCGGGGGCGGAACTGTCCCGCGCCGAGGACGGGCGTATCCGTGTCAGCGCCGGCGGGAACAGCGTGGTCGTGGACAAAGTATTCGCCAGCCTCGGCCGCACGCCCAATGTCGAGAAACTCAATCTTGCCGTCACCGGTGCACCGCTGGACGAGCGCGGCATCCCGGTCTTCGATCGCAACATCATGCAGGTCGGCGACCTTCCCCTGTACATCGCCGGCGATGTCGATGGCGAACGTCCGCTGCTGCACGAAGCCGGCGACGAGGGACGCATCGCCGGGCACAACGCGGCCACCGGCGAAAACCGGGCATTCCGGCGCAAAACGCCGCTGAACATCGTGTTCAGCGATCCAAACATCGTGCACACCGGCGCCCGTTACGACGAACTCGACCCGGACACCACGGCCATCGGTCAGATGGCCATCGCGCCGGTGGGGCGCGCCCTGATCATGGGCAAGAACAAGGGGCTGATACGCGTCTATGCCGACAAGGCCAGCGGCCGCCTGCTGGGCTCGGAGATGATCACGGTCAAGGGTGAGAATCTCGGCCACCTGCTGGCCTGGTGCATCCAGAAGGAGATGACCGTCGGCGAGGTGCTGCAGATGCCCTTCTACCACCCCGTCATGGAGGAGGCGCTGCAGGCGGCACTGTACGACCTCTATCACAAGGTGGATGCGAAGAACGAAGGGCCGATTACCGAACTGCAGCCGCTGTAGGGGGAATCCTGCCGGGGGACGCTATCGCAGCTGACGCTGCTCCACCGCGATCACCATGCGCACCAGTTCGGCGAGCGAGCCGGCCTGCATCTTTTCCATCACACGCGCACAGTGGGCCTCGATGGTCTTTGCCGAGACACCAAGGGCATTGGCGATCTCCTTGTTGGACTTGCCGTCGGTCACCATCAGCATCACCTCGTGCTCGCGCGGCGTGAGGTGCTCCATGCGGTCCGTGATCTCGGCGACCTGGCTGGTGCCGATCCGTCGCTCCTCCTCGGCCGTGAGCGCACGACGGATGGAGTCCAGCAGCACCTCGTCATTGAACGGCTTCTCAATGAAGTCGGTAGCCCCGGTCTTCATGGCGCGCACCGCCATGGGCACGTCGCCATGCCCGGTGATAATGATGGTCGGCGGCAGCATCTGCTCCCGGCTGAGATGATCGAGCAGTTCCAGGCCACTCATGCCCGGCATGCGCACATCCAGCAACAGGCAGCCGAAACGCCCTGGGTAGTGCCCATCGAGAAAGGCATTCGCGGAGCTGAAACTCTCGACGCGCATCCCGACCGATTCGATCAGCCACTTGAGCGAGCTGCGCATCGCTTCGTCGTCGTCCACGACCCACACGACCGGGTCGCTACGTTTATCGTTACTCATGATGCAAGACTTTCCGGTGTTTCGACATTGCGCGGCAATTCAATGGTAAAGGTGCCTCCCTTGCCCGGCCAGGACTCGGCGTGGATCATACCATGGTGGTCCTCGATGATCGTCTGGGTGATCGCCAGCCCCATACCCATGCCGGTGTCCTTGGTGGTATAGAAGGCATCGAACAGATGTTCCATGTCCGAGGAGCGGATCCCGACCCCGCTGTCCTCGACCGAGATATAGACCATGCCGTTGTGCGCGATACCGGACCCGATCCTGAGACGCCGTTCCAGCGCCGGCTGGTCCTTCATGGCATCGAGCGCATTGCGCACCAGGTTGATGAGCGCCTGCTCGATCTGCACCGTGTCGGCACACACGATCAGCGCATCCGAATACAACCTTCTCTCAACCGCGATCTCCAGCTTGCGCAAATCGTGCGCCAGCAGCTTGCAGACCTCGGATATCAGGTGATTCACATCGACCTCGTGACGCACCAAGTGCTGACGGGTAACCAGCGCCCGCAGCCGTTTGATGATCTCGGCGGCGCGATTTGCCTGTTCGGAAATCTGCGACAGCGCGCTGAGCAGTTCCTCCTCGGTGCCGATACCCAGACGCAGCCGGCGCGCGCAGCCATTGGAAAAATTGACGATGGCCGACAGCGGCTGATTCAGCTCGTGCGCGATGCCGGTCGACATCTCGCCCATGGTGCTGAGTCGCGCCACGTGCACCAGTTCGTCCTGGCGCTGCTGCAGGGCGTCCTCCGCACGCCGCTGGTCGGTCACATCGCGGGCATACACATTCACGTAACCCAGCCCCTGCACCGGCGTCAGCAACAGGGAATAGATGCCCTTGTCGGTATTGATCTCAAGCTCACGGTCATGGCCGGTCTGCAGCACCTCGTCGACCTTTTCCCGCCAGTACACCGGCAGGGTCTGCAGCGGCTGACACTGCCAGTACTCCAGCAATGCGGCGCTCGGCGCATTGGCGTAGGTGATGACGCCACGCGAATTGATCCGCAGGACAGGACTGGGGCTTTCCTCGGGAAAGGCCGCCAGCGCGCGCATCTCGACCTCCCGCTCCTTACGCTCCTGGATGTCGCACAGGTAGACGGTGAACAGGGTGCGGCGGTCCAGCACGATGGGCCGGATCGCGACCTCCATGGAGCGCCTGCCCCCTTCGCCATCGGTCGCGGTCAGCTCCACGCGGGTGAACTCGTTGTCGATGCTGCCGGATTCCGCAAGCCGCTCCAGCAACGACTGGAAATACTGCGCCGAACCCTCCTCGAACACCATTTCCGCGAGGCGGCGCCCCGTGGCCTCTTCAAGGGTGCGCGCAAACGCGCGTTGCGCCGTGGGGTTGAAATCGATGACCATCCCATCGGCATCCACGGTGACGATGCTGTCCACCGAGGCCTCCATCACGCCGGCGCGCAGGGCCTCGAGCTGACGCATCTCGCTCTCGTGCCGGGACCGCGTCTCGTCGCGGGCCCGCAGCACCAGGTCGATCACATCGTGAATCCGGTCATCCAGTTGCATCAGCCGGTTGCCGGATTGAGGCAGGGGTGTGAGCGACTCACCCAGCGCACGCCGTGCGAAGTCCTGCAGCCGGCGCAGGGAGCGGTTGATACGGCTGGAAACCAGCACGAACAGCAGCACGAAGGTGCCGATGATCCCGGCCGCCCCCATGGCGCGCTGGCGCCGCTCCAGGTCGAGGATCGCCTGCCCGGTCTGCTGAAACAGGGCCTTTGGCATCAGGGTCGCGTACAGCATGTTCAGGTCGGAATCCCTGTAGTCGGAAAACGACTGCATGGTCAGGACATAGCGGTTGCGCAGCGCGCTCAGCGGCGTGCCCGCCTCGATCTCGAGCGGGTTGCTGCTCGAGAGGATGACCTGCGCATCCGCATCCATGATCGCGGTGATGTTCTGTGTCGAGGCCACGGACAACTGCGAAGCGGTCAGGAAGGTACTGTCCAGCGGCACCAGGATATCCAGGCTGCCGACGGCAAAATGCTGGACGTCCTCGATCGGCTCGGAGACCAGGAGATAGGGGCGCGCACCGATCAGGGTCAGCAGGGCACGGTGCTCGCTGGCGGCCAGCTGCTGCGACGAGTCCCCCACCAGTTCCTGCGGCAACGGCTCATCGGTGATACTGAACACCTCGCGTATCCGCCCGCGCAGGTCCGTGATAGGCCTTTACCTCGACCTCCCCCTCCGGCCAGAGTTGCGGCTGGAGGTAGGCCGCCATGCGCCGGTGATTGGCCAGCAGGCGCGCCAGGTAGATATAGCTGCGGCGATGCTGGTCGAAGCGGATCAGCGACTCGCGCGCCACCTGGTTCAGCTGGTTGTCGAGCACATCCTTGAAGATCTCGCTCAGGGCATCGCTCTGCTGGCGATCGATGACCACCCACGCCGCCACGCCGGCCGTAAGACCCAGGGCCAGGGCCAGCACGGGCAGGGGGATACGACGCCACAGGCGGCGCCAGCGGGTATCGCGGCGTCTCGACATGCGGCGCATTATCGCATGCCCGGCCGCGTGGTCAGAAAGGCCGTCGGATCAGACGGCGAGGCGCTCCGGGGCCGGGGAATGCTGCTACATATCGGCCAGCGACCGCTCCAACAGGCGTTGGCAACGCGCATCCATGTCGGTGAAACGCACGCCGAAACCGTCCAGGTCCTGGTGCACCACGATACCGCTGGCCTCGCAGCAGCTGTCCGGGTCATCCGCGTCCGCCTGCAGGGTGACGGTAACCGGCACATTGACGCACATATTGACGTTGCGGGTACGGACATATACTCCCTTGAGGCTGACATTCTCCACCGCACCCCTGAAGAGGCCAAACCGCGGGCACGAGACCACGGCATGCAGATCGGTCGCGCAACGAGCACCCTTGCGTTGTTCCATCACTCCACCCTCCAGAAATAGTGCATCGCTGTCTTCTGTGGACAGCTGATCGCTTGAACTGGAATTATGCGAAAATGCATCCCAATCCGAAATCGGGATGTCTCCGACCATCTGCTAGGGTAAACCCTCAGGCAGCACCTGCATCATCGCCATTGTGTGGCCCAGTTCCAAGCATGCTCGACCTCGACCAAGCCGCCAGACCCTCCCTGTTGCGTCGCCTTGCCGCGCTGTTCTACGACGCCTGGCTGATCGCCGCATTGTGGCTGATCGGATCGACCGTCGACACCTTTGTTCGCACCGGCCTGGGGGGTGCGGCCGGTGAAGGCGTCCATTGGCCGCTGCAGCTCTATATGCTGCTGGCACCCTTCGTGTTCTACATCGGCTTCTGGACCCACGGCGGGCAGACCCTGGGGATGCGCGCCTGGCGCATCCGCGTGGTGAACGACCAGGGCAGGGACATCAACGTGGCTCAGGGCCTGATCCGCTGCCTGGCCGCCCTGCTCTCCCTGCTGCCGCTGGGGCTCGGTTTCCTGTGGGTGGCCTTCGACCGCGACCGCGCCGCCTGGCACGACCGCCTGTCACACACCTGGCTGGTGATGACCGAGAAAAACCGCTGAACCCGGTCAGCGCACCCGGCGCAGCAGCAACAGGGTTATCGTCGCCAGCACCATGGGCGGAGTGAAGGCCGTCACGGCCGGGTTGATCCCGTACACCACCGCCACGTAGGACAAGGCCCGGGTCAGCAGGAAGAAGGCCGCGCCGATAACGGCCCCGAGAAAGATCCGTTGCCCGATACTGGTGCTGCGCTGGCTGCCGATCACCAGCGGAACCGCCAGGAACAGCATCGCCAGCGTGGCCACCGGGTTGACCAGTTTCAACCAGAATGCCACCTCGTACTCGATCGCGGACTGCGCATTCTTGTGCATGAAACCGATGTAGTCCGCCAGCTCCCAGATCGGCAGCATGGTCGGACGGACCACCACCACGCTGAGTACCGCCGGATCCAGCTTCGAGTCCCAGCGCGCAGAGGCCAGGGTGCGCGCCTTCACCTGCCCCGCCTGCAGCTCGCTCTGCGAGACACCGTGCAACATCCAGTGGTCGTCCTGGAACGCGACGCGATCGGCATGCGTGGTCAGACGCAGGCGACTGGCGCTGTCGAACTCGTAGATGGACACGTCACGCACCCGGTAGCCATTGCCGAGGTCGCGAATATGAATGAAGGCGTGCCCGTCACGCGCCCAGAAGCCGTATACGCTGGCCAGAGTCGGTTGCCCGGCCAGCTTTTCAGCCCGGCGCTGCTGCGCATACTGCTCGGCGGGCGGTGCCACCAGTTCACTGGACAGCATGGCCACCAGCATCATCAACAGCCCCACCTTGAGCACCGCCAATGCGACGTCCCGGACCGAGAAACCGGCCGCCCGCATGGCGACCAGCTCACTGCGCGCCGCCAACCCACCCAGCCCCATCAGGCTACCCAGCAGGGCCGATACCGGAAACACCTCGAACAGGTAGCGCGGCGCGGTCAGGAAGGCAACGAGCAGGGCATCGGGCACCCCGTAATCCCCACGATTGACCTGATCCAGTTCCTCCACCAGATTGAAGAATAACAACAGCACCACCAGAACCAGCAGGGTCATACCGGTCGCCTTTGCAATGGTGATCCCGATATAACGGTCCAGGATACCGAACATCAGCCCACCCTCGCCGCCCGCCGGCGGCGCAGTTGTCCGGCCAGCCAGTGCGAATCCAGCAGCACGATCAGACCCGCCACCAGCACCATCAGCAGGGCCACCCACCACATGCCCAGCCAGGCCGGCACTGCACCCAGTTCCATCCAGCGCTCGGCGATGCGCTGCAGGTTCATGAACACGAAGTACACCAGTACGGCCAGGCCGATCCGGCCATAGACATCCCGGCGGGGCTCGGAGCGGGCCAGTGGCACCGCCAGCAGGGCAAACACCAGCACCGCGGTGGGTACCGAAAAGCGATACTGCAGCTCCGCACGTGCCGCCAGCGTGTCGCTATGCCACAGATCCCCGCTGGAGCGGGCGCCCACCCGCAGGCGATGCACACCCAGGTCCAGTTTCGGCAGACGCAGGGCGTATTCGTGGAAACGCGCAATGCGGTAATCGGCCTGTCCGGGTGTGCCCTCGTAGCGCGCACCGTCGGCAAGGATCACGAAACGATCGCCGCTGTTCCTGTCGTTCACCTGGTAGGCCTCGTCCGCCACCACCACGCCCGCCCTGCCGTGCTGACGATCCTGCACGAAGACATGCTGCAAGCGCCGCCCGTCCGGTGAGATGCCCTCGGTAAAGATCACCACCCGCCCCCGGTCGAACTCGTTGAAGCGGCCGGGACGCACCCCCGAGATGTCCGCCGCGTCCTGCTGCGCGAACTTGACCCGTTCAATACCGGCGTTGGCCCACGGCAGCGCCACGAAGGTCAGCAGTCCCGCCAGCAACGCTAGCGGCACGGCCAGCAGCAGCGTGGCGCGGTAGATGCGCACAGGTCCCACACCGCTGGCCTGCAAGGCGATCATCTCCCCGTCACGGTACATCCGCCCCAGCACCCACAGCAGGGAAAAAAAGAAAGACGGCGGCAACAGCACGCCTGTCACCTTGATCGCCTGCAACCCGAGCAGGCTGAGCACCGCGTCCGGCACAAGCGTGCCGGCGGCCGCACGGCCGAGCAGCTTGACGAAATGGCTGGCGAGCAGCACAAGCAGCAGGATGAGCAGGATCACGGCGAGCGTCTTGAGCACTTCGCGCACCAGCAGTCTGTCCAGAATCGCCACTCGCTTCCGCTTCTCCATTCACCGGCGCTTCCGTTACACTCACGCCGGATCGATAACCGTTCCGGCGCGATGCTATCACGCAGCGCTATGCATGAGGACACCCAATGAAATACACCAGCAAGTACGCCCAGGCCGCCAGCCTGAAAACGCCCTGCCTCGTGATCGGCATCTTCGAGGGGCGCCGCACCGATGCAACATTCGACGCACTGGACGAGGCCAGCGGCGGGCAGCTCCGCAGTGTGCTGCGCAAGGGCGACCTCCGCTTCTGCGCGGGCGATACCCAGATGCTCTACGAGGTACCGGGCATCGCCGCCACCCGGGTACTGTTGCTGGGGCTTGGAAAACAGAAAGAACTCGACGCCAGAGCATTTGCCGGCGCCCTGCGCAAGGCCGCCCCGCTGCTGCAGCAGGCCAACCTGCGCAGTGCCGCCATCGCCATGCCGGAGACCGGTGACAGTTACGGCATGGTGCGTGAGGCGGTGAACGCGATCGAGGGCGCACTGTACCGTTTCGACCAGTGCAAGAGCGATGCCGAGCCACCCAGGCACCCGTTGCGCCAGGTCATTTTCATCACCCACGACCGGCGTCACCTGCGACGCATGCAGAAAGCGGCCGAGCACGGCCTGGCCATCGCCAACGGCAGCGCCCTGGCGCGCGACTTGGCCAACCTGCCCGGCAACATCTGCACCCCAAGCTACCTGGCGGATCAGGCGCGCAAGCTGGGCCGCGGCAAACGCAAGCTCAAGGTCAGCGTGCTGGAAGAGAAGGACATGCAGCAGCTCGGCATGGGCGCCCTGCTCTCGGTCTCGCGCGGCAGCCGTCAGCCGGCCAAACTGATCGTGCTGGAATACAAGGGCGGCAAGGCCGGCAGCGAACCCGTTGCGCTGGTCGGCAAGGGCCTGACCTTCGACGCCGGCGGCATCTCCATCAAGCCCTCGCAGGCCATGGACGAGATGAAATACGACATGTGCGGTGGCGCCAGTGTGCTCGGTACCATAGCCGCCAGTGCCGAGATGGAACTGCCGATCAACGTGGTCGGTGTCATCCCCTCCTCCGAGAACCTGCCGGACGGCGCCGCCAACAAACCGGGCGACATCGTCACCTCCATGTCGGGACAGACCATCGAGATCCTCAACACCGATGCCGAAGGGCGCCTGATCCTGTGCGATGCACTGACCTACACCGAACGCTTCGAGCCCGCGGCGGTGATCGACATCGCCACCCTGACCGGCGCCTGCATCATCGCCCTGGGCCACCAGGCCGGCGGCCTGATGGGCAACGACGAGCGCCTCGCCCAGGAGATCGAACACGCGGGCGAGGCCAGCAGCGACCGCGTCTGGCGCCTGCCGCTGTGGGACGAATACCAGGACCAGCTGAAATCGAACTTCGCCGACATGGCCAACATCGGCGGCCGCCCGGCGGGAACCATCACCGCGGCCTGCTTCCTGTCCCGTTTCACCAAGTCCTTCAAGTGGGCGCACCTGGACATCGCCGGCACCGCCTGGACCTCGGGCAACGACAAGGGCGCCACCGGACGGCCGGTGCCGTTGTTGACCCAGTTCCTGATGAAGCGCGCCCGGGTGGTCGAGTGAACCATGACCAAGGTCGATTTCTATGTCGTCGCGACACAGGCATCGGGCAATCGTTTCCTGCTCGCCTGCCGCGTGGCGGACAAGGCGCGCCGGGCCGGTCACCGGATGGTGATCCACACCCCTTCGGAGGAGGAGGCGCGGCACATGGACCGGATGCTGTGGACCTTCAACGAGCAGGGCTTCGTTCCGCATGCGCGTCTCGGCGAGGGTGAGCCTACGATCAACCCCATCCTGATCGGGGACGGCGCCAATGCCCACGACGAACACGATGTGCTGATCAACCTTGCGACCGAGGTGCCGACCTTTTTCAGCCGCTTCCAGCGCCTGGCGGAGTGCGTGGACAACGACGAGACGATCCGCAACGCCAGCCGCGAGCGCTACCGCTTCTACCGTGACCGGGGCTATCCACTGGCGCTGCACGAGATCGGATGAAAAAGACCGCACCACGACCCCCTGCACTGGACGACGGGCTGAGCGCCTGGCATCGATCCCTGATCGACCGCCGTCGCTTTTTGCTCGGGGCGGGCGGCGGTGGCTTGGCGATGCTGTTCGGCCCTCCCCATACGGCCCGGGCCGCGGACGACGACAGGACCTGGGAGACCCTGGACCTGGTCCAGCAACACCTCTTTCCCAGCGAAACGCAGGCCCCCGGGGCACGCGAGATCAACGCCCTGGCCTATCTCCGCTTCGTGGTCCGCGACCCCAAGGTCGATGCGGAGGAGCGCGACTTCATCCTGCACGGCGCGGGCTGGCTGGACGGGATCGCCCGGGAGATGCACGAGGCGCCCTTCCGGGACCTGGACGACAGTCAGCGTGAAAGCGTGCTGCGCCGGGTGGCCGCCAGCCAGGCCGGTGAGAACTGGCTGTCCCTGCTCATCTATTACCTGATGGAGGCCCTGCTGACCGACCCGGCCTATGGCGGCAACCCGGACGGTATCGGCTGGAAATGGCTGGCGCACATCCCGGGCTTTCCGCGTCCGACAGCGGACAAGACCTACCCGAGACTGCTCTCGTGAGCAGCGACTTCGATGTCTGCGTGATCGGCAGCGGCGCCGGCGGCGGACCGGTGGCCTATACGCTGGCCCTGGCCGGCCACTCCGTGCTGGTACTGGAGAAAGGGCCCTGGCTGAAGGAAGGGGACTTCTTCAAGGATGAACTGGCCTGCTGCCTGCGCAAGGTCTACACGCCGGATCTGAAGGACGAGCAGCACGTCATAGAAGACCGGGACGATGCCGGCGACTGGACCGCCACGCCGACCTCGGAATCCGGTCGCGACTTCTGGAACGGCAACCTGGTCGGCGGTTCCAGCAACCTGATGAGCAGCTTCTTTCACCGGCTCAAACCGGTCGACTTCCATCAGCTGTCGACATTCGGCCCCATCGAGGGCGCCAACCGGGCCGACTGGCCAATCGGCTACGACGACCTCGAACCGTACTATGACCGGGTGGAGAAGGTGGTGGGCGTATCCGGCCATGCCACCCCGCACAAACACGCCGAACCGCGCTCGAGCAGCGACTTCCCCTTCCCACCCACCCGCGAACATCCCGTCTCGGCCTGGATAGACCATGCATGCGAGGGCCTCGGTTACCACGCCCTGCAGGTGCCGCGCGCCATCCTCTCGACACCGGCGCACGGGCGCCGCAGCTGCGAATACTCCGGCTACTGTGGCAGCTACGGCTGCTCCTCCGGCGCCAAGGGCAGTTCCCGCGCCGCCCTGCTCGACCGGGCCGTGGCCAGCGGCAACTGCGAGGTGCGCGCACGCAGCAAGGTACAGCGCATCATCACCGATGCCAAAGGCCGCATCACAGGCGTGGAGTACTCCGATAGGGAGGGCGCCAGGCACACCGTCACTGCCAGGATCTACGTGGTCGCCTGCCAGGCCATCGAGACCAGCCGCCTGCTGCTCAACTCCCCGGGTCCGCGATTCCCCGACGGACTGGCCAACAACAACGGCCAGGTCGGGCGCAACCTGCTGTTCTCGGCCGGGGGCGCGGGCAGCGGCGACCTCGACTACAGCGACTTCAGTCCGGAGGCGGTGGAACAGATCAAGCAGGTCGGTCCCTTCGTCAACCGCGCCCTGGACGACTGGTACGAGATCGACGACCCGTCCTTTGCGGCCGGGCGACACAAGGGTGGCATCGTGGAATTTCTGTTTGCCCATCCCAACCCGGTGAGCAAGGCTAACGGCGTGAAATGGGACCAGAACGGCCAGCTGGTCTGGGGCCTGCCCCTCAAGCGCCGCCTGGAGACCTGGTTCCGCACCGACCGCACCCTGCGCTTCGAGGTGTTCAATGACTGGCTGCCCAACGACGACTGTTTCGTGACCCTGGACCGGGGCGTCAGGGACAAATGGGGCTCGCCGGTTGCCAGGGTGCGGGTAGGCTACTACCCGCACGACCTGAAGGTGGGCGCCTACCTGGCCGAGCGCGGCAAACAGGTGTTGCAGAAGATGGGTGTGCGCAGAATCGACGCCAGCGTCAGTGGTGCGCCGCCACCCAACCTGGTCGCCGGCGGCTGCCGCTTCGGCACCGACCCCAAGACCTCGGTACTCGATCCGAACTGCCGCGCCCACGAGCTGGACAACCTGTACGTGAGCGACGGCTCCTTCATGCCCACCGGCGGCAGTGTGCCCTACACCTGGACCATCTACGCCAACGCCTTCCGCGTGGCGGACAGGATCCTGCAACGCCTCTGATGCCAATACGGGACAACATCATGTAACTCGGGCGAGGCGGGTAGTCTGCTCGGAAAAACGCCGTAAATACATCCTGGCCGCTTACGGCTTCCTGCCTCCTGCGGCACTTGCACGTCCCTGTGCGTCGTAGGCTCTGCGGCGACACCGCGCCCGTACCCGGCCACATCGAATGTGCCGCGATCCGCTCCTTGAGCGCCTGCCAGCCGTTACGACGAATGCGCCAACACCTCGTTGACAGCGGAACGAATCAAGCCGCTGCGGGTCATCCCGTGCGCCTTGGCATAGCGGTCCATCTGCGCCGCCAGGCCACGTGGCAGCGATACATTCACCCGCGTTGGCCTGGTGTCCAGGCGACTGGTGTCGATGTCCACCAACAGCCACACGCCGTCTTGATACTGCTCGTCCTGCATCAACACATCCAGCGGCGTAGGCTCCGGCAGATCCATGTCCTCGCCCTCGCAATAGACCTCCACCGCCTCCTGCACCATGGCCGGGATCTGATCCCACTCGTCCGCTGCGCTGAAGCAACCGGGAAAATCCGGCACGATCACCCCATGGGCGTGGCGTGCGTCACCGGGATGCACATAGACGGGATAGATCATCGCTCACCTCCACTTCCAACCGGCTTACCGGAAAATACTACGCAGGGTACCGATCGAAATGTCCTTGCGTGGATGGGGAACCACCACATGGCCTGGCTTGTCCGGGTGCTTGAACTTCTCATGGTCACCCTTGCCGCCGACCCTCACCCAGCCATCGGCCTTCAGACGCTTGATCAGCTCCATGCTGTTCATGGGTTTAATTTTACACACCTCTACACAACAAGAAAGGCCCCTCTGACATGCCTTATTCGATATGCCAGCGCCCCAGCAGTGCCCGTGCCAGCAACAGCGCTGCCACATACACGATGGGATAGCCGAACAACACATCGCTGAGAAAATGCGCGCCCTGCATCACCCGCCCCAACCCGACCAGCAGACCGATGATGCCCCCCCAGTACAACCAGCGGCGATCCCGCAGCGGCCATGCCAGGGCCAGGAAGAAGAGGCCCATCGCGGCATGGCCGCTGACGAAGGAGCAGTTGGAGCGACACTGATCCGACGGCTCGAAGGCCGGCGTGAAGGTTCGCTCGCCGCCGAAGGCCTGTACCGTGGCCGGGCGTGCCCGCCCCGATTCGGCCTTGAAGACCTCGTTGACCAGCAGCCCGGGGCCGACCGCCATGACCAGGAACAGGAACAGCAGGCCGCGACGCAGCATGCGTTCCGAACGCCTGGCCCACAGCCAACTCGCCAGGTACAGCCAGCCGAGCAGGGGCACCAGCACATAGGGGATGTCGCGGAAGGTCACGTAGCTCCAGCGCACCGGCGCCAGATCCGACAGCCAGAAGCCCTGCGCCGGCCGCCAGAACAGGCCGCTGAACCACAGGTCGATCTGCGGCAACTGCCAGAACAGGAGTTGCAGGGCCAATAGCAGAGGAATCGCCCAGTAACGCCGCAACCATGATGACATCATCGATATCCCCTGAAACCGCTCACGTGATAGACATATACCTTGTGCGCCAGATCGACATAGACCCGCGCACGGATCACCGCCACCAGCTCGGAACGGGCGAAACGGGCCAGAACCTCCGAAGGCAGCGGCTGACGACTGACAAACAGAAAATCGCCTTCTGGGTGGCGGGCGATATCATCGTACAGGTCGTACTGATGACGCCAGTGCCCGGTGGGATTCCAGGACCGGATCACCGGACCCTTTCCATTCAGACGCGCATGGTAGCCGAGCAATGCCAGCAGCTTGCGCGATTTGGACAACAGGGCCGCCTGCGGATAGCGCGCCCGGATCGCGATCAGCTGGTGTCCCAGTTCCTCCCAGCCCAGGCGCTTGAACCAGGGATCGGTCTTGCGCGTGAGCCTTACATCCAGCCAGTCCGCGATGGCGTGGTAGTGGTACATACCACTGAGCAGCAACAGGTTGAGGACGATACTGACCAGCAATACCCGGCGCGCATGCCGCAGCAACCAGTGCGACACCAGCAGGCTCAGGCCAATATAGGCCGGCGAGGCCCAGTTCAGGTTGGCCTCGTTGTGCCAGGCCTGTGCGCTGACCAGCAACAGCAGCGGCAGCGACGCCAGCAGCAACAGGCGACTGGAACGATCCCTCCACAGCGCGGCCCGGAACACGCAGGCCAGCAGCCCCAGCGCCATCAGTGGCCCAAAGGCACCCACCTGGCCCAGCAGGAATTCACCGAGATTGCCCCACGCCCCCACGCGCGGAATATCGACCGTGATGTGCCGGGTATGCCCGATGGTCACGAAATCGTGCTGCGCCAGCCACACCAGGTTGGGCGACCAGGCCAGCCCGGCCAGCAGTACACCCAGGCACAGGCGTGGCGACCGCAGCGCCGGCCGCCACCGCGCATCCGAGAGCACCGCCAGCAACAGGCCGACCACCAGCGCCCCCATGGTGTACTTGCTGAGCAGGCCCAGCCCCGCGGCAAGGCCGGTAAACAGCCACCAGGAAAGCCGCCCCGCCTCCAGCGCCCGAACGAAACCGTACAAGGTGAGCGTCCAGAACAACATCAGAGGCGCATCGGTGCTGGTGAACAGCGACAGCACCCCGACGATCGGCAGGGACTGGAAGGCCAGCGCGGCCCAGGCACCGGTGCGCGCATCGTACAGGCGCGCCCCCAGCGCATACACCAGCAGCGCCGTGGCCGAATAGAAGACTACCGCGATCGACTTGATGATCGCGGGCGAATCCCCCAGCAACCCGGTGACCGCGGCCAGCACCCAGGTCAACAGTGGCGGCTTGGAGAAATAGCCCGCCTCCAGGTGGGCGGTCCAGCTGTAGTAATAGGCCTCCTCGACATCCAGCGGGATGTCACCGAAAGCGATCACCGCCAGGCGGTAGAGCGCCAGCAACCACACACCCCACCAGGCGATGCGCAGCCAGGAACGGTCCGACACGGCCTGCATCAGCGCGTGTAGACCCGGTAATCCAGGACCAGCTGCATGGTCATCGCAAACATCAGGGGCCAGATGAGCCAGGGCACAGAGGGATTACCGTTGCTGGAAAGCATCAGCCAAGGCATGGCGATCAATGGCAGCAACAGCAACGCCAGGTGTACCTCCGGACGCAGCCCGGCGCGCCAGAAACGGGCGAGCCACACGCCCAACACCGAGGCGAGCGGTCCGCCAAAGGCGCCAGCGATCACGTCCTGCGGCCAATGCGCACCCACGGCCACCCGGCTCAGCCCGACGAGGCTTGCGAAAACGATCAGCGCCGCCCTCTCGGAGGGCTTGCGCGCAAAGGCGAACAACACGCCGGCAAACACGAACACGCTGGTGGTGTGCCCGGAGGGAAAGCTGTGCGAATGGAGTACCGGGCCGATCACGTGCAGCATGTCGGCCGGCAGCACGGCGGCCGGGCGCAGCGCATCGACCAGGTGCTTGAGCGAGCGCGCGTAGAGGATGGCGAACAGGGTGGCCAGCACCATCGCCCAGAAGACCTCCGGACGACGGCGCGCAAACAGCAGGGTCAGCAGCAACAGCACCCGTTCATCGCCGAATCGCGTGATGAATGCCCAGACCGCATCCGGTAGCAGACTGCCGAGCAGACCGTGCAAAGGCACGAAACCCGCGTGATAACCACCCGCCCCGCCCAGCACGACGCCCAGCACCGCGATCGCCCAGGCCAGTATCAACAGGCCATCCAGGCCGCTGTTGCCAAGGCCGTCGAGACGACGGTTGCCTTCATGCATGACCGGTATCAGGGCCTTCTTCATGGCGCTTTGCATCAGGACGACTCCTTGCCTTTACCCTCGACGGCCACCAGCCGGGCTACACCCTGGCTGAACACCACGCGCTTGCGATAGGGCGAGGGTTTGTTCATGAAATCATCCAGCTTGTCCACGCGCAGGTAGACCCATTGCCCGGGCCGCGGTTCCTCACGACGGATCACCTGCCGCGCATACACGCTGACGCTGGGTTGGTAGACACGGTAGAAGACCAGCTGCTTGCCGTGTGCGCGTGCATACAGGGCCGCTGCCTTGGGGCCATCCTGCAGCCCCCCCATCACACCCGGCAACACGATGAAGGCCACCGCTGCCGCCTGCACGAAACCGATCAGCACCATGCGCTGCCATACCGCGATACGCAACAGGCCCGCCCCCATCGCCGCGGCCGCCAGTCCCAGCAGCAGCCACTGGGCGCCACCCCCGAAACGGGCAACGCCCTCCTGGAACAGGGTCTTCTCGTACAGGCGGTCGGCGTGCCCGGCAAGATAATCGAACAGCTGCGGCAGGATGCAGAAAAGACCCAACAGCAGCAGCCCCGCCAGTACATGCGGCAGGGGCCGCCGCAGCGCATCCCGGTAGCGTGCCATGAGCAGCACCACGCCGCTCATCCCGTACAGGAGGTAATGCGGCAGCTTGGTGCTGGAAAAGGAAAAGACCAGCAACACCACCAGGAACCAGGTCCACAGATAACGGTCGAGCGGATCATCGCGCATACGCCGCAGCTGTCCAAGCATGGCCACAAACCAGGCCGCGAACGGCATTACCACCAGCGGCGCCACCAGCACGTAATAGAGGGGACCGCCCCCATGCCCTTCCATCGCGCCCCGGTAACGATCCAGGTTGTGGTGCAGATAGAAACCCTTGAAGAAGGTCCAGCCGGAATCGAGGTAGACCGCGATATGCCAGGGCAGCACGATGGCCAGGAACAGCAACAGCCCCGGCCAATGAAACAGTGCGCGCAACCACTCGCGCCAGCGCCCGTAGCTGAGATAGAAGACACCGCTGACCAGGAAGGGAAACACCACCGCCACCGGCCCCTTGGTCAGGAAGCCCAGCCCCATCCAGGCAAATATCCGCAGATGCAGCCGCTGGTCGGGTTCGCGGAAATAGCGGTAGATGTCGAACAGCGCCAGCGCCAGGAACAGGTTTAGCAGCGCGTCCGCCACCGCCGCGCGTGCGATCAGCCCGACATACAGCGACAGACACAGCAGGATGCCGGCAAGGATTCCGGTTTCCCGGTCGGTATAGCGACGCCCGAACGCCACCAGGGCCCAGACCCAGCCCAGCGCCGCCAGCACCGAGGGCAGGCGCAGGGAGAATTCGTTCAGGCCAAACAGCCGGGCCGAGGCCGCCTGCAGCCAGTAGATCAAGACCGGTTTGTCGGTGCGCGGTTCGCCATTGAGATAGATGGAGGCATAGTTGCCCGTGACCATCATCTCGCGGGTCGCTTCGGTGAAGGCCCCTTCATCGAGGTCGTACAGCGGCGAGGACCAGAACCCCCATACCAGCAGCACAAAGGCCAAGACAAGGGCCACGGGACTGGCCAGGTGGGCTTTCAGATTCACCGCGCCGCGCCGCTGTCAGTCCGCCGGGCGCTTCCAGCCAGAATCGTCGCCGTCCATCTCCAGCACATGATAGGCCTCGCGTCCTGAGCTCTCGAAGAAGGTACGCGCCAGCAGCTCCGAGAGCACACCGGTGGTCAGCATCTGGATGGACATGACGATGAACAGGATAGAGATCAACAGCAGCGGCCGCCCGGCGATATCCTCACCTAGCACGAACTTGACGAACCCCAGCCAGGTCATCCCCAGGCCGCCGAGCACGCCAAAGGCAATGCCGATATTGCCGAAGAAATGGGCCGGCCGGGCGCGAAAACGCAGAAAGAAGAACACGGTCAGCAGGTCGACGACGACCCGGAAGGTGCGCGACAGGCCGTATTTCGACTCGCCGAACTGGCGCGCCTGGTGGGTCACCACCGCCTCCCCGATGCGGCGTGGCGAGGTCACCCCGGCCACCCATACCGGGATGAAACGGTGCATCTCGCCGAACAGTTTCACACGCTTGATCACCTCGGCGCGATAGACCTTGAGGCTGCAGCCGTAATCGTGCAGATTGACGCCGGTCACCCGCGCGATCAGACGGTTGGCCACGCGCGAGAAGAACTTGCGCACCGAATCGTCGTGCCGCAGCCTGCGCCACCCCTGCAGGAGATCGAGATCGCGCTCCTGCAGTTCCTCCAGCATGCGCGGGATATCCGCCGGATCGTTCTGCAGATCGCCATCCAGGGTGGCGATGAAGCTGCCACGCACCGCATTGATGCCGGCCTGCATGGCCGCGGTCTGGCCGAAGTTGCGGCGCATCCGGATCACCCGCACATGCGACCCGTACTGCGCCGCCTCGTCACGCAGGCGTTCGACCGTATCGTCGGTGCTGCCATCATCAACGCAGATCAGTTCCCAGGGGCCCGGATAGTCCGCCAGGCCCTCGTGCACGCGCGCCAGCAGCGGCGCCACGTTGGCCCCTTCCTGGTACAGCGGTATCACCACCGATAACGAGTGTTCAGCACTCATGGCTCGTCTTCCATACCGGAGTAAAAGCAAAAGGGGGCTTTCGGCCCCAGCTATGCTGTGGGGCTGAAGCCCGACCTACACGGCCACATACATCGGCTCAGGCCTCGACCTCCTCGACGGCCTTCATGCTGAGACGGATCCGCCCCTGCTTGTCGACCTCGAGCACCTTGACCTTGACGATATCACCCTCGGACAGCTTGTCACTGACCTTCTCCACGCGCTCCTCGCAGATCTGCGAGATATGCACCAGGCCATCCTTGCCGGGCAGGATGTTGACGAAGGCGCCGAAGTCCATCAGGCGAACCACCTTGCCCTCGCACACCTTGCCAACCTCGATGTCCGCGGTGATCTGTTCCACGCGCTTGCGCGCCGCATCACCGGCGGTCTTGTCCACGGAGAAGATCTTGACCATGCCGTCGTCGGAGATGTCCACCGTGGCGCCGGTCTCCTCGGTGATAGAACGGATGGTCGAGCCACCCTTGCCGATGACATCGCGGATCTTGTCCGGGTTGATCTTGAAGCTGACGATGCGCGGGGCGTGCTCCGACATCTCCTGGCGCGGCGCCTTGATGGCCTTGGCCATCTCGCCAAGGATGAACAGGCGTCCATCCCTGGCCTGGCCGAGCGCGATCTCCAAGATCTCGCGGGTGATGCCGTTGATCTTGATATCCATCTGCAGGGCGTTGACACCCTCTTCGGTACCGGCGACCTTGAAGTCCATGTCGCCCAGGTGGTCCTCGTCACCCAGGATATCGGTCAGTACCGCGAACTCGTCGCCTTCCTTGATCAGACCCATGGCCACACCGGCCACCGGCGCCTTCATCGGCACACCGGCGTCCATCAGGGACAGGCTGGTACCGCACACCGAGGCCATGGAGGAGGAACCGTTGGACTCGGTGATCTCGGAGACCACGCGGATGGAGTACGGGAACTCCGCCAGGTTCGGCATGGCGGCCAGCACGCCGCGCTTGGCCAGGCGGCCATGACCGATCTCACGACGCTTGGGGCTGCCGACGCGACCCGTCTCACCCACGCAGAAGGGCGGGAAGTTATAGTGCAGCATGAAGGGCTCCTTGTAGGAACCGCTCAGGGCATCGATGATCTGCGAGTCACGCTCGGTACCCAGGGTGGTCACCACCAGGGCCTGGGTCTCACCGCGGGTGAACAGGGCCGAGCCGTGGGTGCGCGGCAGCACACCAGTCTTGACCGTGATCGGTCGCACGGTCTTGGTGTCACGCCCGTCAATACGCGGCTCACCGGCCAGGATCCGGCCGCGCACGATGCTCTTCTTGAGCTTGTCGATCGCCTCGCCGACCGCGCTCTCCTCGAATTGCGGCTCGTCCCCACCACACAACTGCTCCTTGGCAGCCGCCTTGGCGGCATCGATGGCGGCGTAACGTTCCATCTTGTCGGCAATCTGGTAGGCAGCGCGCAGGGCATCGCCAGCTGCGGCCTCGACCGCCGCAACGAGGTCCGCATCCAACTCCCTGGGCGCCACGTCCATGACGGGTTTGCCGGCCTCGGCCGCCAGTTCCTTGATGGTGCTGATCGCCACCTGCATCTGCTCGTGACCGAACAGCACCGCACCCAGCATCACGTCCTCGGACAGCTCGCGCGCCTCGGACTCCACCATCAGCACCGCGTCCTCGGTTCCGGCCACCACCAGGTCCAGGTCACTGTCCTCGTTCAGGCCGGTACGGGCCTGGTTGAGCAGGTACTGACCACCCTTGTAGCCGACCCGGGCCGCGCCGATCGGGCCGTCGAAAGGCAGGCCGGAGATGGCCAGCGCCGCGGACACGCCGATCAGGGACGGGATCTCGGGATCCACCGCCGGATTGAGCGACATCACGGTACAGATGATCTGCACCTCGTTGGTGAAGCCCTTCGGGAACAGCGGTCGCACCGGGCGGTCGATCAGGCGCGCAGTGAGGATCTCCTTTTCCGATGGGCGCCCCTCGCGACGGAAAAAGCCGCCGGGGATGACACCGGCGGCATAGGTCTTCTCCTGGTAATCAACCGTCATGGGGAAGAAGTCGCGCTCGCCGGAGGCGTTCTTCTCGTACACCACGGTGCACAGCACCACGGTTTCGTCCATATTTATCATCACGGCGGCGTCGGCCTGGCGGGCGATCTCGCCCGTCTCCAGCACGACCTTGTGGTCACCGTATTGAAACTCTTTTCTGATGTGGCTCACGTGGAAATCCTCAACCTTTGGTGGAATGCCGCAATCAGCGGCGCAGACCCAGTCGCTTGATCAGGTCGCGGTAGGCCTCCACGTCCTTCGACTTGAGATAGTCCAGCAGCTTGCGGCGCTGGTTGACCAGACGCACCAGGCCCTGCCGGGAGTGGTGGTCCTTCTTGTTGTTCTGGAAGTGCGGGGTCAGGTCGGTGATACGCGCGGTCAGCAGCGCGACCTGTACCTCGGTGGAACCGGTATCGTTGGGTCCCTTGCCATATTCGGCCACGATGGCGGCCTTCTGTTCTGCAGTCATTGCCATGAGTTTTCTCCTCATTGATGGCCTTGCGGAAGCGCCTGCTTCAGGGGACGCCCGACAATGGGTTCAGGCCGCCCCGGCCGGTTGAAATACAGCCCCGGAATGACCGGAACCACGAAAGAGCGGCATTTTGCCCGAAACCGGGAAAAATGTCAGCTGCTTATTGGGGTTTGTTAGTCCAAAGCAGTAATGTCCCCTTTGTCCAATTCTAAAATGTCCCCTTTTGATTTCGGGAGGGGTGGTGACAGAGGAGACCATTGCGATGACACAGAAGACGGTGGACCGGCTGG
>JAKRWE010000190.1 GCA_024712425.1 Chromatiales bacterium
TCAGGCCAGACTCGGAATTGGGATCCCGTTGGGTCGGTCGCATTGAATCCGGAACGTAACAACGAAGAAAAGTGTCGCGCCGCATGATCGAAAAGGCGACATCTATCTTGACAAATACCGGGTCGGAGTCGTCTGCGGCAAGGTTCGGGGTTGGTCCTGGCACTGGCGGTGCTGGACGACTCCGACCCCTGACGTATTGGTTTGGGGTTTGTGCGAAGAATAAAAAACCTCAATTCACATATCGGAATATGCGAATTGGCCTGAGGCGAACAAGCTGGCATGCTGGCCGGGTTCAATCTGAGGAGGAAGGACAATGCGAATCATTCTGTTAGGTGGCCCCGGTGCGGGCAAGGGCACCCAGGCGCAATACATCACCGAGCGCTACGGCATTCCGCAAATCTCCACCGGCGACATGCTGCGTGCGCACGTGAAGAAGGGCACTGAACTGGGTCAGGCGGCCAAGAAGATCATGGACGAGGGTGGTCTGGTCTCCGACGACATCATCATTGGCATGGTCAAGGAGCGCATCAAGGAGCCGGACTGCGAAAACGGTTACCTGTTCGATGGCTTCCCGCGCACCATCCCGCAGGCCGAGGCGCTCAAGGAGGCCGGTATCCTGATCGATGCCGTGGTCGAGATCGATGTGCCGGACGAGGAGATCATCAAGCGCATGTCCGGTCGTCGTGTCCACCCGGGCTCGGGCCGCACCTACCATGTCGTGTTCAATCCGCCCAAGGTGGAAGGCAAGGACGATGTGACAGGTGAGGACCTGATCCAGCGTGACGACGACCAGGAGGAGACCGTGCGTGCGCGCCTCAATGTCTACCACGAGCAGACCGAGCCGCTGATCAGCTTCTATTCCAGGGAAGCTGAGGCCGGCAACTGCAAGTACGTGAAGGTCGACGGCATCGGCAGCGTGGAAGAGATCCGCGACCAGATCTTCTCCGGCCTGGGGGGCTGATTGGGCCGCCGCACCGCGGAGGCTTCTGGTATGTTAGGCGCTTTATTTGCCTATCAAGCTGGAGGCCCCGCATGGCGGTCATTGAACTGAACGAGGAAAACTTCGAGAAGACGATCACCGAAAACGATTTTGTGATCGTGGATTTCTGGGCGCCATGGTGCGGGCCATGCCGTTCCTTTGCTCCTGCCTATGAGAAGGTCTCGGAAGAGTTTCCGGACGTGGTGTTCGCCAAGGCGAATACCGAGGACGAGCAGGGAATTGCGGCGCATTTCCAGATCCGCTCCATCCCGACCCTGATGATCTTCCGTGAAAAGGTGATCATCTACAGCGAGGCCGGCGCCCTGCCGGAATCCGCCTTCCGCGAGCTGGTCACCAAGGCGGGTGAGCTGGACATGGCCGAGGTGCATCGCCAGGTCGCCGAGGCCCAGCAGCAGGGTGGCGAGCAGGAGGGCTGAATCGCCCCATCCCAGGATGCGAGGCCGGTCTCTGTGACCGGCCTTTTTTATTGATCAACTATACTGAACCTTCCCGTTCAGCCAACGATTCCATCAGATGCATTCCGCCTGGCGCCAGTTTCTTCATGCCACCCTGGACCGCCGTCCAAACGTCGGTCGCCTGGTCGAATTGTGTGAACACAATTACGAGCTGCTGCAGCGGCTGATGCCTGCGCTGAAGGATATGCGGGGGCAGTACACGGCGGAGCTGTCCGGACATGCCGATCTGCATCTGGATGTGCTCGAGCACAGTCGCTATACCAGCCTCATCCACCTCACCTATTACTTCGAACATGCCCAGGGACGGCAGCCGGAACCGGATGCGGTGATCCGGGTCTACCAGGATGCGCGCGAGCTGGAGGTCGTGGAGTTGCACCAGGCCAACAGCGTGCTGTGTGCGACCCCCTTGTACGAGGTCCCGGGGCTGGACAACAAGTGGCAGCTGAACTGGTTCGTGGGCAAATGGCTGGCGTATTGTGTGGGCGCAGGCTACCGTTTTCACCCTACATCCCGCCCGGCCGGTATCGCCGTGGCTGGAGCGGCGGATTGAGTGCCCTCCCCGAGTGCAATGTTTCTTGTTAAGAAAGTATTGTAACTAACTGAAATTAATCCTTTATTTTCCGTCATTTTCTTGGTTCCCTGTACTCAATAGGGGATAAAGCTTGACCTTTTTAGTCGGGTACTGCTAATGTATTACCAACTAAAGTACTGGGTTTTATCCGACGGTGTTCGGGCCCGGGATAATGTCAGTCATACGGAGGCTTTGCTCATGAGACTTTCAACCAAAGGCCGTTACGCGGTCACCGCGATGCTCGATCTGGCGCTCAACGGGACCGAAGGTCCTGTCACGCTGGCCGATATCTCCGAGAACCAGGGAATCTCGCTTTCCTACCTCGAGCAGCTGTTCGCTTCCCTGCGTGGAAAGGGGCTCGTGCGGGGCGTCCGGGGCCCCGGTGGCGGTTACTACCTCGGCCGTCCGGCCGACGAGATCTCCATTGCGGATGTGATCTGCGCGGTAGACGAGTGGGTGGAATTCACCCGCTGTAACCCGCGCCCGAGCAGTGCCGATACGCAGCGTGGCATGACCCACAGCCTGTGGGACGACCTGAGTCAGCAGATCTACGATTTTCTGACCGGGATCACCCTGGCGGATCTGGTGCGACGTGGCATGGCGCGTACCGGGGGCAGCGATGATGCCGGAAAGGCCGCTGAACTGCTCGGCCTGAACAACCAGGCCGCCTGAAATCTACTGTAATTGGAGCGTGTGCCATGGCGTACAGTGAAAAGGTTATCGATCATTACGAGAATCCGCGTAACGTGGGCAATCTGGACAAGGATGCCGACAACGTGGGCACCGGCATGGTCGGCGCCCCGGCCTGCGGGGACGTGATGCGGCTGCAGATCCAGGTAAACGACAATGGTGTCATCGAGGATGCGAAGTTCAAGACCTACGGTTGTGGTTCCGCTATCGCCTCGAGTTCGCTGCTGACCGAATGGGTCAAGGGCAAGACCCTGGAAGAGGCACAGCAGATCAAGAACACCGATATCGCCGAGGAACTCGCGCTGCCGCCAGTCAAGGTGCACTGTTCCGTGCTCGCCGAGGACGCCATCAAGGCGGCCATCGACGACCTCCAGGCCAAACGTCAGGCCTGATCGTCCATGCGGGTCGGCAGGCGTATGCTGACCCGCGTCCCCTCGGACTGGCTGGAGGTGATGTCGATCCTGCCCCCGTGCGCCTCGATGATCCGTTTTACGATGGGCAACCCCAGCCCGGTGCCGGACGCCTTCGAGGTATAGAAGGGCTCGAACAGGCGCTTCATCTGCTCGCTGTCGATGGCTGTTCCACCGTTACAGATTTCCACGGTCATGGCGTCCGCCTGTGCATGGGCTGTCATGCGGATGCCCCGCGGGTCGTCTCCGTTCGCTTCGATGGCGTTGCGCAGCAGGTTGAGCAGGACCTGGTGCATGCGATCGCTGTCCATGGGAATCGCAGGCAGCGTCCCGAGCGCGGCGTAATCGATTACCAGTCGGGGGTGCTGAACCTCTGCCAGGCCCTCCATCCCGGCCACGATCCCGCTCAGGTGCATGGGTTCCAGTTGCAGGGTAAGCGGTTTGGCGTACAGCAGGATGTCGTCGAGCAGCCGGGCCAGGCGCTGGGATTCCTCGTGAGCCAGGTCAGCCCGCCGGCGGGCGCTGTCCGGCAGCCCCTCGACGTTCAGGAAATGCTCCAGGGCCATGCCGATGGTGGCCAGGGGCGTGCGAATCTCGTGCACGATCCCGGAGGCGAACTGCCCGATGCCGGCCAAGCGGGAGTTTTCCGCCAGCGACACGGTTCGCCCGAAGGTGGCGCTGAACAATGCGGACAGGTTGTGCAACAGCCGCACATGCCCCGGCCGATAGCTGTTGGGGTGTCGGCTTGCCAGGACCAGCACGCCGACTTTGGGGTCGTTGTCCAGTATGGACATGAACACCGCATCGTGCCGTCCGCGCTTGCCCAGCGGCGAAAGGAAACGATAGCGCCTGTCGAAGCGGGCGGTATCCAGGACGTTGGGGATGTGCAGCGGTGATCCGTTGTGCAGGCATTCCTCCAGCAAGGCGCCTTCCAGTTTGAAGGCCCGCTCTGCGAAATCATCCGGCTCGCCGTCACTGTAGGCTCGCGCGAGCTGCATGCGTCCGTCCGGTGTCAGCAGGAGCATGGCGGCCCAGTCGATCGGGACCAGGCGCGGCAATACCACCGAGAGGGTTTCCAGGGATTTGTCGAGGGTCTTGCTCTGTTGCAGTGCGGTGAGCAGTTCCAACAGGGCGCCCAGACGCTCGGTCAGTTGATTGAAGGCGCTGATTAACCAGCCAATCTCGTTGTCCTCATTGCTTCGCACGCGATGTGAGAAGTCGCTGGTTGCCACTATCCTGAAGCCATCCACTGCGGTCTGCAGTGGGCGCAGGACCCGCCGGTAGAACCACAACAGGACCAGCAGGCCGGCCACCAAGCCGGTGGTTAGCAGCAGCCTGCCGATGTTGTGGGCGCGTGTGGCGCGTGCCTCGACCTCGTGTTCGAGTGATTCGAGAAAGGCCTCGGCCGCCTTCTGCAGCG
>JAKRWE010000191.1 GCA_024712425.1 Chromatiales bacterium
CCGGCTGATCCACCATTCACACATCTTCATGCTGGGAGGTGAGAGCTATCGACTGAAGCACAAACGCGAGAGCTGATTTTTTGTCGCCCCGGGTGGGTCAATTTTATTGGCCGAAGGGGGGCCAAAATTATTGGCCATTGACAGGTGGGTATCTTCTGTGTGCTGGTGGAATTCCTGTTGCTCTTTTCCGTGTATTTCATTGCCCGCGCCCACAATCCGGAAGCGTTTCTCATCGGCCCTGGGCGGCTTGCCACGGTTGCGGGTACCGGCATTACCCTGCTTCTGCTCACCAGTGGTTGCTGCCTGGTGAAGGCGGTCGCGGCGATCAGGACGGATGCATCGGGAAAGGCCTTCGCCTGGATTCTTGGAGGGATCGTTCTGGGATGTGGCTATCCCATCACCAAGTTCTTCGAAATACGTTGGAACATAGCCCACGGTATCGATGGTGAAACCGGGATCTTCTACTCGGTGTACTACTATCTGACGCTCAATCACCTGGTACACGTGAGTTGGGGTTTGATGGGTCTGATGTGGGTGGCTGCACGCACGGGCCTTGGCTCCTATTCGTCCACGGACTACCGTGGACTCGAAGCGGCGGCGGTCTACTGGCATACCACGGACGTACTGTGGTTGGTGATCTTCTCCTTTTTCTACGTGTTGCGATGATGGGCCATACCGAGAAGATCTGGTTGTCCTTGCTTGGTTTCACCCTGGCTGGTGCCTGGCTGGCGGAGAGCGGACAGGCGGGGTGGCCATTGACGCTTGCCGTGGTGTTCCTGATCTGCGTCAAGGCCACTCTTGTCATTGACCATTATATGGAGATGAGGTTTGCCAATACGTGGATCAGGGCGGTGCTGTTCGGCTTCGTAGGCATGGTTGCGTTGCTGGTCATCGTCAGCCATGGCTGGAGTGAACTGATACGGAAACTTACAACGCTGGGCTGAACGGGATCGGGAAACCCTGACGCCGGATGCCGGAGGATAATAGTGGAGCATGATATGGCGGTTACCAGCAGGCCCATCGATTACCGAAAGCCGGGTCTCGACCAGATGAGGACAGTGCTTGTTTCCGGTTGGCGGACATTCCGCTCCGCGCGCGTGGCCAGTATGGCCTATTCCGGCGTGTTCGTGCTCATCGGGCTGGTATTGCTCACGGCGCTTGGGCAATTGGGCCTGTCCCCTATGCTGCTGCCGTTTGCCGGGGGGGTTCATGCTGGTTGCGCCGCCTCTGCTGGTCGGGTTCTTCCGGTTGGCGGACAGTGTGGCGGAAGGTGGCAGACCTGGCGTGGGGGATGCGTTCTCCGCATTCCGTCGGGTCTCCCTGGCGCTCTGGGTGGTGGCGTTCATTTGCGCTGACCTGGTTGGATCCATCAGTGTCAGCGTGCGTGCGACACTGGGAAATTTCGTGCTGAGTCTTCTTTGGGGTGTGCTGCTCACCTCTGTCATAGTGGGTTCCGTTGTATTGCTGCCGCTTCTGCTGGTCAGCCTTCCGGTGCTGGCCTATGCCAGCTATGCGCTGTACCGGAATATATTTCCTGCGCCGCCGACACAGGGGGGAGGCGGTTGATAGTGGCCGAGGTATATTAGGGTATACTTACGCGGTTCCTTGTTCTGTTTTATTGCGTGGGGTGCGTATGCGCAACCATAGCCGGGTGGATGAATGCATAGAGAGGCTCTGCCAGAAGGGCTGCAGCCAGGTGTGGGGCGATATCGATGCGCTGGAGAGAGGTGACTCTCTGCCGGAAACCGATGGTCTTTCCGGTGTGGAGCGCCGCCGGGTGCTTGCGGAACTCAAGACCGTGATGGCGGTTTACAAGGGCCGCTGCAGTATATCCAGCTGAGCCGTTCCGATACGGAGGCTTCTTTGGAACACGATAAACGCATCAAAGACACCCACCTCAGAGACTGGGTGTATCCGGCCGAATCCTCCATTCACGGTACGGGGCTGTTCGCGCGCCGCCCCATTGCCCGGGATGAATACATCGGCACCTACTGGGGGCCACAGGCGAAGCGCAACGGCACCTATGTCCTGTGGGTCTACGACGAAGGTGACGAGGACAATGCGGTCGGTCGGAGCGGACGAAACATGCTGCGCTATCTCAACCACGCCTGTCCGGGCAACACCGCCTTCGATGGCTTCGACCTGTATGCCGTGTGCGATATCGCGCCCGGCGACGAGCTGACCTTCGACTATCTCGAGTCCGAGTTTGACTGAACGGCGCGACCGCTTGTACGACCGACCCGGCGAGGTCGGCGATTTTGTTTTCGATGCGGCGGTGGCGCAGGTCTTTCCCGACATGATTTCGCGCTCGGTGCCGGGGTATGCAGCGATCATCAACATGATCGAACTGCTGTCCGCGATGCACGCGCAGCCGGGCAGCCGGCTCTACGATCTCGGCTGTTCGCTGGGCGCGGCCAGCCTTGCCATGGCGCGCGGGCTGGTGCAGCCGGACTGCCACATCATCGCCGTGGACAATGCACCGGCGATGCTGGAGCGGGCGCGAGAGCACGCGGTGGGCGCCGCTCAGACGATCGATTTCCGCCTGTCCGATATCCGGGATGTCGAGATCAGGGATGCCTCCATGGTGGTACTCAACTTCACTCTGCAGTTCGTGCCGCTGGAGGACCGCGAAACCCTGCTGCAACGGATCCGAGGGGGATTGCGGCCCGGCGGTATTCTGATCCTGTCGGAAAAGATCGCGGGCGAGTCGCCGCAGACCGACGCGGCGCTGGTGGAGATGCACCACGCCTTCAAGCGCCAGCAGGGCTACAGCGACCTGGAGATCAGCCAGAAGCGTACGGCCCTGGAAAACGTGCTCCTGCCGGAGACCCTGGCCACCCACCTGCAGCGCCTGGAGCATGCCGGTTTCGCCCGGGTGCATCCCTGGTTTCAGTGCTTCAATTTTGTCTCCATGGTGGCGCTTGCGTGATCGATATCGGACGGGCCTGTGCGCTGCTGCGGGAGGCAGGGATGTCGATCTGGGCCGAGCGTCTGCCGCGCCAGCTCAAGGAGGTCCTCGAGGACCGGCCACACGGCGACCTGGCGCGATGGCAGCAGGCCATCGAGGGCATGCCGGTGCCCGTATCGCAGACATTGCATCTCGATCGCGGCCTGGTTCAGGCGGGCGAGGCCCCGGGTGCCGCGCCGCAGCAGGAGCAGGCCCTGCGGGAGGCGCTGCAGGTGCTGCATCCCTGGCGCAAGGGCCCTTATTTGTTGCACGGTGTGCATATCGATAGCGAGTGGCGTTCCGACTGGAAATGGGCGCGTCTGGCACCGCACATCATGCCGCTGGCTGGCCGGCGGGTGCTGGATGTCGGTTGCGGTAATGGCTATTACTGCTGGCGCATGCTGGGTGCGGGCGCGGCGCAGGTGGTCGGCATCGATCCGACGATGCTCTTCCATGCCCAGTTCCATGCCGTTGCGCGGCTGTTGGCCGCTGCGGATCGCAGTGGACGCACCGGGCGCGTGCTGCACCTGCCGCTCGGGATCGAAAAGGTGCCGGCATCCTTGGCCGCCTTCGACACCACCTTTTCGATGGGCGTGTTGTATCACCGGCGTTCCCCCATCGATCACCTCGTGGAATTGCGTGACACCCTGCGGCCAGGAGGAGAACTGGTGCTCGAGACATTGATCGTGGAGGGCGACGAGCAAACCGTGCTGGTGCCACAGGGGCGCTACGCCAAGATGCGCAATGTCTGGTTCATTCCCAGCGTCAGGGCGCTGGAGCGCTGGTTGCAGCGTGCAGGCTTTGGGCATGTGCGAACGGTGGACATAACGCCAACCACGTCACAGGAACAGCGCGCCACCGAGTGGATGCGCTTCGAATCCCTTTCAGATTTTCTGGATCCGGCCGATAGCTCTATCACAGTCGAGGGATACCCTGCACCGAGCAGGGCCGTCGTATTGGCAAACAAGCCTGGGTGATAAGAGCATGAAAACACGAACAAAATTCTACATTGGGCAGATAGTTCACCATCGCCGCTTCGGCTGCCGTGGCGTGGTGGCGGACGTGGATCCGGAATTCAACGGCAGCGACAGCTGGTACGACTCGGTGGCTCGCAGCCGCCCGCCACGCAACCGTCCCTGGTACAGGGTGCTGGTGGATGGGGCCGAGCAGGAGACCTATGTGTCCGAGCATCACCTGGAGCCGGACATGCAGGCGCAGCCGGTCAGCAACCCGTCCGTTCTGCGCTATTTCCAGACCTACGAGAACGGGCGTTACCGGGTAACGACGCATTGATGGATTCGTGGAGTCGACGTCGCTCCCTGCGGTAGCCGGTAGCCTGGATGCGGCGGAGCGGAATCCGGGGTGACCTTGGCATGAATATCCTGGATTGCACTTCGTTTCATCCAGGCTACGCGCTGGAGTAGGAGCGGGCTTGCCCGCGAATCCTAGCAGGCTGTTGAAAACCGTGCCGATTCTGCCCTGTTTTCACCAGACGGAGGGGATCGACGGCCATTGTTGCGAGTTGAGTTGACCCAAGAGGCCCAATGCACTGGAAAATGCTGAC
>JAKRWE010000192.1 GCA_024712425.1 Chromatiales bacterium
TGCCTGCAGCCTAGAAAATAGCCCTTCACGAGCCTTTCCACGTCCCGTTCGAGGCACCACATCTTCCATCCACTGACCGCCCGGAAAAGCGAGAAGCGGATGAAATATTCGGGTTAGCGGCTGGCCATGGGGGAACCTGAGAAAATATCCCCGGCTTTTGGCAGACAGGCGCGTCGATATTGACCTGGATCAAAAGAAGGGTGCAACGGGACACCGGCGTCCACCCGGGTGTTTTATCTGCGGGCGACGAGGCTGGCGATATCCCGCTGGCCGCGCGACAGGTCCCCGACCCGGGCGTGCTCCCGGTAGTCCAGGACCTGCAGTCCCGGAAACAGTCGCAACAGCTCGTTGGTCGCGAGCCGGAAAGCGGGATTGGTCGGACCCTGCCCGCTGACGGCCTCGCGCACAAAGGTCTCGTAGAACAGCAGTCCGCCCGGGCGCAGGGCGGCTGCAATGGCCGGCGTCAGGGCACGTTCCAGGAAATAGCCTACCACGATCACGTCGAAGCTGTCCGGCGCGGGCGGCGCCGCCACCACGTCGCGCACCTCGGCCCGTATCGGCAGCTTGCGTGCGGCGGCGCGCTGTTGCAGATCGTC
The DNA here is from genome assembly GCA_024712425.1 of Chromatiales bacterium. Classification (GTDB taxonomy): domain Bacteria; phylum Pseudomonadota; class Gammaproteobacteria; order Chromatiales; family Chromatiaceae; genus MONJU. The sequence continues at coordinate 597 of JAKRWE010000192.1, forward strand.
CGCCGCCGCCCGGGCATAGTCCCAGGCACGGACCTGCAACCCCCTGCTGGCAAGCAGCAGCGCGTTCCCGCCCCGGCCACAGGCCAGGTCGAGGGCCAGGCCCTGCGCCGGCAACAGAAAGGCGAGCTCGTCCAGTATCCGTGCAGGGTGCGGTTCGCCCTCCGCCGCGAGGTAACGCCCCTGCCATTTTCGACGGCGCGCCTCCTCCGCTGCGGTGGAGTCAGAGGGCATCCAGCCCCCGCGCCAGATCCTTCTGGATATCGCCGACATCCTCCAGGCCGACCGCGATGCGGATCAGCCCCTGGGTGATGCCGGCCTCCTGGCGCTGCTCCTCGCTCAGGCGGCCGTGGGTGGTGCTGGCCGGGTGTGTGATGGTGGTCTTGGTATCCCCGAGATTGGCGGTTATCGACAGCATACGGGTGCTGTCGACGACCTGCCAGGCCGCGTCCCGCCCGCCCTTCAGCTCGAAGGCCAGGATGCCGCCGGGGGCCTTCTGCTGGCGCTGCGCCAGCTCGTGCTGCGGATGACTGGGCAGTCCGGGGTAATGCACCCGCGCCACCGCCGACTGCTGTTCCAGCCAGGCCGCCAGCTGTCCTGCGGCCGCCGAATGCGCGCGCATGCGCAGATCCAGCGTCTCCAGCCCCTTGAGAAAGATCCAGGCGTTGAATGGACTAATGGTCGGCCCCGCGGTGCGCAGGACGCCGAACACCTCCTCGCCGACCCGGTTGGCATCACCCACCACGGCACCGCCGAGCGCGCGACCCTGGCCATCGATGTACTTGGTGGCCGAGTGCACCACGATGTCCGCACCCAGTTCCAGCGGCCGCTGCAGTGCCGGGGTGCAGAAACAGTTGTCCACCACCAACAGGCAGTCGTGCGCGTGCGCCAGATCCGCCAGGGCACGGATGTCACCCAGCGCGGTCAGCGGGTTGGAGGGCGTCTCCACGAACAGCATCCGAGTATTCGGCCGGATCGCCGCCTCCCAGGCGTCCAGATCGTCCAGATCCACGTAGCCGGTCTCGATGCCGAAGCGCGAGAGGTACTTGTCGAACAGCACCACGGTGCTGCCGAAGATGCTGCGCGAACTGACCAGGTGATCGCCCTGTTGCAACAGCCCCATACTGGTGGCGAGGATGGCCGACATGCCGGAGGCCGTGGCGACGCAGGATTCGCCACCCTCCATGGCCGCCAGGCGCTCCTCGAAGGCGCGTACCGTGGGGTTGGTGAAACGCGCGTAGATGTTCCCCGGATCCTCGCCGCTGAAACGCGCCGCGGCCTCGGCGGCCGAACCGAACACGAAGCTGGATGTCATGAAGATGGGCTCGGAATGCTCGCCTTCAGGCGTGCGTTCATGCCCGACGCGGATCGCGCGCGTGGCCAGTTCCCACTCGGGATCGAATTTGGTCATCCTTTGCTCCGGTTCCGCCTGTTCTGGAATCTCTCCCTGCCGACCCGCGGAGAAGGCCGGGACGGGGTATCTCCTACACCTGGTTGTGCACACCCAGGACATTGACGCTGTTGGCGGCATCACGGTCCGCCTTGGCGCCATCGTTGCGCTGGCACTCGAGATCCTCGAGGTAATGCTCGGTCACATCGCCCGTCACATACTCCCCATTGAAGACCGAGGCGTCGAAACGGTCAACATGCGCCCTTCCCTTCTTCTGCACGGCCTCCTTGAGGTCCTCCAGGTCCTGGTAGATCAGGCCGTCCGCCCCGATCCACTCGCATACCTCCTCCTCGCTGCGGCCATGCGCCACCAGCTCGGAGGCCGCTGGCATGTCGATACCGTACACATTGGGGTAGCGCACCGGCGGGGCGGCCGAGGCGAAATAGACCTTCCTGGCCCCGGCATCGCGCGCCATTTGCACGATCTGCTTCGAGGTCGTCCCACGCACGATGGAATCATCGACCAGCAGCACGTTCTTGCCCTTGAACTCGACGTCGATGGGGTTGAGCTTCTGGCGCACCGACTTCTTGCGCGCGTTTTGCCCGGGCATGATGAAGGTGCGCCCGATATAGCGGTTCTTGATGAAGCCCTCGGTGTAGCGTACGCCGAGATTCGCCGACAGACTCATGGCCGAGGTGCGGCTGGTATCCGGGATAGGGATGACTACGTCGATATCGTCTTTCGACATCACCCGTTCGATCTTCTTCGCCAGCTTCCTGCCCATGCGCAAACGCGCCTTGTGCACGAAGATATCGTCGATGATCGAGTCCGGGCGCGCGAAGTAGACGAACTCGAACAGGCAGGGGGAGCGCTGCGGGTTCGCCGCGCATTGCTGGTGCAGCAGGCGGCCATCGAGGGTGAAGATCACCGCCTCGCCGGGCTCGATATCGCGTACCCGTTCAAAACCGATGGTATCCAGCGCAACGCTCTCGGAGGCCACCATCATCTCGGGCCCGTCATCGGTCTCGCGCACCCCGAACACCACCGGCCGGATACCGTTGGGGTCGCGGAAGGCGATGACCCCGAAATTGGGGATCATGGCGACCGCTGCGTATCCCCCCTTGCAGCGCCGATGCACGCCCTCGACCGCGCGGAAGACATCCTGGGCATCGATATCCAGGGTGCTGCTGTGCTCTGCCAGCTCGTGCGCAAAGACATTGAGCAGGATCTCGGAATCCGAGTCGGTGTTGATATGGCGTCGATCCTGGCGGAACAACTCGTCCTTGATCTGTGCCGCATTGGTGAGATTGCCGTTGTGCGCCAGGGCGATGCCATACGGCGAGTTGACATAGAAAGGCTGGGCCTCCGCCGAGGACGAGCAACCGGCCGTCGGGTAACGCACATGCCCGATCCCGATATTGCCCCTGAGCGAGATCATGTGCTCGTTGTCGAACACGTCACGCGCCAGGCCATTGTCCTTGCGCAGATGCAGGCGACCGTCCTCACAGGTCATGATGCCGGCCGCATCCTGTCCTCGGTGCTGCAGTACCAGCAGCGCATCGTAGAGTGACTGGTTTACCGGCGACTTGCCAACGATGCCGACGATTCCACACATATCAGATCAACCCCTCAATACCGGAAGTGCTCCGCCACATCCTTCGGCAACAGATCCCTCAACCAGAAGGCCAGTTCCTGAAAATACGGCATCAGCCGCGATTCCTGCCACCACGACTCCTGTGGCAGCGTGGTCAACCCGGCCAATAGTACCAGCGCAGCGATCACCAGTACTCCCCGGGCCGCGCCGAAGATCATGCCGATGAAGCGATCGGTGCCGGTCATGCCGGTTCGCTCGATCAACTGTATCAGCAGATAGTTGACCATGCCCCCCACCAGTAGCGAGACCAGCATCAGCCCCCCGAACGCCACGCCAAGACGCACCGTTGGCGAACCGATGAAGGAATGAAAATGGATCTCGAGATCGCGAAAGAAGCTCCAGCTGATCCAGAAGGCCGGTATCCAGATGGCCAGGGAGAAGGCTTCCCGCACGAAGCCCCGGAACAGGCTGATCAGGGCAGACACCACGATAATGCCGATCAGCACATAATCCAGCCATGGCATCAGATGTTTGGCTCCGAAGTCAGGAAAAGGCGGAGTTTAACAGATCCTGGAACCTGTCGAATCCGACAACTTCCAGGGATCAGGAATCAGGGTCTCGTCATCAGAGCCCGGGAGGTCGGGTCCGCCGAAAAACGCCGTAAATACATCCCTGCAGGCTCGATTGCAGCATCCCTGCCGCAAACGTTTTCGGCAAACCCGACCTCCCGGACTCTCAGCAAGTCAACGAAACCAAACGGCCTGTCTCTATCTGGTATCCGCTTGAACCTAACCCGAATATTTCATCCGCTTCTCGCTTTTCCGGGCGGTCACTGGATGGAAGATGTGGTGCCTCGAACGGGACGTGGAAAGGCTCGTGAAGGGCTATTTTCTAGGCTGCAGGCACAC
>JAKRWE010000193.1 GCA_024712425.1 Chromatiales bacterium
AAAGCTTTCTTGGGTACATTTTGTCACGGGCAAAACCTTGTTCGGATCCAGTGTAACCAACTGAATTTTAACGAACTACACGGGTTTTGCCCTTTTTATTTGTGAAATATTCGGGTTAGGTCGCTCCTGTACCAGTCCAGCAGGTCGTCGAGGGGCACCCAGTGAGCCTTCGCCAGCGCCCCCAGCTTCGCCACCACCCGCTGGCGTAGCTCGCGCAGGATCGCGGGCTTGTTCGCTTTGATCCACTCCAGTCGCTCGGCGCTCAACGCCTGCACGTTGCCTTCCAGCACCACCTTGCCATCCTCGGTGCTCACCACGATGCCGTGCTGCTCGATGCGTTCAACGATGGTCATAGCTTCACCCTTGCGGCTTCGGTGTCATGCTCCTGTTCAACTTTGTCTTTTCTAGGGGGAACGGGGGGAACTTGGGGAACTTCCCTTGTGGCGCTTGGCTTTCCAGCGGTTCCCCCCTCCTGAGTCTCGGGGGGGGAACGGGGGGAACTCTTAGCGGGTTCTCCGTCTCAGAGTTCCCCCTGTTCTCCAAAAAAAAGGGGGAACCGTTGCCCCGCCTTTGTTTTCCTGGCGAGTTCCCCGAGTTCTCCGAATTCCCCCCGAAAACAGCAAAGTCGAAAATTTCGTCACTCACCGATACTACCCAGACTTTCGGGCCGTTCAAGCTGATACGCGATTGATAGGGCTTGCTGCCGGATACATGCAGCAACTTGGCCTCCTTCAGTGCTCGCTTCGTTGCCTGCTCATTGGCCCCGTTGCACGCCTCGCGGAAACCGTCGCGCGTAAAGCGCCATAGGTCACCCCGTCGCCACCCGACACGTTCTCGTGGTGGCTGGTCGTCGTCCACCTCGAACCGGGCGGCGTTGGCCTCGATGAAGGCGCGGACGTTCTCTATACCGCGTTACCCCTCGTCGGTAGCCTTGCTCTGCCGTTGCCACAGGTCATAGGCGAAGCGGGCGGCCTCCAGGGTGTTGGACTCGGACCAAGGCAGGATGCCAAGACGGGCCGCCAATTGCCCGGCGAAGGCCACTAAGGCGAAGCGCTTGCGGGCACGGCCGGCTTCGGTGGTTGGGGCCTAGCCGATGCGCTCCAGGTCGAAGCATTGCCACTCGGTGCGGGCGGCCTCGATGTGCCCGGCCAGCCACTCGACGAAGGCAGGGCCGGCGTGGCCGTAGTACTCGGCGCTGCCGTGCTTGATTCGGTCGGCGCTGGTGGCGTCGGGGAACACGGCCTCGATGGGCAGGTCCACCAGGCGCACCAGTTGCCCACCACGGGACTTGCCCCCGCCCTCGCTGATGTACTGGTCCACCGGCAGCTCCCCGGCCGAGATCAACAGCACCCGCCAAGCGCGGCGCTGGGCCAGGCTGCCGTCGCGGCGTGCACGACTGCGCCCCGATCCCGACATGATGCGGTACACGGTGCGCCCGAAGTCCTTGCCGTCGCCCTCGCCGATCTCGTCCACGATCAGGGGCAGATCGTTGAACCCGGCCGCCATGGCTTCTAGGGCGTTGGCGGTGGCGTTCCAGCGCTGGATATAGGCCACGCTTCCCCCAGCTATGCCGGGCTCCACACCGTTTACCCCATACACTCGCAGCCGCTTGCAGAGCGGTGCTCTTGCCCTTGCTGGTGGCCCCGCACAGGTGGAACCCCCGGCCTCGACGTTCAGCAGGTAGCGCAGGGGCGCGGCGAGGCTGGCACATATCAGGAAGCGCACGATCTCGGGCACCCCGGCCACCAAGTCGCGCCAGGCACCGAAACGACCAGCGGCGCCGATGGCCTCATCGGATGCCCCACCGACCACCTGCAACACGATGCGCTCGCCCTCGGGCTGATGGATGGTGTGCTGGGGCAGGATAAATGCCTCCCGGTGCCAGCCGGTGGCGATTGCCGAGATCATGCGGGCCTCGGGCTGGAAGGCTGTCAGGTAACGAATCAGCTTCTTCTCCCGCCCCGGCGCTATCGGCAGCCCATTGGACGCCAGGCGCTGGGTCAGCTCGTTGCCTTGTGCGTGGAACAGCTCGGCAGGGATGGCCTCGGAATGCTCGTGGCCGTCCAGGTCGATCCAGTGCACCAGGCGGCTCCAGTTCGCGCCCTTGGTGTCGCGGGATACGGCCGACACCCAGCAGGGGCGGAACGCCAGGGCTTCGGCGTCGTCGTTGTCGATGGCCACGCCGTTGCCGGTCAGCAGGTAGCCGGGCGGGATCGGCACCCCGACCCATGGCTTGGGCTGTCGTCGTCGCCGTGGTCCTCGATGCCGATCTCGGCGTCAATCGCGGCCAGGGTCTTGTCCAGATCTTCGGCGGTGCTGTTCATGCGGCCGCGCTCCTCTTGTCGTCGGGATACAGCTTGTCCAGCAGGGCCGCCAGGCGGCGGGCGGCAATTCGCTCGCGCTCCCAGGCATCGGGCGGCAAGGGTCGCCATTCGGGGCGGGATTCGCGGAAGCGTTGACTGCCCGCCAGCTCCCGGTCGGCAATGCGGTTGTCCAGCACGATCAGCAACACCCGCAGCTCATGAGCAAGGGCAACCTCCAGGCGTTCGCGTTCGCGGCGTTGGGCGGCTTCCCTCGCTCGCTGGCGGGCTTTTGGATCGGCCTTGGTATCCATGCCCAGATAGGCGGCCACCAGGCGCAGGGCCTCGCCAGGGCTGCCGGCGATGCCGCAGTGAACCAACAGGGAGAAGCCATCGCCGCCGGTGGGCTCGCCACCTTGGCCGCATATCCACGCACCCTTGTCAGTATCCTCGGGCAGCAGCCGGAAGCGATCTCGGCCGCCACAGCCAGGGCACGGGCCATGCCGGCCAGGGCGCGGAAGATTGCCAACACCACGGGCTGGCCATATCTCGGGCCACCTGCCACTGGCCGCAGCTTTCACGGTTTTGAAATCAACCATGTTCGCCTGCCTCGTTCGCTTCCAGGTCAGTAACACGAATCAAGCGCGCATCGGGGTGTTGATACTTGATCTCGGCCAGCGCCTGGCGGGCTACGGCTTCTTCGTGGAACAAGGGCGGCAGCGGCTCGCCGATCAGCTGGCGACCATCGGGCAGCCGCACGTCGCGGCCGATTAGAAATCGAACGACGTTCATTGCTCCACCCCCTTGGATGCTGCCGCATCCCAGTTGATAGCGATCAGGTCCGCCAGCTCGGCAGCGCGCAGGCTACCCACTGGCTCGCGCAGCAGGGCTACGGTCTCGGCGATCTCGCGGCAGGCGTCTTCCGGCATGTCGGCGAATGCACCGATGGCCAGGGACAGGCGCAGAAGGTCGTCGTGGATTTGGTCAAAGGTCGGCGCGGGCGCGCCTTGAGTGTGGTTCTTGCTCATGGCAGTCTCCTGTAGTTGGTGAGACCACCGCCCCTCGCCAAACGGGCGGCGGCACGTGCCGGGTTGGCGAACCGGAACCCAAGGAATCCGGCAGCCCCGAGGGGCTCCCAGCACGCACCACCATTGACTGAATGGCAGGCATGCCCCGCTGAATTGCGGGCATGAAAAAACGCGCTGTTAGGCGCGCTGTGCGCCTCGGGTGTTTCCGGTCGCCAAACCGGGCCGCTGAGTTTGCAGCGACGCAAGCAGCATAAGACGTGCCGCACTGTTGCGCAACACCCTGTCGGATGTGGTCGCGACAGGCCAGCAAAATGATAGCCTTGCACCAGAGCATAGAGCCAAGAACAAGCCGGGTGCAATGGGCTACAACACCGGGGTTGATACGTGTAATGCCCTCGCCCCATCCCAGATGCGGCCGGGCGGGGCGTTCTCGTATCTGGTTCATGCCGCTTTTCCTCCGTCACCCAGCAGTCGCTCTATAGCATCGGCTGGCCACAGTAGCCGGCCGTTGGGCCCCTTTAAAGGGCAAAGGCCGTAGTAGCTGCCAGTGCGGTAGACGCGGGTTCGGATTGATTCCGGCTTCACGCCCGTGGCACGCGCCAGGGCGGTGGTTGTCAATTTGCTCTGCATTACGCGAACTCCGTGGTTGTCAGTGGGTTCGCGACAATGATTATCGAAGGCGTCAGAAAAGAGGGAGGAGAGGAATGCCATTTTTTCTGAACTTTCTTCCCCGGAAAAAAATCGTCAGTTTTAGCCAGTTTTCTTCCTGGTTGGCGCGTTCTTCCTTACAAACGCATCATCAATGTTATCGAAGAACAGGCCACCAACAGCGACCACCACATCCCGCAGAGGCTGGTTGAATTGCTCCACCATGTAGTCAGTCATCACCCTGGCAAAATAGATAGCTTCGTAGTTAGCACCCCTTTTTCTCACAATAGGCGCAATACTTGCTCGCTTTATCGCCTCGTCCGCCACGGTATTTGTCAAGATAGATGTCACCTTTTCGATCATGCGGCGCGACACTTTTCTTCGTTGTTACGTTCCGGATTCAATGCGACCGACCCAACGGGATCCCAATTCCGAGTCTGGCCTG
>JAKRWE010000194.1 GCA_024712425.1 Chromatiales bacterium
GTCAGCATTTTCCAGTGCATTGGGCCTCTTGGGTCAACTCAACTCGCAACAATGGCCGTCGATCCCCTCCGTCTGGTGAAAACAGGGCAGAATCGGCACGGTTTTCAACAGCCTGTTAAGGTGTTAATAGCAGGCGCCATTTTAGCGATTAAGTACCGTCAATGTCCGGGTGTCGATCCGGGTTGGTGCGGGGGGAGAGGTAGACGTGCTGATAGAGATCCCGGAACTGTTGAATGCTGCCCAGGTGCAGAAGATCCATGAACTGCTGGCGGACGCGAATTTCGTCGATGGCAAGCTGACTGCCGGCATGGCGGCGCGTCGGGTCAAGGAGAACGAGGAGCTGGAGTCGGTGCCGGAGCTGCAACAGCGGGTCAATCGCATCATCATGGCCGCGATTGCGCACAATGCGCGTTTCCGCAGCTTCGCGCTGCCCAACAAAATGGCCGACTTCATCGTCGCGCGTTACCAGCCGGGAATGCACTACGGCGATCACGTGGACGACCCGATCATGGGCGGCGGCAAGTTTCGTACCGACGTCTCGACCACGATATTCCTGAACGAGCCGGACACCTATGATGGCGGCGAGCTGGTCATCCGTACCCCTTTTGGCGACCAGAAGGTGAAGCTGGCCGCCGGCAGCGCGGTGGTGTATCCCTCGCGCAGTGTGCACGGGGTGGCGGATGTAACCCGAGGCGAACGCCTGGTGGCTCTGACCTGGATGCAGAGTTTCGTGCGCGACCCGGGCCAGCGCGAACTCTTGTTCGAGCTGGACCAGGCGCGCGAGCACCTGCTGCGCACCGAACCGGATGCTGATTACACCAAGGCGGTGGACCGCAGTTACGCCAACCTGTTGCGGATGTGGGCGGAGGTCTGAGCGGTATCAGGAACCTTGCACCGAAGGGGGGCGCTGCGGCTCGTCGCGCCCCGATATGGTGCGACATAACCTTGGATTCTTTTTGTCTCGTCAAAATATCATAAAATAATCAATAAGATATATAGTTGGCAAGAGTCCTGCCTCTCATCGTGTGAGCCTCGCACCATCGCGTGGCGAATCATACGAACTTCAAATCGAGGGGAGACTCTAGCTGATGAAATGCTCTACATCCGTGCGCCGCTTGGCGCTGGCCTTGTCGGCAGCCGCTGCCTTTACCGCAGCCACGGCTGCGCAGGCTGCCGACACGATAAAGGTCGGCATCCTGCATTCGCTATCGGGCACGATGGCGATTTCCGAAACCACGCTCAAGGACACCATGCTGATGCTCATCGATGAGCAGAACAAGAAAGGTGGCCTGCTGGGCAAGAAACTGGAGCCGGTGGTGGTCGACCCGGCATCCAACTGGCCGCTGTTCGCCGAGAAGGCGCGTGAGCTGATTTCCAAGGATCACGTGGCCGCGATCTTCGGTTGCTGGACCTCGGTGTCGCGCAAATCGGTCCTGCCGGTGGTCGAGGAGCTGAAAGTGCCGCTGTTCTACCCGGTGCAGTACGAGGGCGAGGAGTCTTCCAAGTACGTCTTCTACACCGCTGCCGCGCCGAACCAGCAGGCCATCCCTGCGGTCGACTACCTGATGGAACAGGGCGTGAAGCGCTGGGTCCTGGCGGGTACCGACTACGTCTATCCGCGTACTACCAACAAGATCCTCGAGGCCTACCTCAAGGCCAAGGGCGTGTCCGACAAGGACATCATGATCAACTACACTCCGTTCGGTCATTCCGACTGGCAGTCGATCGTGTCCGATATCAAGAAGTTTGGTTCCGCCGGCAAGAAGACCGCGGTGATCTCCACCATCAACGGCGATGCCAACGTGCCGTTCTACAAGGAACTGGGCAACCAGGGCATCTCCGCGGAAGACATCCCGGTGGTCGCCTTCTCCGTGGGTGAGGAAGAGCTGTCCGGTATCGACACCAAGCCCCTGGTCGGTCATCTGGCCGCCTGGAACTACTTCGAGAGCGTGGACGCGGACGTGAACGACGAGTTCATCGAGGCCTGGCACAAGTTCATCAAGAACGACAAGCGTGTCACCAACGATCCGATGGAGGCGCACTACATTGGCTTCAACATGTGGGTGAAGGCGGTCGAGAAGGCCGGCACCACTGATCCGGAGGCCGTTGCCGACGCGATGATCGGCGAGATCCAGGACGACGGTCAGTTCGACATCGTCTACAGCACCCCGGGCCTGGTGCCGGGCGACGCCTGGTCGGACTACCTGCCGGGTTCCAAGGATCTGATCTCCGACTGGCGTGCACCGCTGTCCTGCGGTAACTACAACGTCAAGACCGCCAAGTGCTCGGGCCAGAACTTCTGATCTGCTGAACCTGGTTGTATGACGACTGGCCGGTGACAGAGGCTTCTGCCACCGGCTACCCAATGACGAATAACGATATGATCACCAGATTTTTTATCTTCCTGCTGCTCTGCCTGCTGATGCTGCCTGTGCATGCGGGCAAGGTCGATACCGGCAATCCCGATCTGGATGCGGTATTTGGCGCCCTGACGGGAAGGAATTTCTCGGCCAAGGAGGCGGCGCTGGCCAAGCTGGCGGCGTCTTCCCAGGCGAAACGCTTCGAAATGATCGAAGGCGTGTTGAGCGGGCGGCTGCGCCTGCTGAAGAAGACCGGACGCCTGGTATGGGCGGACAAGAGTGGCCGGAAGTACCGGGCCACCGATGTATTCACCGGTGAGCAGCTCGGCGAATTCAAGAAGCGCAAGCTGAAGAAGATCGCCATCAACAACCGTTTGCGGCGGGTCATCAAGGGTATCCTGGCGACCCGGGATCTTGACAGTGACGATCCTGCCCAGCGTCCCAAGTCGGTGCAGGCCATGCTGGCCAGTCCCTCGCCGGCGCAGGCGGCCCTGATCGCGCCGCGCCTGAAAAAGGAGACCGATGCCGGGGTCAGGGAGGCCATGCAGCTGGTGTTGGCGCTGGGTGGCCTGCACGCCGATGATGCGCAGACAAGAATGAAGGCGGTCGCGGATGTAAGCGACAGTCTGCAACCGGCTGTGCGTCAGGCGCTCACCGCGATGGCGGCATCCGATCCGGACAAGGCGGTGAAGCAGGCTGCAGCCGCTGCGCTGCGCAAGATAGAGGACAGGGTACGTCTGTTCGGGCGTGTGGAGACCCTGTTCTTCGGGCTCAGCCTGGGGTCGGTGCTGGTATTGGCAGCCATTGGTCTGGCCATCACCTTCGGTGTCATGGGGGTGATCAACATGGCGCATGGCGAGCTGATTATGCTCGGTGCCTACACCACTTACCTGATCCAGCAGCTGATGCCGGATTCGGCAGGCCTGTCCCTGTTTCTATCGATTCCGGCGGCCTTCGTGGTCTCCGGCTTGGTGGGCATCGCCATCGAGCGTGGGGTGATCCGTTTTCTGTACGGACGCCCACTGGAGACCCTGCTGGCGACCTTCGGTATCAGCCTCATCCTGCAACAGCTGGTACGTACCCTGATCTCGCCGCAGAACGTGCCGGTCTCGAACCCGGAGTTCATGAGCGGGTTCTGGCAGATCAACAGCGTGCTGTCGCTGATCTATAACCGCATGTACATCATCCTGTTCTGCCTGCTGGTGTTTGCCGGCCTGTTCATGGTGCTCAAGCGCACCCGGCTCGGGCTGCAGGTGCGCGCGGTATCGCAGAACCGGGCCATGGCGCGCGCCATGGGCGTGCACTCGGCGCGCGTGGACGCCATGACCTTTGGTCTGGGCTCGGGTATTGCCGGTATTGCCGGCGTGGCGCTGTCGCAGCTGACCAATGTCAGCCCCAACCTGGGCCAGGCCTATATCGTGGACAGTTCATGGTGGTGGTGTTCGGCGGTGTTGGAAACCTGTGGGGCACCCTGATCGGCGGTGTCGGACTCGGCGTGGCCAACAAGTTCATGGAACCCTGGGCGGGCGCGGTCATGGCCAAGATCCTGATCCTGGTGATCGTCATCCTGTTCATCCAGAAGCGGCCGCGGGGCCTGTTCCCGCAGAAGGGCCGGGCGGCGGGAGACTGACACATGGCAATTCTTCGCATACTGAAAGGGGATCGTGGTGGCCAGGTGTTCATGCTGGCGCTGATCGCGACGCTGGTCGCGGTGCCGGTGTTGGCAGCGCTGCCGGCCGACAACGCCCTGCACATGAGCAGTTATACTGTGACCCTGCTGGGCAAGTATCTCACCTATGTGTCAAGTCCCGCATGGTTATAAACCTTCTTTACAAAAATCTCAGGGCGTTTTTGTTGCCATTGCTTGAGCGCCTGAATGGGCGTGACATGGCCCAAGGCACGATGGGGGATGTGATGGTTGTAGACCTCCCGGTAGTTGAGGAGGGTTTGTTTGAGATCCTTGGATGAGTCAAATCGGGTG
>JAKRWE010000195.1 GCA_024712425.1 Chromatiales bacterium
CAAAGCTTTCTTGGGTACATTTTGTCACGGGCAAAACCTTGTTCGGATCCAGTATAACCAACTGAATTTTAACGAACTACACGGGTTTTGCCCTTTTTATTTGTGAAATATTCGGGTTAGTCAGTTCCAGGTCGCCGATGGTGATGGGGGTGAAAAGGTCGGTCATTGTGGTGATCTCCAAAGAGTAAACATTTAGATCAGTCCTTCTTCTTTCATGGCCGTCTGCACGGAAGTGCGTGCCGCCACGCGTTCCTGATAGCGTGTCAGTGAAGGCCATGGCGAAAGATCGAAATCGATCATCGGGCTCCAGCTCAGCACCGTGAACAGATAGGCGTCGACTACGGTAAAGGTGTCGCCCATCAGCCAGTCCTGTGATTCCAGCAGGGGTGCCAGGATATCCAGCCGCTGGCCGAGCAGGCCGGTGAATACGGCTTTGGCATCCTCCGGGAAGGCGGGGTTGAAGAAGACGCCAAACCCCTTGTGCAGCTCGCTGGAGATAAAGTTCAGCCACTGCTGCAGACGATAGCGCTCCAGACTGCCGGCAGCTGGGGCCAGCCCTTTTTCCGGAACCTGATCGGCGAGGTACTGGACGATAGCAGGCCCTTCGAGCAGGATCTGTCCATCATCCAGCTCGAGGGCCGGGATATAACCGTGCGGATTGATCTCGCGATAGTCACGACCGTCTTCGGTCTTCCCCTCCTGGAGGTCGACACGTACAAGTTCGTACGGCAGACCCGCCTCGCAGAGGGTGATATGGGGGGAGAGTGAACAGGCACCAGGGGTGTAGTAGAGCTTCATTGGCGTACTCCTTCGATTGAGAGCCAGATCTGGATGTTCTCGGCGACCGGGCCGAGGATGTGTGCTTCCTTCATCTTGTAGTCGGACAGGTGCAGGGTGGTAGTCCCTTCGAAGCCGCGGCGGAAGCCACCCCAGGGGTCCTTGCCGGCGCCCACCTGGTTGACGTCGATGGCAATCTCCCGGGTGACGCCACGCAGGGTGAACTTGCCCTTGAGGGTGGCTTTGCCGTTGCTGTGGTCTTCCCAGCCGGTACTGACGAAAGTAGCCTTGGGGTATTTCTTCACGTCGAAGAAGCGTTCGCTGCGCAGGTGCTTGTCGCGCTCGGCGTGATTGCTGTCCAGGCTGGCAATGTCGATCTCGATCCGCACCCGGTTGTTGACCGGATTGGCCTCGTCGTAGTCGAAATAACCGGAAAAGCGATTGAAGCGGCCCTCCAGCCAGCTATAGCCGAGGTGCTTGATCTTGAAGGTGATGAAGACATACATGTCCTTGGTGTCGATCACATAGTGTTCGGCGGCCTGGGCAGCGGAAACGCCGAGGCCAAGCGCCAGGGTGGCGGTCAGTAGGATTCTTTTCAGCATGGTCGTCTACTCCTCGAGTCTTCTGTTTAGGTGGTGGGTGGAAAAGGGGGTCTAATCGGGCCGCAGCATATGGCACAGGGTGGTATCGCGGTCGATGAAATGGTGGTTGAGGGCGGCCAGGGCATGAAAGAGGGCCAGGAAGAACAGACTGTGCGTCAATACATCGTGTACCTCGCCGGCGATGTCCTCCTGGTTTTCCACGCCGTAGAAGGTGGCGGGGATCTCGAACCAGCCGAACACATCGATGCCTTGCCCACTGGCGGTACTGATCAGATAGCCGCTGAGCGCAGCGCCGGCGATCAGGACATAGAACAGCCGGTGCACCCACACGGCGATGTGCCGTTCCCATGCCTTGCCCTCGATAAGCGGCAGGGGGTTGAACAGCCGCCAGATCCAGCGCAGCAATAACAGCGCCGCGACCAGGATGCCAAAGCTGCGGTGCAGATCCGGTGCCTTCTGGTACCACGGGTGGTAGTAGTCCAGGTCGACCATGTATTCACCGAGGAAGAACAGACCGAAGATCAGTACGGCCATGCTCCAGTGCAGCACGATGGAGACCACCCCATAGTATTCGCGGCCGTTGTGCAGGCGCATGCCGCTCATTCCCCAGGGTCTCCATGGTGTTGGTTCTTGTTGGAGGTTTCGAGCTGCTGCTGCATGATGCCTGTCCTGAGCTATTCGCAATTTCGAATGAATAAGGCGATGATAGTGCTGTGTTGCACCGGCAGATAGTGAAAAGATTGCGTAGTTTCATTCAAAAAATTCGAATATGAAGTCCGGGATTAGCCTGGATGCGCTCCTTGTCCTCGACGCCATCGCCCGTCGCGGCAGCTTTGCGGCTGCGGCCGAGGAGCTGCATCGCGTACCTTCATCGGTGACCTACGCCATCCAGAAGCTGGAGCAGGGAATGGCAGTCACCTTGTTCGACCGCCGGGGGCATCGCGCCCACCTGACACCGGCCGGGGAGACCCTGCTGCGCGAGGGGCGGGATCTCCTGACAATGGCCGACAGCACGACGCGCACCGTGCGGCGGGTCGCCACCGGCTGGGAGACCGAGCTGCGGATTGCCGTGAGCGACCTGATTCCCTTCGGCCGAGTGCTCGCACTCTGTGACGCCTTCCACGCGGTGGCGCCGGAAACCCAGCTGCGGCTCGCCACCGAGGTACTGGGCGGTACCTGGGATGCGCTGGTGTCAGGGCGTGCCGACCTGGTCATCGGTGCACCCGGCGACGGACCACCGGGCGGCGGCTACGCGGTGCATCCCCTGGGCGAGGTGGAGTTCGTTTTCGTGGTCGCGCCCGGTCATCCACTGGCCAATGCCCCCGAGCCGCTCACCAACGATCTGATTCGCCAGCACCGGGCGGTGGCTGCGGCCGACAGTTCCCGCGGTCCGCCACCACGCACTGTTGGACTCCTCCCCGGCCAACCGGTACTCACGTTGCCGGACCTGAGCATGAAGCGGGAGGCGCAGCGGCGGGGCATGGGCGTCGGTTACCTGCCCCGGCACCTCATCGCATCGGACCTCGCCGCGGGCGATCTGATCGCGAAGGCAACCGAGGACGGTGCGAGCACCCGGCACGCCCTCTACTACGCCTGGCGCACCCGCCACCAGGGCAAGGCGATGGTCTGGTTCAGGCAGCAGCTATGGGGCGAAGGGCAGGGCGTGGACTGGTTTTCCTCGTTTTAATCTGTCAGATTCAGGCGTTGCAGGTATTAGTTGAATTTGGGTGTGAATTCAGGAAGTGCTATGGATCCATCGCCCCAAGACCTTGGCTGCGATGCCCCGATGAAGCTGGATGGTGAAGGCTTCGTAGTTGAAGTCCAGTTCACCCGGTCTGTGATCGTTCTGTGGGTTACCGTCCGGAATCGCTGAAGGAATCGGAAATATCGAGGGGTAACAGATCCTTCAGGCAGTCCACTGTAGCCCGGATATGGAAGGTGTTGGCATCGCAAGCCGCTATTGCATTATGTGCCAGTGCGGCGTCACAGATGGCCTTATGTTCTTTATGGAGGTCGCGATTCTCGAGATGTCCGGCACGAGCCAGAAACCGGTACCGCCTGTGCTGATCGTACAACACCGCTGAGAAACGTTTGAGCCACTTCGACTTACAGGCCCCGAGGAGTGCAGAGTGAAACGCCGCGTTCCGTTTTTCCCACTCGATAGGGTCCCGTTCTTCGAGCGGTTGTTCGGCTTCGATCTTGGACAGCCGGTGAAAGGCGGCCAGGATATTTGCCTCCCAAGTGTCGTCACCAGTTTCGATACTACGGGTAAGTGCCTGGTTCTCGAGCAGGATGCGCATGTTGGTGACATCCTCCAGATCTTCCATGCTCATATCGGCGACCTTGAAGCCGCGTTGACCCTCTACAAACACGAATCCATTGGCTGAAAGCCGACTCAGTGCCTCCCTTATTGGGGTTGCGCCAATGTCGTATTTATTGCGGAGCGCTTCTACGCGCAGTTTTTCCCCGGGTTTAAACTGCCCGGCCACGATATCGTGACGCAGCTGCTGATACGCCTGTTCAGTAAGTGTTGTTGGTTTGGACGCGTTAGTTGAGAGGGGGTGAGACGGTGTCATGGTGCGGTAGGCCTGTGCGGAATACTTCTGTCAAAACTGGCCGATATCTGTATTTGTGGCAAATCATCCATAATTTCTCAAACATACCATTATTTGGCGCGCAGTCAACGATCGTTTGAAAATATCGATAATGTTACAAATATCGAAATTATGTGATAATCTGCGGTCACGTCATTAAGATTGCGGATTTGTTTTGGCATCCTAAGGCTAGCTGCTTTAACAGGCTGTTGAAATTCGCCGCCTGAAGTGGAAGATACCGGTAAGGAAGGAAGAAGGACGAGCAGTACGATGCGTGGCCCGGATATTCAACAAGATGCCCTGTTCAGCACGGTCAGCC
>JAKRWE010000196.1 GCA_024712425.1 Chromatiales bacterium
TGTGCCTGCAGCCTAGAAAATAGCCCTTCACGAGCCTTTCCACGTCCCGTTCGAGGCACCACATCTTCCATCCACTGACCGCCCGGAAAAGCGAGAAGCGGATGAAATATTCGGGTTAGCGTCTCCCGCTCGTGTTTCATGTACTGCTTGCAGGTCTCGACCAGTTTCGGCAACTCGTCGTGACGCCGCTTGAGCAGGACATCGATATTGGCCCATGCCTGGCTCACCGCGTGCTTGAGCGAGACCAGGTTGTTGTAGATCAGGATGGCATAGCCGATCACAACGGCCAGCAATACCAGAATGACAATGGTAGACGTTTCCATTTATTACCCCTGTTACCATGAAGGCGGATTTAACGCCGTGCGGAGTGAGCCGTGCAGCACTCCCTGTATCGTTCGTCCCGGTGCATTCCTTTAGCCCTGAAGGGTGAGGCAGCTGCTTCCAGTTTAGCAACAGGAGGGCCACATGGCCGATATCAGACCGTTCCTGGATCACATTCCACGGATCGATGGGAATGTCTATCTGGATCCCCGCTGCACCATCATCGGGGACGTGTCCATCGATGCCCACAGCAGCGTCTGGCCCGGCGCCGTGATCCGTGGCGACGTGAACCGGATTCGTATCGGCAGCGAAACCAATATCCAGGACAACAGCGTATTGCATAACAGCCACGAGAGCGCGTACCTGCCGGGCGGCACACCGCTGATCATCGGCAACCAGGTGACCGTTGGCCACAGCGTGATCCTGCACGGCTGCGAGATCGGTGACCGCTGCCTGATCGGCATGGGCGCCATCGTGATGGACCAGGCGGTCATCGAACCCGGCGTGATGCTCGGTGCCGGCGCCCTGGTGCCCGGCGGCAAGGTGCTGCAAAGCGGGCACCTGTATACCGGGTCACCGGCGAAACAGGCCCGGCCGTTGATCGGGCGGGAGCAGGAATACCTGGCCTACTCTGCGGCCCATTACGTTCGCCTGGCCTGGCAGCACATGCAAAGCCCCGCGGACTGACCATCGCAAAATCACCGGCCAGGCTATGGCCAGTCGTTGAGGCCCTCTATCGCCCGCACGATATCCGGATGGTCGAACTCGCGGCCGCCAACCGCGCGGTACATGACCTTGCCGTTGGGGTCGACGATGTAGGTGGTGGGCAGACCCTTAACGCCCCAGCGGCCCAGGCTCTCCGCCTCGGTGTCCATCAGGATCTGGAAGCTGGGCGAGGGATCGATGGTCCCCAGAAAGGAAAAGACCGTATCCACATCCTCTCCGACATTGACCGCCAGCACCTCCACGTTCCTGCCCCTGGTCGCCTGCTGGAGACGTTCGAGCGAGCCCATTTCCCGGCGGCAGGGCGGGCACCAGGTGGCCCAGAAATTCACCACCAGGATCTTCCCGCTGTGGTTCTTGATATCGACCAGCTCGTCGTCCAGATTCCTGAGGCGCAGCGCCGGAACCGCCATGGGCTTCTGTATCAGCGTCAGCTTGTGGGTCAATGGCGGCAGGCCGTCCGCAACAGCCGCGGTGGTTGCCATCAGCAACACAGCAAGCGCCAGCCCCAAGCAACCGTTCAGACTATTTCTCACAACGAACCCCCTTCAATACCTGTTCATATGTCCTGCCATCGATGCCCCAGCGCGCCCTGATGTCGAACACATTGCCCGCAGGAAGCCCGACCGATAGCATGCCCTGGTTCCAGTCCCCACCCGGCTCATATTCCTGTTCCACCGGAAACTGCGCCCACTGAAACGCTATGCGCGCCGGCTTGCCCACCCCGGCCGCGGCGAAGCCGCTCAACCATGCACTGGCCGGCTTCAGGGGCCTTTCCTTTCCCTCGACCGAGATGCGCCAGTCGCTGCGTTTGAAATGAATCACGCCAGGCGCACGGTCATTGCGCAGCACCGTCATGAACACACAGGAAGCCGCATAGGGCTCGATCTGATCGAGCGTAAAGCCGCGATTCACATAGAAGGTGCGCGCCTGGTCGGGCAGGATGCGGGTAAGGGAGAAGTGCACGCCATGATCGTCCGTCTCCCAGGTGCCGGCACCACTGACCGGATCGGCTCGGTAGCGCTGGGCCGCTGCGGGCAATGCCATGCCCAGACAAACCAGGATCAACAGGAACCGGTTCACGCGGATGGCATGGCTATCGATTGTCGCCATATGATTCCTCAGTGGCTGGCAGATGTTGGGGTGGGCCCGGCCGCATCCTGCTGTCGAAGTCTTTCCCGCAGGGCATCATAGCGTGCCTGCGCCGCGGGCCTGGCATCCAGCGCCAGCCAGGCGGACATAGGCCTGCCAGCGGATCATCCACACATCGGCCTGTTCGTTAAACTGTTGCAGGCGACGCCAGTCCGTGGGCGTCAGCACGCCCAGCGCCTCCTTGAACCGGTCCAGCTTCAGCAGCTGTTCCGCTATCCTGACCTCATAACCGACAAGATTCCGGCCGTCGGCCTGCAATGCCCAGGGCAGCAGCAGCTGCGCGACCCGTGCCGGCTTCATCCCAAGCCACTCACGCCAGCTTGCGAGGCGCAGCTTGGCCTCCGCCTGATCCGGATCCTGCGCCATGGCCTGCTCCAGGGCATGACTGATCTGCTCAGCGGTCTGCGGTGTATCAGCGTCCGGCAGGCGCGACAGGAGCTCGACCAGGTGGCGCCAGGCCAGCGGATTGAAGGCATCCCGCTGCAGCAACCGGCGTACCGCCGCGATGGCCTGAGGCAGTGTATCGACAGGCACGCGCAAACGCGGCCAGAAGGGATCGAAGGGTATGCCCTGCAGCCCAAAACGCTCCGCCAGATCCGCCCGCAGGTAGGCCACCGATCCCTGGTCATAAGCGACCAGGCGCCAGCGGGCATCCCATAGCGGGATGGGCAACGGCCCCAGGCGACGCAGCACCACTGCATCCACGTGCCACTGTTGCAGCAGCTCGCGCAGCATGGCCGGGCAGCGACGCGCCAGGTTCCCTTGCAACATCAGCTCCTCGCTGAACACAGTGGGGGGTGCGGCCATCGATATAGACCTGCAGGCGACCCTGTCCGGCCCAGCCCAGCCAGCCGCCCCAGCCGTAGGCATTCCATACCTTCAAGGTGTTGCCGTCATCGAGCACCGGATGCAGCACCGACATCGCCACATGCGGAAAGCGCTGCTGCATCACAGGGTAATCGGTGGTGCGCTGGTTCTTCCAGGTCCAGGGCGGCTGGAAGGCCACCGCCGTGGCCAGCAGGGGCCGCAGCCCGATCCGCCAGCCGCCCCTTCCAGCCAGCCGTGGATGGTGCCGGGCCAGGCCCTCCAGGCCCGCACCGATCATGGCGCCCACCGGCCGGAACAGGACCAGCGACAGTTCGAACAGAAAACGCTTGTTGTCGCCCCCGAGGACCAGAAAGAACAGGATCAGCAGGAGCTCCCCGGGGGTGACCAGCTTGTGCCTCGGCAGCAGGGCACCAAGTACCCCCAGCAGGGCCAGGAACACGAACGGCGGCATCGCCTGCGGTGGCACCCATTCCCGGATATAGGCCGCCAGGTAGTCCGCCTGCGCATGCCCGAGCAGCACCCCGAGAATATCCAGGCCATTGGGCGTGGCGAACACCAGGGCGCTCAGCAGCAGCGCCCCCGGCAGGCGACGCAGCAGCGCCTGCCTGCCGGGCCAGCGGAAGGCCTTCCCCAGCAGCCACTGCAGGGCCAATGCGGCCGCCCCCACCACGACCGAGGCATGGGTGTTTGCCCACAGCAGAATCAGGCCACCCGACAACCACAGGTAGCGTCGCCCACGGGTCTTCTGCATCAGCAGGATGGCGACGGCCAGAAACACCCCTTCGAACAGATGCGGACGCAGGTTCATGGAAGGCAGCAGCTGCCATGAGAAGAGCAGCGCCGGGAAGATCCAGGACAGCGGCGCGCCACAGCTGCCGATGGCACGGAACAACAGAGTGAAGATCAGCCACCAGGCCATGGCCTTGAGGGCCAACAGCCCCCACTCCCCCGCCAGTCTTTCGACCAGGGCGACGCTTACCTGGAACAGCCAGGCGAAATTGGGCCAGTGCGCGCCCGGCATGCTGAACGAACGGACCTCATGATCTAACCCGGATATTTCATCCGCTTCTCGCTTTTCCGGGCGGTCAGTGGATGGAAGATGTGGTGCCTCGAACGGGACGTGGAAAGGCTCGTGAAGGGCTATTTTCTAGGCTGCAGGCACA
>JAKRWE010000197.1 GCA_024712425.1 Chromatiales bacterium
CTTCATGCTGGGAGGTGAGAGCTATCGACTGAAGCACAAACGCGAGAGCTGATTTTTTGTCGCCCCGGGTGGGTCAATTTTATTGGCCGAGGGGGGGTCAAAATTATTGGCCATTGACACCCAGGCCGGCATGGGAGATAACCCAACCCTGGTAAAGGTCATGATCGACCAGCTGGAGATACGCAACATGAACGGACCAGATCCATTCGTGGTCGAGGGCGATGCGTGGATCGGCAAGGACCTGAACAAGGCCTGGTTCAAGTTCAACGGTGAACGGGTGAGCGGCACCTGGGAGGCCGCCCAGTTCGAAGCGCGCCACAGTCGCGCGATCGACACCTACTGGGATCTGCAGGTGGGTGTCCGGCACGATGCCAAACCATCCAAGCAGACGCGCGACTGGGCGGTTGTGGGTTTCCGCGGCCTGGCCCCGTATTTCTTCGATGTCGACAGTTCGTTGTATGTCGGGAAGGGCGGCAACATCGGCCTCGACCTGCAGGCTGAATACGAGGCCATGATCACCCAGAAACTGGTGCTCAGCCCGGAGATACAGGCGAGTTTCTTCAGCAAGGCGGACAAGGCCCTCGACCAGGGGTCCGGTCTTTCCAGTACCGAGATCGGGCTGCGACTGCGCTATGAGATCCGGCGTGAGTTCGCACCCTATATCGGGATCAACTGGGAAAAGCGTTACGGGCAGACCGCCGACCTGATGGAGGCTGCGGGCGAAAGTACCGACGACGTCCAGATCGTCGCGGGAATCCGCATCTGGTTCTGACCGAGATGTCCGTGCCTCTGCATGACAGAGGCACGGCTACACGACAATCAATACAGGAAAAAACACAATGAATATCTTGAAATCAGTCCTGGTGAGCGGCGCCCTTTTTACGGCTACAGTGGCCTGGGCCAGTGGCGATCACGATGGTGACCATGGGCACATGTCCGGTATGGATCATTCCCAAATGCCGGGCATGAAGATGGAACATGGCGGTATGCATCGTCATGACAAGTGGGTCGAGCCGCCTGCCGGGTATGCCGGCAAGACCTGGTCACACTGGGATGACAAGGCCATTGCGGCGCGCGGTGAAAAACTGTTCATGCAGAATTGCGCGGTATGTCATGGCCAGGGCGGGCAGGGCAATGGCCCGGCCGCGGCCGGGCTGGCGCACAAGCCGGCCGATCTCACCAACCATTTCCATACCGCACCGGGGCAAGGTGATGACTACCTGTTCTGGCGCATCAGCGAGGGTGGCCAGGTATCGCCGTTCAAGGAGATGCAATCGGCCATGCCACCGTTCAAACGGCTCAGCGAGGAAGACCGTTGGGCCATCCTGACCTTCGTTCATCAGCGTTTCCATGGCGGTTTCCCCGAGGGTGCGCAACACCATGACGAAGAGGCCGGGCACGGACATACGGAGGGGGCTCACGCGCACTGATCCTGGCAGGTGGCCACATGGCCACCTCCAACCCATCCCAATGTGGAGAACCAAATGACAAAGACAACACGCAAACGCATCGGCCGGGGGATTTTGAGCCTCTCTGTCGTGACCGGACTGGGCCCCGCCCTGGTTCTGGCCAGCGGCATCGCCAGCAGTGAGACCATCCCTATGGTGGTCTACAAGAACCCCAGTGCGGCTGTTGCACCAAGTGGGCCGAGCAGCTCGACAAACAGGGTTTCACGACCGAGGTGCGACCCGTCAATAACCTGAACGACATCAAGCGGGAGGTCGGTGTGCCGACCGGCATGAATTCCTGCCATACCGCCAAGGTGGCGGGGTACTTCGTCGAGGGGCATGTGCCGGCAGCAGACATCCAGCGACTCCTCAGGGAAAAGCCGGACATTGCAGGGCTGACCGCCCCCTGTATGCCCATGGGTTCACCGGGAATGGAGGTTCCCGGGCGTAAACCACAACACTACAAGGTCTACTCAGTAGACAGGCAGGGAAAGACGCAGCTGTTCGCGTCACATTGAGGGCATTCAGATGAAACGATGGATATTGGCTCTTTCGCTTGTGGCCACGGGGACCACGTTGGCGGCTGAGCGCTGGTATGACGGCGACTTGGTACGGAAGGGTGAGAAACTGTTCGCGAGCAACTGTGCAAGTTGTCACGGCGATAAGGGCGAGGGAAAGGTGGCGGATTGCAAGAAGGCGCTTCCCAACGGGACCTACCCTCCGCCGCCGGTCAACGGGACCGGCCATGCCTGGCACCATTCCATTGATATCCTCAAACGGCAGATCCGGCTTGGCGGCAAGCCGCTCGGCGGCGCCATGCCGGCCTTCGGCGATAAACTCAGCGATGCCGACATGGACGCGGTAATCGCCTATTTCCAATCGCAGTGGCCGGAACATGTGTACAAGGCCTGGGCAGAACGAAACGCCCCGCCGAAAAAACAGCATGCCGCCCTGCCATCGATTCAGGGCAATGCCGCCAGCGGGCGGGATCCCTTGCGTTATCTAAGACGATTGGCTGGCACGCGTCCTCTGGGTAAGCCGGCTGCCAGTCCTGTGAAGGGAATACTCCAGGTCGAGCTCGATTCGAACACGGCCTATGTCTCTGACGACGGACGCTACGCCTTCGTCGGCAACCTGCTCGATCTCGAGGCCGGTCGCAACCTGACCGCCGACTCGCAAAAGCTTATCTCCCGGAAGCTGCTGGATGCCTTCGGAAACGACAACAAGGTCATCTTCAAGGCGAGGGGAAAGGAAAAAGCAGCAATCGATGTACTTACCGATACCAGTTGCCCCTATTGCAGAAAATTGCACAACGAAGTGGTGCCCAAGCTGACCGAGGCGGGCGTCACGGTCCGTTATATCCCGTATCCCAGGGGTAGATCCAAGGGGCCCGGCTACCAGGGGCTGCGCCGGGTGTGGTGCGCGGACGACCCGGTCATGGCCATGGACCAGGAAAAGCACAATGAGGACAGCGGTTCCAATCCCAACTGTCCCCGGGCCGGTCTTGTCGACAAGGGGTATGCGCTCGGCGGCAAGCTGGGCATACAGGGCACGCCGACTATCTACCTTCCGGATGGCACCAAGATAGGGGGTTACGTACCGGCAGACAAATTGCTTGGCCGGTTGAATTGAGCTTTCACCGCTTTCCGGTGGGAGGGCGGGGCGATATCTCCAATCGGAGAACGAGGGCAACATGCAAACCAGTACAGCGACACATCAGGATTCCGAAGTCATCGTCGAGCGGGATTTCCATCTCGACTCGGCATCCGAACCCGCAATCAAAGATGCCATCGAGGGCCTGTTGTCTGTGCCAGGCATACAGGAAGCCGTGCGGCTGACAGGACGCCGGCCGGGTCTGCGTCTTAGCTATGACACGCGCAAGATCGACGCAGCACGGATCGGTGAACTGATTGGTGAGTCCGGCCTTCATCTGGCGAGCGGACTACTGGAACGCTGGCGTATGGGCTGGATGAACATGCTGGATGACAACATCCGGGACAATGCCAAGCATCGGGCGGCCTGCTGTTCAAGGCCGCCACCCGGCGCAGGCAAGGGGCTCAAACGGGGCAAGTAAGAATGAATCATTTACCAGGAGTACAGGACGATGTATCAATTTGGGATTGAGATTCCAGGTGACGTGGAAGAGGTGGTGGAACGCACCATTGCAGCTTTGAAAACCGAAGGCTTTGGTGTGCTGACGGATATCGATATCAAGGCCACCCTGAAGGCAAAGCTCGATGTCGACAAACCGCCTTATCGTATTCTCGGCGCCTGCAACCCCCTGCTGGCGAATCAGGCACTCGATACCGAGCCGGATATCGGTCTGCTGCTGCCCTGTAATGTCATTGTGCGTCAGCTCGACAACGGGTACATCCGGGTTGGATTCATGGATCCCGAGGCTGTCCTCACACTGGTGGACGACGAGGCCATCATATCGCTGGCCAGAGAGGTCAAGGAACGTCTGTTGCGGGTAAAGGACAGCCTGGCTGCATGAAACATCGGGTAGCAGACCTGGGAGGGACGCAAAATGTTTGAGGGACACGGAGAACAAAGAAAGATGAAAAAATTGAGTGGGCTTGCGATCGCCATCGCCATCAATGCCGTTGCCCTGCTGACAACAGGCGCCGGAGTTGCCAGCGCAGCCGGTATGCATCACGGACCACGGGGTCCTGTTCCGGTGACCACCCTGAAAAAAGGCTCTTCACCAAATCAGGTGGGTAACATTCACCGGCAGATACCCTCCGGGTATAGATCGAGTCCACCAAGGTGGAAGTAGATGGCATTGGCAAAGCGCTCCTTGTTGCGGAAA
>JAKRWE010000198.1 GCA_024712425.1 Chromatiales bacterium
TTGCAGCCATGGTCTCTATACTGCCTCCTCACAGGAAAGGAACACATCGATCAGCTCTCGAGCCAAGAATAACCGTTCCCGGCTTCGAGGGATATGATCACACGGGACCTGACACCTAGCATCAGTTGCTGCCGCACCTGCGGCCGCTGCCGCCTCAGGGTCAAAGACCGGCGGGCCTTAGGGTTGTTGCCAGCCCCAGCCCAGGGCGTACTGTTCTACAATGCCCCTTGAGTGGTTGGGCAAGAGGTACTGATGGCCAGCTTAAATTGCTTAAGTGTCTCATTACGGGTTCCTCCTGGTTGTTGCCTTGGAAGACCCTGCCTACCACCATAGCCTTTCTGGCTCCTGCTCACGCTGCGGTCTCCGGGTTTCTCCGGAAACTAAGAATCTAAGTGATACACCGGCGGCTCTAACATGGTGGGCGAGACTGGGAGACGCTATGGTGAATCAACTATCCTTGTCAGGAGTCTCGTCCCCTTCGCCTGAACCGTCACCGGCGAGCCAATCGAGAGGAACTAGCGCAGCGCCATCCCTCCACCTCTCCACGATCGCGGTTTGGAACCACTCCTCGGTCGGGTCGGCATGTTCAGTGACGATAACTTGGAAACCACAGCCCAGTTCCTCAACCACGTCGCGGATCAGCTCGAAAATCCGCAAGACCGCCAGCCGATCTTCATCATTGAGGATAGTCATCGACCCACCCACGTCCCGCTCGGCTGGGAAGTAGGCCTGCGAAGGCTGGTCAAGAAAAAGGAACCGCGGCACCGGCCGGTCCTTCTGGACAAACCAGGAATGCAGAGCCAGGTGTGCAATGAGATGATACCCAAGCCAGTTTGCGCAGCTGCCCATGCGGTCCATCGGGATCGGGCCAGAGTCGGCGTCCGCGACGACTTGTAGCTTCCGGAGGTCGAGCCGGAACGGGTTACCCCGGTGCTCGAGCTCCAGCCAATCTGACCACTCAGTGAGTCGTTTGCTGATGACCGATAGAATCGAGTCGAGTCGCTCCTGGATCTTGTCGTCGCTGAGTTTCTCCTCGAGCTGGGCAATTTCAGCGCCGAGCTCCGCGACTTCGCGTCGCAATTCGGACGTGTCCGCGATCAGAGGCAGCGTCTCGAGGAACAGGCTGACCCGACCCAGAACATGCGCTCGTCGGGCGGACGCATCGCGTAGGGCTTGGAGTCGGTCGTCCGCCTGTCGGATGGCCTCAAGGCTGGTGCGATTCTCCCGAAGAAGACGCCGCGTCTCGCTGACCTTGGCTTCCTGTTCGAGGATCAACGCCTCGAGGCCGGGAGTGTGCTTCGCCACGGATCCGAGCTGCGAAGCGGCTCGCTGCATCTCGGCATGCAGCTGCTCCGGCTTCGGGATGCTGGGTGTCGG
Source organism: Chromatiales bacterium (assembly GCA_024712425.1). Classification (GTDB taxonomy): domain Bacteria; phylum Pseudomonadota; class Gammaproteobacteria; order Chromatiales; family Chromatiaceae; genus MONJU. The sequence continues at coordinate 1,378 of JAKRWE010000198.1, forward strand.
CTGGTCGCACAGCGGGCAGCAAGGTTCTTCGTCGGATGAGGCGAAGATACTCAGACTCGATAGCCGAGATACCTGCTCACCCGCCTCGCGTGCGAACCCTCCTTCATCGGCCAAGAGCGACTGCATCGCTTCCAGCTCATGCTCCTGACGCTGAAGCTTCTCGCGGAGACGAGCGCNCTCTCCATTTAACCTGCCGAGCTCGGCCTGGTCCATGCTCTGTTCGTAGCGGACCAGCTGTTCCTCCGGCGATGCTTTCGCGGCGTCCCGGAGGAGGCCGACCGCCTCCTCCCAGAATGTGGGAGAGGCGTCCGCCGCAAGAATCCCAACGTCTCGGGCTTCTGAGATCAACGATGCGGCGCTGCCGAGGCCATCGCCGGCAATAGCCTCGAGCCTAGCCAGGCTGCGCTCACGATCGCGCAGCTTCCGTCGTAGGTCCTTGAGCTTCGTCTTCTTCGCAACGTAGTCATCATCCACCGCGCCGAGGAAGTACGGGAGGGTGTCCTTGATGGCTTGGGCTACCCAGTTGTCGCTCTGCTTGTGGAATAAGTGGCCAGGCTGCGAAATCTCGTTCTGCGGCTGGAACACGAACGCGAGCGCATGCCGGAGCTTGGCCGATAGTGGATCTCGGGTCTGGCCCTCCGGCGGCTCGTGCACGTTGAGACCGATGCCGATGACGTTGGTCAGTCGTTCCACGATGGCGTCAATGTTCGTCGTCGCGTGGAGCTCCCAAAACTTGGGAAGCTCAACCTCGCCCGCTACAGCGTAGAAGGCGTCGGACGTCGTGTCTCTCCAGGGGGCGGGCGACCTCCGTGCGACGAAGTGCTGCGGGGGCGGGCGACCTCCGTGCGACGAAGTGCTGCGACGTTCCGTCCGTGAGCCGGATGCCGTACCAGGCAACGTTGTTGCGGATAACCCCCTCGGGAACCGCGCACTTCGAACTGCCGAGGCAGTAGTCGACGATGCTGATGAGCGCCGATTTCCCCGTCTTCGAGTCGCCCGTGATGATGTTCATCTCACCTGGTCGAAGAGAGAGAACCCGACGGTCCCCCTGCGTCGAGTAAAGCACGATATCGAGAATCTGGATGCTCATGGTGCAACCCCCCACAGGGCCATGACGGTGGCGTAGTTACCTGAGCCAGCGAACCACTTGCCGACGAACTCAGCCTTCTTGACGCAGGCTTTCACCTCGTCAGTGGCCTCGCGCTCAAACCGCGCCATCGAACGAGGACGGTCTGCTGCAGTCAGCCGGGCGTCATCGAGCGTGAGCATCAAGCCACTCGAGCCAAAGAGGATCCCCTCCTTCACCAGCGGCACAACGGCACGGGCACGTTCCGCGAAACCGACGAGGGCGCGCGGATTCTCTGTCAACCACGACGCCATGGAGGTCCCGGTCGATCGCGGCAGGTCTTCGCGGGTGGCCTTGTGCAGCGTGATTGGGACGGCGACGAAGGCGAGCGCGTAGGGAAGCCCGATCTGCCGAACGCTCGCGTAGCCGCGGGCGCACGCCCAGATGGTCACTCCGACGAACGCAGGGTTGAGCAACCGAGCTTGCTCTGGTGGACGCTCGACCCACGGCGTCGTGCTCATGGTGCCTCCTTTAGCTCGAGGAGGTGCTCGAGGCGGGCCATGAAGTCCGGGTGCCAGCCCACATGCAGTCGATCAGCGAGGATGTGAAGCGAGCCACGGGACATGCTCGGGTGTTTAACCTGCCCGCGGATCGGGAAACAACTTCTCTCGACCCATGTGTAGATTGTCTGCGCGGCCCGCCGCTTTGCGTCATCTGCCGCGTCCTCGCCGAGCTCATCAGCAACACGGTCAAACTCGAGCTCCCATTCCTCGCGCAGGTGCCGTTCGTATCGGTCGAGCTCGCCGACCAAGAGGAGATCCTCCCGCATCCAACGTGACCGCTGTTCAAATGCTCGAAAGTAGTCCCGGATAGCCGCGAGCACGCGTCGATTGCCAACACCGGCGAGCTTCGCTTGGTGCACGAAGACGGCGTTTTCGTATATGTCTGCATCGACTTCCGCGTCCAGAATGTCCTGGTCGACTGGAAGTGCATCAAGCTTGAACTGCTCGCGAAGGTCATCGATTTCGGATTCTAGTTCGTTGCTGAGAATCGGCGAGGTTTCTGGATCGATCATTTGGCGCAGAGCGCGACCGAACCACCAACCCTCGAGACGAGAAAGAAACGACTCCACATGTTCGCGACGTACGGCGAGCCGAACCTCTTGGCGCAACTCGACGCCGGCTTCATCGATGGAGGGTGCTCGTGGGATGATGGTCACAGATTTCAGGAGTCGAGTCCGATCGTCATCGCCCAAGTCCTGGAACAGCCGGTACGCCGGCGCGTTGATCCGGTTCATGGAGGTCATGGCCGTATTGGTCAGGCGTTTGACGGCCTCGGCAACGTCGCGCTCCTCGGCCAACAACATGCTCGCCGCGGACCCCGCACCTACGGCGCTGGTCGTGATCAAGAAGAGCTGGCCGTCTGCAGGGATCGTGTTTCTGGCACGACCCTCCATCCAAACGCGAAGGGATTTCCAGAGGTCCGGACTCGCATCCGTTAGGTTGGCAGCGTGCTCGCGGTGGTGCTTGAGTTGGAGCAGCTCGACCGGGGTTCCGGTCTGCTCGAAGACCACATCGTCGAGCGTTTCGAGGTAAACCGTGAACAAAACGTCCTTCGAGAGCCGGCGGAGCGAGGACAGGAGCGCAACCCGAACTTGGTAGAGGTAGCCAAGCGCAGAATCCGCTGCAGAAAAGTTGGTTGGCTTGTTCGACTCGGAATCCATCACAGTTCCTCTAGTAGAACGCCGTATACCTCGGTCTACGGCCGTGCCTCGTAGGCCTTTCCTTCGTCGAAGGCGACGATATCGAACAGCACGAGGCAATTGTTGGCCACTAACACTCGTGGTAGGTAGACATTGGTCTCCAGCCGTATCATCCTCTTTTTTTGGCCGATGACAGGAAATCCCCCGGCTCTGCCGGGGAGGCAGCAAAAAGTTTGACAGACTTGGGAGTCCGTCGGGAAAACTCCCAGTCATAAGCCGCCAAGCACACGGCATAGGGGAAATCCCATAGACGAATACAAGAGTCTAAGTCACTCAGAAGGGGAGTGTAAGTACCATGTGGTTTTCACTCTGAAATACCGGAGGAGAGCACTTTACGGATAATTGGGGCGGCATCTGGGAGAGATGTTCCACGGATTGGCATACCAGAGGGAGAGCCAAATCGAGGAAGGGTGGCTGACCGTGGATCATGTGCACATCCTGATGACTATTCCGCCGAGGTATGTGGTTCCTGAGGTAATCGGAAACATCAAGGGAAAGAGTCCCATTCACATTGCTCGGGTATTCGAAGAACGAAAGAGAAATTGTATCGGGTAGAAGCGTATTTTGTCTCGACGGTAGGTCGAGAGGAAGCGATGGTCTAGGAGCGCGTCTGACACAAAGAGCACGAAGACAAGCGGCTGGATCAGTTGGAGCTGCTGCGCTAACAGCAGCCTTAAGGCGATTCATGAATTGGCCGCTTTGAGCGGCTCACAACTAAAGCCCCGGCCTTGCCTCAAGGAGCCTCGTGCTAATCGATCAGCGGGACCCTTACACGGGTTAGACAGCGTTCAAATCCTGCCCCCGCTACCACTGTTATCGAACCAAGGGCTGCCTCCGGGCGGCCCTTGTTCGTTTCTGCCTCTAAGTATCCGTTTTCATTGGGGAATAATTTGATCTCCCCGAGCAGGTCCTGAAGTGCGGCGCGGATTCTGGGGATATCGTCGGTCTTGCCCAGGTCCTCGACCAGCCGTCGCCATAGTTGCCTGGCCTGCTGAACCAGTTCCTCCTGGTCGAAATCTCCAGCTTGGTCCAGTTCTGCCTGTGCAGCCGCTTCGCGCGCCTCTGCCTCTTCCAGGGCTTGTTTGGTGTTCGGCGTAATGATTCCCGCGCGGATTGCCGCCATAAGGTTCTCCTTCTCCTTTTTGGCGTCAGCCAGGGCCTTTTCCCATCGGCTGCTATCAGGGTTCGTCTCTTTGATTGCGGTCTCAAGTTCCAAGAGGAAGGCCTGATAGGCTTCCTCGCTGAGGAGGTCTTCGCGGACATGGCGTAGCAGGATTCGTTCTGCGAGTGGTTTGCGGACCTTCAGGTTGTTGGAGCAAACCGAGGCGCCGCGGTCCTTTCGCGTGGCGCAGCCGTAATAATCTTTTCCGACGATCACGTAGTTACCACCACAGCAGCCACATTTCAGGAGACCGGAAAGCACGTACTTGGGGCCGCGACCGCCATGTGCTCTGGGGCCGTTCTTTCGCTGAATCGCCTCGGTCTTGGCCCGCTGCGCTGCCTGACGCGCCTTCACTCTATCCCACAGGGGTTGATCGACTATGCGCAGTTCAGGCATTTCCTGGATGATCCATTCGGATTCAGGATTCTCAATGCGCTTGCGCCTGCCCGTCAGCGGATCCTTGACCCATTTGGATCGATTCCAAATATATTGTCCGCGATACAGGGGATTGTTCAGGATGCCCAACCCACGCTTCATATCGCCATAGATGGCAGAGTGTGCCCATGTAGATCCACGAGGTGACGGCACTTTCTCACGGTTTAGCTCGTCGGCAATGGCCCGCACTGTAGCGCCTTCGGCATAGCGCTCAAAAATAAACCGCACCCATTTGGCTTCGGACTCCTCGATGACCTTTCTCTACCCGACGACTTCGCCATTTTGGGTGACGGGCTCTGATCGGTAGCCATACGCCTTGCCGCCAGCAGAATTCTTGTTGAGGGCTACGCCCTTGAGCCCACGATGGGTCTTGTTGTCAAGTCCCGCATGGTTATAAACCTTCTTTACAAAAATCTCAGGGCGTTTTTGTTGCCATTGCTTGAGCGCCTGAATGGGCGTGACATGGCCCAAGGCACGCTGGGGGATGTGATGG
>JAKRWE010000199.1 GCA_024712425.1 Chromatiales bacterium
TCTTCATGCTGGGAGGTGAGAGCTATCGACTGAAGCACAAACGCGAGAGCTGATTTTTTGTCGCCCCGGGTGGGTCAATTTTATTGGCCGAAGGGGGGTCAAAATTATTGGCCATTGACAGATGCCAGCCAAGGACCTTTTCAGCTACCGCCGTCACTGGGCCCACAAGTTCGGCCCGGCCCCCTTTCTGCCCATGTCACGCGAGGAGATGGACGAGCTCGGCTGGGATTCCTGCGACATCATCATCGTTACCGGGGATGCCTATGTCGATCATCCCAGCTTCGGCATGGCGGTAATCGGGCGGGTCCTGGAGGCGCAGGGGTTTCGGGTCGGCATCATCGCCCAGCCGGACTGGAGCGCCAAGGACGATTTCATGCGCCTGGGGCCTCCGAACCTGTATTTCGGCGTGACCGCGGGCAACATGGACTCCATGGTCAACCGCTACACCGCGGAGCGACGCCTGCGCTCGGACGACGCCTACACGCCCGGCAACATCGGCGGCCGGCGCCCCGACCGGGCCACCATCGTGTATTCGCAGCGTTGCCGTGAAGCCTACCGGGAGGCCCCCATCGTGATCGGCGGCATCGAGGCCAGCCTGCGCTGTATCGCCCACTTCGACTACTGGCAGGAAAAGGTGCGTCGCTCGGTACTGGTCGACAGCAAGGCCGATCTGCTGCTGTTCGGCAATGCCGAGCGCGCCATCGTGGAACTCAGCCACCGCCTCGCGGCCGGAGAGAAGATAGGGGCGATCCGGGATCTGCGCGGAAGCGCCTTTGTCAGCAGCGGTGTTGCGGAAGGATGGACCGAGATCGATTCCACGGAGGTGGATGAGCCCGGACCCGTCGATCGGCATCCTGACCCCTATGCAAGCGCCTCCACCCAGTCGCCCCACCAGGAGGAAACGGCACAACCCCGCCCGGTCGATCAGGCACCCCGGGTCGTTCGCTTCCATCAGCGCCCACCCAGGCTGGACCGGGAACGAACGGTGATCCGCATCCCCTCCTTCGAGCAGGTACGCAGCGATCCGGTGCTGTATGCCCATGCCTCGCGCATCCTGCACCTGGAATCCAACCCGGGCAACGCGCGCGCCCTGGTCCAGCAACACGGGCAACACCATGTCTGGATCAATCCGCCACCGATTCCGCTGGCCACCCCGGAACTGGACCGTGTGTTCGAATTGCCGTTCAAGCGCGCCCCGCATCCCGCCTACGGCGATGCCCGCATACCGGCCTACGAGATGATCCGCTTCTCGATAAACATCATGCGGGGGTGTTTTGGCGGATGCAGCTTCTGCTCCATCACCGAACACGAGGGGCGGATCATTCAAAACCGTTCCGAGCAGTCCATCCTGCGCGAGATAGAGAACATCCGCGACATGACGCCCGGCTTTACCGGCATCATCTCGGATCTCGGCAGCCCCACCGCCAACATGTGGCGACTGCACTGCAGGGACGAACGGATCGAGTCCCGCTGCCGCCGCCTGTCCTGCGTCTTCCCCGGCATCTGCAAGAACCTCGAGACCAACCAGATGCCGCTGGTCAAACTCTATCGCAAGGCGCGCGCACTGCCCGGCATCAAGAGGGTGTTGATCGCCTCCGGCCTGCGTTACGACCTCGCGGTGGAAACACCCGAGTACGTGCGTGAACTGGTCACCCATCACGTGGGTGGCTACCTGAAGATCGCACCGGAACACACCGAATCCGGTCCGCTGTCGAAGATGATGAAGCCGGGCATCGGCACCTATGACCGGTTCAAGGCCATGTTCGATCGCTATTCGAAGGCCGCCGGGAAGGAGCGGTACCTGATCCCCTACTTCATCGCGGCCCACCCGGGAACCACCGACGAGGACATGCTCAATCTCGCCCTGTGGCTCAAGCGCAACGGTTTCCGCGCCGACCAGGTACAGGCCTTCCTGCCCTCACCCATGGCGCTGGCCACCACCATGTGGCATTGGGGGAAACCCGCTGAAAAAGATCAGCCGGCACTCGGGACAGGTCTTCTCGCCCCGCGGCAGACGGCAGCGTCGGCTGCACAAGGCCTTTCTCCGCTACCACGATCCCGAGAACTGGCCCCTGCTGCGCGAAGCACTGCAGAAAATGGGGCGAGCCGATCTGATCGGAAACGGCAACCGCCACCTGGTGCCGCGCTGGCAACCGGCCGGCACCGGCAAACAGCCCGAAGGTGCCCGTCGCGGCAGCGGCCGCAAGCCTTTCCGCACCCAGCATACCCGCAATGGCAAGCAGCGCAACAGAAGGCCCGGCCGCGGCCGGCGATAAGGAACGCCATCTCAGCCTCGGCGGTGTCGGATGGCCTGTCGCCAACTAGTCGCGTTCCGGCAGCTTGCGCAGTTCCTTCAGGCGCAGCACGTGCAAATGGCCTTCGCCGCACTTGATGCTGATACTGCGAATACCGTTATCGTCTTCGTCCACGACCACGTCGGCAGGCGCCTTTACGGTGTGCTCGCTGTTCTCGACAGCGACCACCACCCTGTCATTGCCGGGATCGTAGCTGATGCCCTTGAGCGGGACCCATTCGGCCTCTATCTGGTCGCCAGGTTCCAGACCGGCGACCTCGATCTCGACCAGCTCGGACGGCATGATCATGCTGAAATGATCGAAGTAGTCCTGCAGCTGTTCCCTGGATATCTCGCGTGTTGCCATGAGGGTTCTCCTGTTCGATGGAATCACCCTCAATAAATGAGGCCGACGGCAGCCTACTTCAAGATCGGGAAATTGAACTCGGAAGCATCATGACTGTCCGGCAATCAACAGTTCCACCATATCGTCTGCAACATCGAGGAACTCGATCGAACTGACCCCGAGATAGTCGAGGACCGCGTCACCGTGCGTCGCCCACTCGGTGTTCTCCCTGCGCCCCCAGAAACAGGCGTCGATATGCTCCGCCATCTTCAGGACGGCCATCAGGGTGCGGGGCGTGGTAGCCCGCCCTCCGTCCTCGGTAAGAAAAGCGCTGGCCTCGTGATGGCGCAGAATGATCTGCTGGACATGTTCCGGCAGCCTCCAGCCGGACGAGATGAAATACCCCAGGATCGCGTGGTTGGTCTGGTAACGGCGGTCCTCCTCGTCGACCTGACACAGGCCCTCGGTGCGCACCCGATGGAGGAGACTGATGTAGTCCGGGAAGCGCTGGGCCAGCAGGACCTCCCTGGCATCCCGGAACAGTCCGATCATATAGGCCTCGTCCGGTTGCAGCCCGCCATAGCGCTGCGCCAGGGTGGCCGACACCATCGCGACATTGACCGGCGACTCCCAGAACTCCGGAGGCGGCTCTGCGCCATCCACCTCCAGCGCCCGCTTCAGTGCCAGGCCCGCCACGATATTGCTGATATTGATCAGGCCCAGCAGCGCCATGGCCTGGCGTATGGAGGTCACCTTGTTCTTCATGCCAAACAGGGGCGAATTGATGGTCTTCATCACCAGGCCTGCCATGCCGATATCCCGCTCGATCAACTCGGCGATCCTTGACAACTCGGGTTCGTCCTGCTGCATCGCTTCATGCAATTCCAGCAACACGGCCGGCGCGGAAGGTATGCTGATGTTGCCCACCAGTTCCTGGGTCTTCTCGAAACTCAGTGAAGAATTCATGGCTGCCCTTTCCCAACCGGTTCTTACCCTTTACGGCGCGAATGTCCCTTTCTTTGGCTCTTCACCAAATCAGGTGGGTAACATTCACCGGCAGATACCCTCCGGGTATAGATCGAGTCCACCAAGGCGGAAGTAGATGGCATTGGCAAAGCGCTCCTTGTTGCGGAAACCATGGCTCCGGACTTTGATCGCCTTGATGCGACTGCTGATGCCTTCGGCGGGTCCGTTGCCAACCTTCAGTACAATGGCGTTCAGGATGCCCCACAGGTGTTCCTTGATGGTCTTGGCAACCTTCTTCATCGGCTCCAGCCGACAGCGCACCGCCCA
>JAKRWE010000019.1 GCA_024712425.1 Chromatiales bacterium
ATCCAACTCAACCGCAGGACCCACAGGCCTGCACCGGACCATCCCTGGAGATGAGGCGCCCCCTCGTCCCCTCATGACCCCGGACTCACCAAGGGGACATTTCAGCTTGGGAGAAAAGGGGGCATTTTAGAATTGGGTTGACAGGTTCAGCACCACTTTTCTGTGAGTTACGAATATTAGTTCTACTTTGTCATATTGACGATTTCAGACACAGGATGGGGTGGCGTGGCTCCATGTGCCACGCCGTGAATCCATCCCTGGTCGCTTTCGGCATCCTGTTTTCGCGACACTGGTACATCCTTGTACGGCGGAGGCTCGACGGCCGCATCCCCGCGGCCGACGGGCGCCTAAAGCCATGCCACCCCGCCGTGTTCAGGGGAGTATGACAAAGTAGAATTAGATGACGGGGGCTCAAAGTCGCTTTAACCATGTGCAAAAAATACGAAGTGAGCGTTTACTATCAATTATGCCCCATATCTGATGGTTACAGATTAGCAAAAGAGCTGTGGATAACTTTCCCCGCAACTACTAGAATCAACCACTCGACGGGATGGATAACCCACACAGTAATGGCAGGGAAGGCCGAAACCCGGTGTTGCCCTATCGACACCGCAAAGCACCAATCGAGCACATTGGCTATTAGTACCTGGGATCACCTTCTCGAGCGGCTGGGGCGCGATATCCCCGAGCAGCAGTTCAACACCTGGATCCGCCCGCTGCAATGCATACAGCAGGAGGACAGGTTGCGCCTGATGGCGCCAAACGCCTTCGTGCTCGATTGGGTCAAGAAAAATTACCTCGAAAAACTCCAGGGCTACCTCAGCGACGGCGGCCAGCCCGGTTCCATGCAGATCAGCCTGGAAATCGGGAGTGCACCCCGGTCCGAGCCGGCGGGCCCGGACGCTACCCGACAGACCGAGGCCGGCCATCAGCAAAACAAGCCGGTGGCGGCGATCCCGAACGCCACTGCACCCGTTACCGCCCCAAGTCCCGCCGGCCAGGCTGGAGTGGGGGACCTGCCGACAACCAACCGCGATTTCACCTTCGATACCTTTGTCGAGGGCAAGTCCAACCAGTTGGCCCGCGCCGCGAGCATACAGGTGGGGGAAAATCCCGGGCGCATGTACAACCCGCTGTTCATCTACGGCGGGGTCGGTCTGGGCAAGACCCACCTCATGCACGCTGTCGGAAACCTGATCAAGGAAAACGACCCGGGTGCAAAAGTGATGTACATGCACTCCGAAGGGTTCGTTGCAGAGATGGTAAAGGCCCTGCAACATGGCACCATCGCGACCTTCAAGCGGCGCATGCGGGGTGTAAACGCGCTGCTGATCGATGACGTGCAGTTCTTTGCCGGAAAAGAGCGTTCGCAGGAGGAATTCTTCCATACCTTCAATGCCCTGTTCGAAACGCGTCAACAAATCATTCTGACCAGCGACCGCTTTCCCAAGGAGGTGGAGGGCCTGGAAGACCGTCTCAAGTCCCGTTTCGGCTGGGGCCTGACAGTATCGATCGATCCACCCGACCTCGAAACCCGCGTCGCCATCCTGATGAGCAAATCCCAGCAGCTCTTCCATCGGGAGCTTCCGAGCGAGGTCGCTTTCTTTATCGGCAAACACGTCCGTTCCAACATACGGGAACTGGAAGGCGCGCTGCGACGCATCAATGCCAACGCCCAGTTCACCGGCAAGGAGATCTCGGTCGACTTTGCCAAGGAAGCCCTGCGTGACATGATCGATGCGCAGGCGCGCATGGTGACCCTGGACAATATTCAGAAAACCGTTGCCGAGTACTTCAAGATCCGGGTCTCGGACCTGCTCTCCAGCAAACGCAGTCGCACGATTGCGCGGCCAAGACAGATCGCGATGGCCCTGGCCAAGGAGTTGACCAACCACAGTCTGCCCGAGATCGGGGATGCCTTTGGGGGCAGGGACCACACCACGGTACTTTATGCGACACGCAAGGTAGCCGAATTGCGGGAGGCCGATGTGCGGGTGGCCGAGGACTATAACAACCTGTTGAGAACCCTGAGCAGCTGACGTGGATAAGATGTTCGTGGATTCAAGTGAAATTTATGACCCGAATTTATCCACAGAAGGCCAACAGCGCTTCCGGCACTGACCAAGGGGTTTGGAATTAACTTAACTATTTGTTTTTTAACAAAAAATATAGCTATCTGGCAGTTATCCAGTAGCCTAATAACAACAATAAGTTTTATATATTAAATACTTTTTATTACAAAGAAGCGGAGCTTCCTTCATGAAGATCAACGCCAATCGAGATGATTTGCTGGCACCCCTGCTGAAAGTCGGCAGCGTGGTGGAAAGGAGACAGACATTACCCATCCTGGCTAATGTGCTGATCAGTACGCGCGCGGATGGGCTCCGCTTTACGGCGACCGACCTCGAGGTGGAATTGACGACCTCGGCAACTGCCACAGCGGATGATGAAATGGAGTTCACCCTGTCAGCGCGAAAACTGATTGATATCTGCAAGGCGCTTCCCGATGGCGCGGATCTGACACTGGAGGTGAGTGGCGACAAGACAACGCTTCGTTCCGGCCGGGGGCGCTACACCATGGGGATGTTGCCGGCTCAGGACTATCCCAGCATCGAGCCCTCTGCTGCCAGCGAGGAACTGACCCTGCCCGAAGGTGTTTTGAAACGCCTGATCGACAAGACCGCATTTGCGATGGCGCAACAGGATGTACGTTACTACCTGAACGGTCTCTTACTCGAGATCACCAGTGGAAGAGTCCGTGCCGTGGCAACGGATGGACATCGCCTCGCGCTTTGTGATGCGGAACTCGATACCAGTACGACCACAGATATTCAGGTCATCTTGCCGCGTAAGGCGGTTATCGAGTTGGGCAGGCTGCTCAGCGATTCAGATGACGAGCTGCGCCTGGAAGTAAGTAACAGTCATGTGCGTATCCATTTCGGTGACACAACGTTCACGTCCAAGTTGATCGATGGGCGTTTCCCGGATTACGAACGGGTAATGCCATCGGGTAATACCCAGGAGTTGCTGGCGGACAAGAATCTGTTACGCCAGTCGTTGACCCGTACTTCCATCCTGTCCAATGAAAAATACCGTGGTATACGTTTTCGCCTCGCCCCCGGGCTGTTGCACCTGCAGGCACATAACCCGGAACAGGATGAAGCCGAGGAGGAATTGGAGGTTGATTACCAGGGCGATGAAATGACCGTCGGCTTCAATGTCGGTTATCTACTCGATGTACTTGGTGCGCTCGATACCGATTCGGTCAGCATGGCTCTCATCGATTCCAATTCCAGTACCCTGGTGACGCCTGCAGGCTCTAACGAATGCCGGTATGTGATCATGCCGATGCGCTTGTGAGCACCGAGCAGTAATACGGAAACAAGACGAAGGGGGCGCGGTAAACGCCCCTTTTTTTCATGTTCAACGAAATCGTCATCGACAACCTGAGAATACTGGAACATGCCGTGTTCCGACCTGTGCCTGGGCTCAACCTGATAACGGGTGTCAACGGGGCGGGGAAGACCACGCTCATCGAAGCGCTGTTTCTGCTCTCGACGGGGAGAAGTTTCCGGCACCGGGAAACCGGGCCTCTGATCCGGGAAGGGCAGGCGTTTGTTCAGCTTGTTGGAAAATTCCTGGATCGTCATCACAACCCCCATGTCCTGGGTATGCGTAGAGAAGCCGGGAATCTGGTGGCCCAGTTGGATGGGCGGGGTAACCTAAAACGATCAGAGATCCTGCAGTTGCTACCATTGCAGTTCATCGGTGCAGATCCGCAACAATTGGTCAGCGGCGCACCCGAGCTGAGAAGAAGTTTCCTCGATAGTGGATTGTTCCACGTGGAACAAGGTTATCTGAAGCTCATACAACGTTATGGAAGGATCCTGGCCCAGCGTAACGCCATGCTTCGGGATGGGCAGACCGATACCTCGGAATGGGACAGACAATTGCACACCACCGGCGAGCAGGTTTCTGTTTTGCGCCAGCACTATGTCGAGCGCTTGATTACGCTGGTCGAAAACATCCTCCATGAGTGGGAACTTTCGATCACGTTACGTTTTACCTATCAACGAGGGTGGCCCCGTGACATGGATTTTGAGGATGCGTTGTCAAGGGCCGGGGAACGGGACCACCGTCGGCGCTTTACTTCGGTAGGGCCCCATCGAGCGGATCTGGCGATCACTGCCCGTTCAATCCGGAGTGGGAAGATCCTGTCCCGTGGCCAACTCAAGATGCTCGTGATTGCGATGTACCTGGCTCAGGCAAAACTGCAGAAAGAGGCCGCACAGGATGTCCCGGTGTTGTTGCTGGATGATCTGGCGGCGGAGCTGGACCGGGCCAATCGTGAACGAGTCATCGATGCAATAACCAATCATTACCCCCAGACCGTAGTGACGGCGCTCGAGGCGGACGATATCCCTGTATCTGAAACACCGTCGGTGTTCCACGTGGAACATGGAACATTGAGCTCTCGCTAACACCCCTGACACTCAACCACAAAGAACACGAAGGACACAAAGTGAGTTGCCAGCTAGCCCGGATATTTCATCCGCTTCTCGCTTTTCCGGGCGGTCAGTGGATGGAAGATGTGGTGCCTCGAACGGGACGTGGAAAGGCTCGTGAAGGGCTATTTTCTAGGCTGCAGGCACACCTTTCCCTTACCCCCATTGTTTGTCAACGTGCCGGGGCGGCACTGTTAGTCCAAAGCAGTAATGTCCCCTTTGTCCAATTCTAAAATGTCCCCTTTTGATTTCGGGAGGGGTGGTGACAGAGGAGACCATTGCGATGACACAGAAGACGGTGGACCGGCTGGGGGTGGTTCAGCAGGTTGTCGACCGGCAGTTGCGGCAGAAAGAGGCGGCACGGCAGTTGGACTTGAGCGTGCGGCAGATCAAGCGCCTGGTGGTCCGATACCGGGCCGAGGGAGCGGCTGGACTGGTTTCCCGCCACCGGGGCAGGCGCCCCAACAACCAGATCGCCGATGCGCTCCGGCAGGAGATCCTCGACAAAGCATCCACGCCACCGTCGAGAAGGCCAAGACCATCCAACTCAACCGCAGGGCCCACAGGCCTGCACCGGACCATCCCTGGAGATGAGGCGCCCCCTCGTCCCCTCATGACCCCGGACTCACCAAGGGGACATTTCAGCTTGGGAGAAAAGGGGACATTTTAGAATTGGGTTGACAGGGGGCATGGACGCGTTGACGCAACAACGTCAGTTGGTCATGCACGACATAGCGGGCATCGCGGGGGTCGGGGAGCCTCGCATTGACCGCCTCGAGCAACCCCAGCCGTCGATCGACTTGCCGGAGCAACAACAGGCCACCATCGCTGGTGATATCCCCGCCTGAAAATCGGGCCTCGATCCGGTGGCGTTTCAGCGGTGGAAATCAAAGCTTTCTTGGGTACATTTTGTCACGGGCAAAACCTTGTTCGGATCCAGTATAACCAACTGAATTTGAACGAACTACACGGGTTTTGCCCTTTTTATTTGTGAAATATTCGGGTTAGTCTTGCCGAGACTTTGATGAATCCTCTTCGTGTTCTTTGTGTTCTTCGTGGTTGATCTGACACGTGAATGATTGGTGCGGAAAACACTCAACCGCATAGTACGCAAAGAGCCGCAAAGAGGGTGAAAGTGACAACGGCAGGTTAAAGCCTTAAATCGAGGATCCGTGTCCCCGGCTTCAATCGGTGGAAAATTTACAGGTAACCTTTGCGCACCTTTGTGTCCCTTGCGGTTGGATTCCACGGTGTTCAGTTGCTTGGGTCCGGCGCGATAACCGTGAGGGTATCCATGTATAATGGCGCCTTCATCCATCCCCGGTACCGGTGCCATTTTTCATGACAGAGACCAATTACAATTCCTCCGCAATCAAGGTGTTGAAAGGCCTGGATGCAGTGCGCAAGCGTCCCGGCATGTATATAGGTGATACGGATGACGGCACCGGTCTGCATCACATGGTCTTCGAGGTCGTCGACAATTCCATCGACGAGGCCCTGGCCGGTCACTGTAACGAGATCCTGGTTACCATCCATGAGGACAATTCGGTCACTGTGGCTGACGACGGCCGGGGAATACCGGTAGGTATCCACGAGGAGGAGGGTAAGTCAGCTGCGGAGGTCATCCTCACCGTACTGCACGCCGGCGGCAAGTTCGATGACAATTCCTACAAGGTATCCGGTGGGCTGCATGGGGTCGGTGTCTCCGTGGTGAATGCACTCTCGGACCGGTTGGAACTGGAGATCCACCGGGAAGGCCATGTGCATCGACAGGTCTATCACCTGGGTGAGCCCGAGGGGCCGCTTACTGTCACAGGGGATTCTGATAAAACCGGTACGACCATTCGTTTCAAACCCAGTGCCGAGATCTTTTCCGATACCGAGTTTCACTATGACATCCTCGCCAAGCGATTGAGAGAACTGTCTTTTTTGAACTCTGGCGTACGTATTTCCCTGCGCGACGCGCGTTCCGGAAAGCACGATGTGTTCGAGTACGAAGGCGGTATCCGCGCGTTCGTCGAGCACCTCAATCGCAAGAAGACGCCATTGAATCAGAAGGTGTTTCATTTTACCGCTGAACGGAATGGTATCGGCGTCGAGCTGGCGCTGCAGTGGAACGAGTCGTACCAGGAGAATATCTTCTGTTTTACCAATAATATTCCGCAACGGGATGGGGGCACCCACCTTGCAGGTCTGCGGGCCGGCCTGACCCGCACGCTCAACACCTATATCGAGAGGGAAGGGTTGAGCAAGAAACAGAAGGTGAATACGACCGGTGACGACGCAAGGGAAGGGCTGACGGCGGTGCTGTCGGTCAAGGTGCCGGATCCCAAGTTTTCCTCGCAGACCAAGGACAAGCTGGTCTCCTCGGAAGTAAAGTCCGTGGTGGAGTCCCTGTTGGTCGAGAATCTCGGCGATTACCTGATAGAGAATCCGGCAGAGGCGAAGATCATTGCCGGGAAGATGATCGAAGCGGCGCGGGCGCGCGAGGCGGCACGCAAGGCGCGCGAGATGACCCGGCGCAAGGGAGTATTGGACGTGGCCGGGCTGCCGGGGAAACTGGCCGACTGCCAGGAGAAGGATCCGGCCCAGTCCGAACTCTACCTGGTGGAGGGTGATTCTGCCGGTGGCTCGGCCAAGCAGGGCCGCGATCGCCGCACTCAGGCCATACTGCCGCTGAAGGGCAAGATACTTAATGTCGAGAAGGCCCGGTTCGACAAGATGTTGTCGTCCGCTGAGGTTGGTACGCTGATCACGGCACTGGGCTGTGGTATCGGGAGAGAGGAATTCGACCCGGAGAAACTGCGCTATCACCGCATCATCATCATGACCGACGCGGACGTGGACGGTGCGCATATCCGGACCCTGTTGCTGACCTTCTTCTATCGCCAGATGCCGGAACTGATCGAGCGCGGCCATATCTATATCGCCCAGCCACCGCTGTACAAGGTGAAAAAGGGTAAGCAGGAGACCTACCTGAAGGACGACGCGGCGCTGAATGCCTATCTGTTGCGTACCGCGCTGGACAATGCAGCACTGTATGTCGGTGCCGACACACCGCCCCTGTCCGAGGCGGCGCTGGAGAACCTGGCAAACGAGTATGTCACAGTGGCCACCATACAGCGTCGCCTGGGGCGTCGCTACAACGACAAGTTCATGCAGCGGCTCCTGTACATGCCGCGGGTCAGCGAGGAGATGCTGGAGGACAATGCAGCGCTCGGCGCCTGGCTAGAGGAGCTCGAAGGCCGCCTGCAGCTGGATAGCGGTGTCGCCGATCAGTACAAATTGCGCATCCTGGAGCCGGAGGATGAGCAGGACACGGGCCGTTCGCTATGCCTGGAGCGCTGGACCCACGGAATAGCCACCGAGCGCCTGATACCGCTGGATTTTTTCCACAGTGCCGACTACCGCAAGATCGCTCATCTTGGCGAGCAACTGATCGACCTGTTGTCCGATGACGCCTATGTACGTCGGGGTGAAAAGGAAAAGCCCGTCAGCAGTTTCGAGGAGGCACTGGCCTGGCTAATGGATGAGGCCAAACGGGGGCAGCACATCCAGCGTTACAAGGGCCTGGGCGAGATGAATCCGGAACAGCTGTGGGAGACCACCATGGATCCGGACAGTCGCCGTTTGCTGCAGGTGAATATCGAGGATGCAGTAGGAGCCGACGAAATCTTCACCACCCTGATGGGCGACTTGGTAGAGCCGCGCCGTGATTTCATCGAGCGTAATGCCCTGACCGTGGAGAACCTGGATATCTGATCCCGGAGCAAAGTCTCCCCAGAGTTATCGACAGGGTTTTCCCGGGCTGGCGAGCCTGCGCCAGGTGCCTCCCGTTGCTTTCGAATATCTATGAGGCAATTCGGGAGTTAATCTGAAAGTGAGTGACCACTATCCTGTCATGGTAGTTGATTTGGGGGTTTTTCCAGTTCTCCCTCGATCCACTGCTCCACCTCGGCGATGATCTCGGCGGCACTCTTTCCCTTTGTTTCCATTGGCTTACCCACCCGGACCTCGATAGTCCCAGGGTACTTTTTCACACCCCGGCGCTTCCAGTAGACACCGGCGTTGTGGGCAATGGGCACGATCGGGTAACCGGTTTTCTCTGCCAGTATGGCGCCCCCGATACCGTATTTTTTCCGCTGACCGGGAGCAGTCCGGGTTCCCTCGGGAAACACCACCACCAGGCGACCGTCTTGCAGGGCCTTCTTTCCTTCCTTGATTACGGTGACCACTGCCTTGCGGCCGGCCTTGCGGTCGATCGCAATGGCACGACAGGCGATCAGGGCCTGGCCGAATACGGGGATACTCAGGAGTTCCTTTTTCAATACCCATGACTGGTGTGGAACCAGCAGACCACGCAGCGAGATAGTCTCCCAGGTGGATTGGTGCTTGGCCATGATAATGGCCGAATGCGTCGGCAGGTTCTCTGCCCCCAGCATATTGATCCTGAGGCCGCATACCACCCGTTGCAGCCAGATGTTGACCTTGCCCCAGTGGGTGGCGATGCGATCGCTGGTCTCGACTGGCACAAAGCGGTGAAGCAGCACGATCGTGAGACCGTGGGTGAGCACGGTCAGGGCCATGAGAACGAAATAGACGAGGGATCGAATGAGAATCATGATTGCAACAGGTGTTCCACAGCATGTGCCAGGTCGTCGGCGACGAACAATGTCTCCGTGCTGGACACGGGACCATCCAGTGTCTGAGCACCATGTCCGGTGCGAACCAGCACGGGTGTCGCACCGCTTTGCCGTGCCGCCTCGATATCGCCGGGATCATCCCCGATCATGACTGCCTGATCCAGTGAAACGCCGAAGCGGGACGCGATTTCGGTCAGCATCCCTGTTGCCGGTTTGCGGCAGCCACAGTGTTCGCTGTTCGCATGGGGACAGACGAACAGACCGTCGATATGTCCGCCGACGCGGGACAGCAGCTGTTGTAGATGGGCATGTATCCCGTTCAACTGCTCAATGGAGAGGCAGTTGTCGGCCAGCGCCTGCTGATTGCTGGCCACGGCGACAGGGATACCGGCATGGTTGAGGCGGGCGATGGCCTCGAGACTGTTCGGGATCGGTTGAAACTGCTCGGGCGACAGGACCCCACCATCGACCACCTGGTTGATGACGCCATCCCGACCGAGTATGACCAGTTGAGTCATGGTTCCCGGTCAGTCCATGTCGCGGAACTCGGATACCCGGATCCGCCCGTTGACCATGCGTGATTCGCGCGCCATGAGCTTGTCCATCTTGTTCCAGAAGGCCTGCTTGAGATCGAAACCTGCAGCGATATCGGTTCCCATCAGAAGAATGAGCAGATCCGCCACTTCTTCGGGTAGTGAGTCCTTACTTTTTCCTTTGGTGACGCAACTCGAGATCTCTCCGAGTTCCTCGGCCATCAGGGCCACCCGGTAGGTTAGCTCCTCGCCACCGGTATTCCTGAAATCATGCTTGTCGTGGAAGGCCTGCACCGCGGCCATCATGTCGTCCCAGGAATCAGGATTTGGATCGCTCATGTTATTCACTCAGGATTGCAGTACCGAGATGTCGGCCACTTCCAGGAACAGCGCCTGCAGGCGGGCCAGCAGTGCCAGCCGTTTTTCACGCAGGGTCTTATCATCGGCCATCACCATGACGTCGTCAAAGAAGGTATCCACGGTGTCGCGCAAACCGGCCAGGGCCCGGAGCACCGCGGTATAGTCCTGTTCAGCAAGCAGTGGCTCGACTTGTTTCTTCAGATCCTGGACCTGTTGCCACAGCCGGGCTTCCGCATCCGACTCGAAGTGTTCGCTTGCGACGGTTTCCGGCAGAGTGCCTTGCACCTTTTTGAGAATGTTGGCGATCCGCTTGTTGGCCGCGGCCAGGGCCTCCGCTTCGGGCAGGCTGCGAAAGTGTGCCACCGCATCGATGCGTTGCTGGAAATCCGCCAGGGTCTGCGGTCTGACCGCCACCACGGCATCGAACAGATCGCTGGCGATGCCCTGCTCGGCGTAACGTCCGCGCAGTCTTTCGAGCATGAAGTGCTCAACGTGATCGACCACGTCGGCCTCGGTGACATGTGCACCCAGCAATTCCCTGCCCTGCTCCAGTAGTTCCCGAAGTCCGATAGTAAGTGAGTGCTCACCTATTATGCGCAGGGCGCCGAGGGCGGCGCGCCGCAGGGCGAACGGGTCCTTGTCACCGGTGGGCCTCATGCCGATGCCGAAGATCCCGACCAGGGTGTCGATGCGCTCGGCCAGGGCGATGGCGATGCCGGTTGGGGTCTGCGGCAGTCGGTCGCTGGAGAACCGGGGCATGTAGAATTCGTCCAGTGCCTGGGCGACCTCCGGATCCTCGCCGTCACGGATCGCCTGGTAGCGCCCCATGATTCCCTGCATGCTCGGAAATTCCCCGACCATCTCGGTCATCAGATCGCAACGGCTGAGTTCGCCGGCATGTCTCGCCCTGGCGGGGTCTCCGCCGCTCTGTTCGGCGATCCAGGCGGCCAGCGCCGCCACGCGCTGCGACTTGTCGTACATCGAACCCAGGTCCTTCTGGAACACCACTTCACGCAGGGACCCGATATGGTCGCTGAGCCGTTTCTTTCCATCCTGCTCCCAGAAGAACATGGCGTCCGCGAGACGTGGCCGGACCACCCGTTCATTACCCTCACGAATGATGTCGGGATTTTCGCTCTCGATATTGGCGATGGTGATGAAATGATTCATCAGGCGCCCTTCCCCATCGAATACCGGGAAGTATTTTTGATTGGTCTTCATGGTCGAGACCAGCGCCTCGTGCGGGACCTCGAGGAAGCGTTCCTCGAAGCTGCCGGCGACCGGGACCGGCCACTCGTTGAGTGCGGTCACCTCGTCCAGCAGGGCGTCATCCAGATCGGCCACCCCGCCCAGCTGTGCGGCCGTTGCCTCGACCTGTGCCTTGATGCGTGAGCGCCTGTCTGGAAAGTAAGCGATCACTTTCCCAACGTTCTCCAGTACCGCGGCGTAGTCGGCCGGGTCGTACAAGGTGATGCCCTGCGGGTGGTGGAAACGGTGACCATGGGTGATATGGTCGGCGCTGGCGTCCAGCAGGGTGCAGTCGACCACGTCCTCGCCATGGATGAAGGTCAGCCAGTGGACCGGGCGCACGAACTGAACCTCGGAGCTGCCCCAGCGCATGCGCTTGGGGATGGGCAGGCGATTGAGGGCCTGCTCGGCGATAGCGGGCAGCAACTCGGCCGCCGCCCTGCCGCTTTCGTGGACCTGGTAGACCAGCCATTCGCCCTTGTCGGTCTGCTGGCGTTGCAGCTGATCGACCGTGGTGCCGCAGGAGCGTGCAAAGCCCTCGGCAGCCTTGGTCGGATTGCCTTCGGCATCGAAAGCGGCCTTGACCGCCGGACCCCGGCGTTCGATATCCCGGTCAGGCTGGCGGAAGGCCAGGTCCTTGATCAGCAGCGCAAGCCGCCGTGGACTGGCATAGCTGACCACGTCGCCGTGGGTCAGCTGGGCGGACTCCAGCCCGGTCACGAATTCGTGGGTCAATGCCTCGGACAGACGCTTCAGCGCAACCGGCGGCAGTTCCTCGGTTCCCAACTCGAACAGCAGGTCGGCGGCATCAGCCATTGGCAACTTCTCCCGGGTTGTCTTTCAGCATGGGGAAGCCCAGCTTTTCGCGGGCCTCGTAATAGGCCTGGGCCACGGCGCGGGCCAGGGTGCGTACGCGCAGGATGTAGCGCTGGCGTTCGGTAACCGATATGGCATGACGCGCATCCAGCAGGTTGAAGGCATGCGAGGCCTTGAGCACCTGCTCATAGGCGGGCAGCGGCAGCTCCAACCCGATCAGGCGCTGCGAGTCCCTCTCGCACTGGTCGAACAGGCCGAACAGGAAATCCACGTCTGCATGCTCGAAATTGTAGGCGGACTGCTTGACCTCGTTCTGGTGGAACACGTCACCGTAGGTAACAGGTCCCTGCGGACCGTTGGTCCAGACCAGGTCGAAGACCGACTTGACGCCCTGAAGATACATGGCGATCCGCTCCAGCCCGTAGGTGATCTCGCCACTCACGGGCCGGCATTCCAGGCCGCCGACCTGCTGGAAATAGGTAAACTGGGTGACTTCCATGCCGTTGAGCCAAACTTCCCAGCCGAGACCCCAGGCGCCGAGGGTGGGTGATTCCCAGTTGTCCTCGACGAAGCGGATATCGTGCACCAGCGGGTCGATGCCCAGCATGCGCAACGATCCCAGGTACAGTTCCTGGATCTCCTTCGGCGAGGGCTTCATGATCACCTGGAACTGGTAATAGTGCTGTAGGCGGTTGGGATTTTCGCCATAGCGTCCATCGGTCGGCCGGCGTGATGGCTGTACATAGGCCGCGTTCCAGGGCTCCGGGCCGATCGAGCGCAGGAAGGTGGCGGTGTGGAAGGTGCCCGCGCCCATTTCCATGTCGTAGGGCTGCAGGATCACGCAGCCCTGCTCCGCCCAGTATTGTTGCAGGGCGAAGATCAGTCCCTGAAAGGTCGAGACGTCCGTACCTTGGCTCATGGCAGTGTCATTCTCTGATGTTTGCGACGTGGGCAGGGTTCGTCCGCCTACCCGGTAAAAGGAAGCGATTATACAGGCTGGCAGATGTTTATAATGCCCGGTCTTTGACCATCGACCCACGAAACCATGAGCACACAGCGCAAGGCCCTGGCCCTGATATCGGGTGGACTCGATTCCCTGCTCGCCGCGCGCGTGATGCAGGAGCCGGGCATTCATGTCGAAGGCGTGAATTTTTTCACCGGCTTCTGTGTGGAAGGGCATACCCATGCCATCCGCAAGAAGGACAAGGCAAAACCCAAGCGCAACAACGCCCTGTGGGTGGCCGAGCAGCTGGGTATCAAACTGCACATCATCGATATCATCGAGGAATACAAGGATGTCGTGTTCAATCCCAGGTACGGTTACGGGGCCAACCTGAACCCGTGCCTGGACTGCAAGATCTTCATGGTGAAAAAGGCCAGGGAATGGATAGAGGCGCACGGTTTCGATTTCGTGATCACCGGCGAGGTGGTCGGGCAACGGCCCAAGTCGCAGCGCAAGGACACCATGCCGGTGGTGCAGCGGGACTCGGGGATAGAGGACCGCCTGTTGCGGCCACTGTGCGCGAAGAACCTGCCCCCCACCCTGCCGGAGCGCGAGGGCTGGGTCGACCGGGAAAAACTGTACGATTTCTCCGGGCGCGGCCGCAAGCCGCAGATGGCGTTGGCAAAGGCGTTCGGTTTCACCGACTATGCCCAGCCGGCCGGTGGCTGCTGTTTCCTTACCGATGAACAGTACTCGGTGAAGCTGGCTGACCTGTGGCAGGCGCGCGGCAGGCGTGAATATGAACTCGACGACATCATGCTGCTCAAGGTCGGTCGGCATATCCGCCCTGCCCCGCATTTCAAGCTGATCGTGGCGCGCGAGGAGGGGGAAGGCAATTTCCTGCAGGGCTACCGTAAACAGTACCCGCACCTGCGAACCACCAGTCACGGGGGTCCGCTGACCCTGATTGACGGGGATATCAGCGATCAGGAGCTGGAACTGGCGGCGCGTATCGTGGCCCGTTACAGCCAGGGCAAGCAGGCGGAGCGGGTGGAACTCGAATTCACCGACCGCGACGGGAACACCCGCGCGCTGTCAGTCTCGCCCCTGCCCCCGCATGAGCTCCAAAAGGCGTGGATTCTGTAAGAATTTCCCACGCCCTGCTATCCTCAGGCGATGGATGATCGAGCTGGAGATATGCCCACGGCCGTGATGGCGGCCCTGCGACGTGTACTGCGTCCGCTGGTACGGCTGATGATCCGTCATGGCATCACGCTTCCGGCCATGGTGGAGCTTCTCAAGCAGGCGCTGGTGGACGTCGCGATCAGGGACTTTCCGGTTGAGGGCAAGCGTACCACCGACAGCCGCATCAGCGTGCTCACCGGTGTACACCGCAAGGACGTGAAGCGGCTGCGCGGCGCTGAGCCCGAAAAGGCCGATGTGCCGAAACAGGTCTCGCTGGGCATGCAGCTGGTCAATGCCTGGATGACAGATCCTGCCTTGCTGGACGAGCAGGGACATCCCCTACCCCTGCCCCGCACTAGTCAGGACGGCAGTCCGAGCCTCTAGTCGCTGGCCGACCGGGTCAGCAGCAACGATGTGCGGGCACGCGCCATACTGGATGAATTGCTGCGCCTGGAGGTCGTCACGCGCAGGCATGACAAGATCCATCTCCAGACAGAGGCCTTCGTGCCAAAAAAGGGAGAGGCCGAGAAACTCTATTATTTCGAGCAGTCCAGTTATGCTCACCTGATGGCGGGAATCAGCAACCTGGAGGGTGTACAGCCGCCGTTTTCGACCGCGTGGTCCAGTACCACAATATTCCTGCATCCGAACTGCCGCGCCTGCGTGCGTTGGTGGACAGGCAGGGCATGGTGCTGCTGCAGGAGATCAACCGGGCTGCCAAGCGCGCCAACGATCCGGACGCCGACCAGCGTCAGTCCCTGATGGTCGGCCTGTACTTCTACAATGAACCGGTGGACGACCATGAGTAGGCGGTGGTGCAGCATGCTGTTCGGGCTGCTGCAGTTGATGGCAGCGGCTGCCTGGGCCAACCCCTGTGCCATTCCGGCGCTGAGCGCCGTTTCCGAGGGTCTGGGCGGTACCGGTCTGCAGGGCGACGAGGGAGAAGGACTTGGCAGCACCGGAATGAGGGATCCGGAGGGCGCCGGCGGTACCGGCGGTCGCCTCGCGGGTGGGGCGTCCGACGGAGTTGGCGGTACCGGGCTGACACCCGGTAATGGCCTGGGTGGTACCGGTCGTCCCGGCGGGAAACTGCGTCTTCTCGGTATGGTGACCGGTTTCGGCAGCGTGTGCGTCAATGGAGTGGAGGTGCATTACAGCGCCGCCACACCGGTGCGTATCGATGGTCAGGCCACTGGGCCGGGTGCGTTGGCGGTTGGCCAGGTGATCGATATCGAGGCGGACAGGGTAAATGGCAGCTGCTTGCTCACAGTATCCGCGTCAGGCACCAGATCGAGGGCATTATCGATCGGATCGATACCCTGGCAGGCCGCGTGAGCGTAGGCGGACAGGTCGTGGATGTGCCCTTCAGAGGATTCGGTCTGGGCCTGGATCAGCTGCGGGTCGGGGAAACCGTTGCGGTCAGCGGTCTGCGCCGGCCGGATGGCGGCATTCATGCGACGCGTATCGATCCGCTGCGGTTGGTGCGGCCCGGTGGCCCCGTATCCCCTCCCCCGTTGAAAACAGGTCAGACTGCGGTGATCCAGGGCCTGGTCGAACGCGCCGGTAGCGGCCGTTTGAAACTGGTCGATATGCCGGTTGTGCGGGTACCGGCGGATACCCGGGTACGGACGGGTGCGCTGGTGACCGTGCTGGTGGAGGTCGATGATGCGGGTATTCCTCCCGTGCCATGGCGGTGCAGGATCTCGACGATCTGACCGAGGCGGTCGGGCACCCCGAGCCTGTCGATAACGGCGGAGCCGGGGCGGGGACCCGTGCCGGCAAGGATCCGCGGGTGGAAGCGCAGGCGACGGGTGCGCATCCGCGAGAGGATAACGAGGCACACGACCTGGTCGTGGGTGCCGATGACGCTGAATCCCGCCCGGAGGCCCATGACAGGCAACAGCCGGCACAGGGTGATGTACCCGAAGCGGCAGAGGCGGAGGATGCCTCCGATGATATGGAGTCGTCCCATACCCCGGAGGTACCCGATACCCCGGAGGTACCTGATGATGACTGAGCCGGGATGGCAGGCAAGCAAACGTCGACAGAGTGGATGAACGGATGATGCACTGGAAATGAACAGGGATGATGTTGCTGCTGATTTCATCGTCCGTCCATGCGGCCGATGGAACCCGTGTTTCACTGGGGGCCTACTACGCCACGGGCGACTATGGGACCAGCACCACGACCACGGTGGAAAGTCTTTCCCTGGGTATACGTCACAAGAGCGGCCCCTGGACCTTCAGAGTGGCGGTCCCCTGGTTGCGCATCCGGGGCGCAGCCAACGTGCTGCCGGATGGGCAGACCACAGCAGGTCCGGCCACCAGCCGCCGTCGCAGCGGTCTGGGTGACATCGGGGTAACGGCCGGACGCCTGCTTTGGAGCGACAGCAAAGGACACAAGGGGCTGTCGCTCAGGGGCAAGATGAAACTCCCGACCGCCGACAAGGACGAGGGACTGGGTACCGGCGAGACCGATGTGACCATCGAACTGGCGCCTTTCGCGTCACTGGGCCGGACCACCGTGTTCGGCGCCATCGGTTACCGCAAATACGGCGATACGGCCAGCACCGACTACAACGATGTGTGGCTGGGACGAATCGGCTTTTCGAGGCTGCTCACGCCGAGCCAGAGCGGCGGGCTGATGGCCAGCTACCGTCAGAACACCCGCGCCGGCAACGAGGACAAGCGCAGCCTGATGGCGTTTTACACTATCAAATGGAAACCGGGATGGAAGCTGCAGTCCTACCTGATCAAGGGGTTCTCGGATGCAACTGCCGACATTGCTGCCGGCGCCAGCCTGATGAAGGAATATTGATCTTTCAGAAACAGGCTTTCAGGGGTTTTCGTGTTCGGATTTCCGGCGCCAGGTACCGGTATAATCGCGCTGTTACAACCCAATCGACGCAGATTCCATGCAAAGCCGCGAAATCCTCGACTGCCACCGCCTCCTCTGCCCCATGCCCGTGATCCGGGTCCAGGATCAGGTCGCCCGCATGCAGCCGGGTGATGAACTGGAGGCCGTGTGTACGGATCCCGGTGCAATGAACGACATACCCGCCTGGTGCCGTATCAACGGACACGAGGTACTGGATGTGCGTGACCAGGGCGATGAATACATCGTCGTGATCCGGGTCGGGGAGGAGGACTGATGGCTACTCAGCAGCATGATGTCCTGGCTGAGCGCAGCCGGGCCTCGCAACGGGTGACCGTGGTCGGGGCCTTGGTAAACTTGCTGCTGTCGGCCCTCAAGCTGGTGATCGGCTGGATGGACAGCTCGGCCGCACTGGTCGCGGACGGTATCCATTCGCTGTCGGATCTTGCGTCCGATGCCCTGGTATGGTTCGCCGCGCGCCATGCCGGGGAGGCACCGGACGAGGAGCATCCATACGGACACGGGCGCTTCGAGACCGCGGCAACGCTGGGTCTCGGCATCCTGCTCGGCGTGGTGGCGTTGGGGATCGTCTGGGATGCGGTTCAGCGCGCTGCCAGCGGCGAACATCCGGTCCCGGGCATGCTGGCCATCTACGCGGCCTTGATCTCCATTGTCTCCAAGGAGGCGCTGTACTGGTACACCATCGTGGTGGCGCGACGGGTCAATTCCGAGATGCTGCGCGCGAATGCCTGGCACCACCGTAGCGACGCCATCTCCTCGGTGGTGGTGCTGCTCGGCATCGCAGGCGCCATGGCGGGCTGGCCCTACCTGGATTCCCTGGCCGCCGTGATCGTCGGCATCATGGTGGCCAAGATAGGCTGGGACCTGGGTTGGGAGGCGATGCAGGAACTGGTGGATGCCGCGTTGGATCCGGAGCAGGTGCAGGCGGCGCAGGCGGCGATCCTCTCGGTGGACGGTGTCCGTTCCGTACACATGCTGCGCACCCGCCGCCATGGCCATCGGGCTGCCGCCGACGTGCATGTACAGGTGGATCCGAAACTGTCGGTATCGGAGGGCCATATGATCAGCCAGGTGGTGGAGGAGCGGCTGAAGGAGGCGGTGGAGGCGATCAACGACGTCACCGTGCATATCGACCCGGAGGATGACGAGACCGCCCGCCCCTGCCGCAATCTACCGCTGCGCGCCGAGGCCCTGGGGCGGTTGCAGACGGTCTGGCCGGCCCTGCCGGGGCCGCACAAGATCGTGTTGCACTACCTGGCCGGCAAGATCGATGTGGACGTGGAGTTTGCCCTCGAACGTTGCGCGGACCCGGGGGAGGCGCAGGCCCTGCAGCAGCAGCTGCAGGAAGCGCTGGAGCCCGAAGCGGAATTCGGCAAGGTGCGGGTGTTTTTCGGCCTGGATGCACAATAATAGTGCGTTTGTGCGCCGGTGTGCACCGTTAAATGGCCCGGCGGTGGTCAGCTTCATTTATCGTAGTATTAGCAGGGAATTCTCGCCAAATTCCATTGAAAACTGCCATAATCGGGCGCCTTTCCCAAAATGCCCCGTTGTAACAGGACGCTCTGGGAAAGGTGGCATGGTGTTTGCCTTGCTAGTGTGCACGATCGGGCGAGGTCCCGTTCCCGCAAGAATTTTCGTCTGCTGTCGCTGACAGCCCCTGTAATTATTTTGGAGAGATCGAGATGGCCGGAAAAGACGTCCTGAAGATGATCAAGGATAACGAGGTCAAATGGGTTGACTTCCGTTTCACTGATACCCGTGGCAAGGAGCAGCACGTCACCGTGCCCTCCTCCACCGTAGATGAAGACCTGTTCGAAGACGGCAAGATGTTCGACGGTTCGTCGATCGCCGGCTGGAAGGGCATCAACGAGTCCGACATGATCCTGATGCCGGATGCCGATACCGCCATTCTCGATCCGTTCACCGACGATGCCACGGTCAACCTGCGTTGCGACATCCTCGAGCCGGCCACCATGGAAGGCTACGAGCGTGACCCGCGCTCGGTGGCCAAGCGTGCCGAGGCCTACCTGAAGTCCACCGGCATCGCCGATACCGCCTACTTCGGCCCCGAGCCCGAGTTCTTCGTGCTGGACGACGTGCGCTGGAGCGTGGACATGTCCGGCTCCATGGTCAAGATCGACTCCGAAGAGGCCGAGTGGAACTCCGAGAAGGTCTATGAAGACGGCAACATCGGTCACCGTCCGGGCGTCAAGGGCGGTTACTTCCCGGTCCCGCCGGTCGATTCCCTGCACGACCTGCGTGGCGCCATGTGCCAGGCAATGGAAGAGATGGGCGTGACCGTCGAGGTGCATCACCACGAGGTGGCGACTGCAGGTCAGTGCGAGATCGGCACCGAGTTCAACACCCTGGTCAAGCGCGCCGACTGGAACCAGATCCTCAAGTACTGCGTACACAACGTGGCGCATGCCTACGGTAAGACCGCGACCTTTATGCCCAAGCCCATCGTTGGCGATAACGGCTCCGGCATGCACGTACACCAGTCCCTGGGCAAGGATGGCGAGAACATCTTCGCCGGTGACCAGTATGGTGGCCTGTCCGAGACCGCGCTGTACTACATCGGTGGCATCATCAAGCACGCGCGCGCGCTGAATGCCTTCACCAACGCCTCCACCAACTCCTACAAGCGCCTGGTGCCGGGCTTCGAGGCACCGGTCATGCTGGCCTACTCCGCCCGTAACCGCTCCGCCTCCATCCGTATCCCCTGGGTCTCCAGCCCCAAGGCACGCCGTATCGAGGTGCGTTTCCCGGATCCGACCGCCAACCCCTACCTGGCCTTCTCGGCCATGATGATGGCGGGCCTGGACGGCATCCAGAACAAGATCCACCCGGGCGATGCCGCGGACAAGGACCTGTACGAGCTGCCGCCGGAAGAGGCTGCCAACATCCCGACCGTGTGCCACAGCCTGGACCAGGCCCTGGAGGCACTGGACGCGGATCGCGAGTTCCTGACCGCCGGTGGCGTGTTCACCAACGATCTGATCGATGGTTACATCGAACTGAAGATGGAAGAGGTGACCCAGCTGCGCATGACCACTCACCCGATCGAGTTCGACATGTACTACAGCCTGTAATCGCAAGCGCTTCCCGCAAAAAACCCGCAACCTGGCCGGTTGCGGGTTTTTTTGTGCATCGGTGCACGACCCGGCGCTTGGAAGCACAAAGCAACTGCACTATCCTGAACGTATGCAAGATCCTGTTGTGGCCCCCTGCCCTATCCATCGATCGCTGAGCGGTATCGTCAGCAGCCTTTTTTGCGCCCTGCTGGTGTTTTCGCTGCCTGTTCGGGCGGTGGTCTGCAAGACGGTCACTGAAGATGGCGTGGTGAGCTATACCGACACCCCGCGTAACAAGTGCGCCAATCCGGTCAAGCTTCCGGACTACTCACGCTATGCACCCCGCCCCCTGGCCAATCCTTCGCCAGCGGCCGGGAACGGAACGCCGCCGGCAACCGCCTTCAGCGGTTACACCAGGCTGGCGATTGCAGCGCCGGCAAACGACGGTACGGTACGCAGTAATGAGGGCAAGGTGCCGGTTCGTGTGACCCTCGAGCCGCCTTTGCAGCCCGATCACAAGGTGGTGTTCATTCTCGACGGTCAAGCGGCGGGGCCGGCGACGGCATCGGTTGCGGCCATGCTGACCGGCGTGACGCGCGGCACCCACAGCCTCAGTGTGCAGGTGCAGGACCGGAACGGGGCGGTCCTTCGCGCGGCCGGGCCGATCCGGTTCACCCTGAGGAAAGAGGCCCTGCCTCCGGCCCAGGGAAGCAGCGGTTCCACAGGTGCCTATGACCCGGCTTACGAGCCGGCCAAGGACCAGCGAAAGTCCTTCGAGTCGAAACCCCCGGCCAAGGACACCTTCGATGAACCGACGAAGTTCGACAAGCAGTACGAGAGTTCCGACAAGGCCGATTACTCGTCCTCGCCCTCGGCGATACCCAAATCCACGGGTACCAATCCGGCTTTCGCGCCCAAGTACAAGCCCTAACAGGCTGTTGAAATTCGCCGCCTGAAGTGGAAGATACCGGTAAGGAAGGAAGAAGGACGAGCAGTACGATGCGTGGCCCGGATATTCAACAAGATGCCCTGTTCAGCACGGTCAGCCCGGAACCCCGGGTGCCGAAGGATCACCCCTTGCGTCCGATACGCACGATGGTCGATACCGCATTGCGGAAACTGGATACGGACTTCAATGCGCTGTACTCGGAGTATGGCCGCGATTCGATCCCTCCGGAGAAACTGCTGCGTGCGCAGTTGCTGATGGCGTTCTACACGATCCGCAGCGAGCGGCAGTTGATGGAGCAGATCGATTACAACCTCTTGTTTCGCTGGTTCGTCGGCTTCTCAATGGATGACCGTGTGTGGGATCACTCGACCTTCACCAAGAACCGCGACCGCCTGCTGGAAGGGGATATCGCCCGCCGCTTCTTTGCGCAGGTTCTGAGCCAAGCAAAACAGGCAGACCTCCTATCCAAAGAACACTTCAGTGTCGATGGAACGATGATTGAGGCCCTGGCCTCGCTCAAGAGCTATCGACCCAAGGATGAAGACGGTCCACCCGGTGGCGGTGGTCGTAACCCCGATGTGGATTTCCATGGGGAGAAGCGCTGCCGGGATACCCATGAGTCGAAGACGGACAAGGATGCCCTGCTGTTCAGGAAGAGCAAAGGCACAGCGGCAAAGCTGGCTTATCTGGGACATTTGCTAATCGAGAACCGGAACGGTCTGGTCGTCGATGCCCAGGTCACCCAGGCGACAGGTACCGCTGAGCGGGAAGCCGCTGTCGATATGGTCGAAGCGCTCGGTGGCACGCATCGCATGACACTGGGCGCGGACAAAAACTACGACACCAAGGGTTGTGTGGACGCACTGCGTTGCGCCAACGTGACGCCGCACGTTGCACAGAACACGAGCAACCGTTCATCGGCCATCGATGGACGCACCACCCACCACGCCGGTTATGCAACCAGTCAACGCTTCCGCAAGCGTATCGAGGAATGCTTTGGCTGGGCGAAGACCATCGGTGGGCTGCGCAAGAGCCATTTTGTTGGCCGTGAGAAGCTGGACTTCCGGTTCGTGCTGACCATGACCGCCTACAACCTGGTTCGGATGCGCAATCTGGGGGTGGTGGCATGTTGATCGAGAGTGTGTCGAGGGGTTGGTCTGCCCGGGGTCAGCATTTTCCAGTGCATTGGGCCTCTTGGGTCAACTCAACTCGCAACAATGGCCGTCGACCCCCTCCGTCTGGTGAAAACAGGGCAGAATCGGCACGGTTTTCAACAGCCTGTTAGGAGGCTGTCGGATTTAACGCTGTTTCGCTTCAAACGGTAAAACCCGACAGGTTCCCAGCTTGGCCTCATTGCCAGCCGCAATCCCGAGGGACACCAGGCACCATCTGCAGGCCCGCCGGATTATTGGACGCACCATATTGGTGCATCGTATACTTTCCGCTCAGGATCCCAATGGGGCACGGTCCACGATGCCAATGTAACCCATTGAATTTATTTGACCGGCACCGTTCGCAGCCTGTATGCGATCATGGCCCGATAATTGCTCGGTAGACGAGCATGAGCGCGATGCCCTGCCCCGAAACCCGTATTCTCGACAGCCTTGCCACTGGTGTCGTGGTATTCGATGCCCAGCTTCGGGTCTCCTATCTCAACCAGATGGCCGAGGCCCTGCTCGGTATCAGTGCACGCCATGTCGTGGGGCAACACCCCGAGCCGCACATCCTGTGCGACGGGGAAGAGATCCTCAGCCTGGTGCGGCTGGCCCAGGACGGCCAGGTCATCAGCAAGCGCAGCGCCGGCCTGAGACGGGCCGATGGGGCGCTCATAACCGTCGATTGCGTGGTGACCCATATCGGCGAGGAACGGGCGAATACCATCGTTGAATTGAACCAGGTCGATCGCCAGCTGCGGATCCATCGTGAGACGCAGCTGATTTCGCAACAGGCGGCCACCCGTGACCTGATCCGCGGCCTGGCGCATGAGATCAAGAACCCGCTCGGGGGCCTGCGGGGGGCCGCCCAGTTGCTGGCTGCGGAACTGCCGGATCCGGAGCTGGGGGAATACACCACTATCATCATCGACGAGGCGGACCGTCTCAAAACCCTGGTCGACAACATGCTGGGGCCGAACCGTCGGCCCGAGTATCGCAGCCTCAATATCCACCATGTGCTGGAACGCGTGCGCAACCTGGTAATTGCGGAATATGGTAGCGATCATATCGATATCGTTCGCGATTATGATCCAAGCATACCGGAACTTGTCGGTGACATGGATCAGCTCATCCAGGCCGTTTTGAACATTGTGCGGAATGCCGTGCGGGCCCTGCAGGGCCAGGAATCGGCCCGCATCCGTCTGCGCACCCGGATCGCGAGAAACTTCACCATCGGTGACGTGCGGTACCGCCTGGTTGCACGGGTGGAGATACAGGACAACGGTCCGGGGATCCCCGAGTCACTGCGTGAAACCCTGTTCCTGCCGATGGTTACCTCTGGCGAGGGCACCGGCCTTGGCCTGTCGATCGCCCAATCCCTGGTCACCCAGCACAAGGGCCTGATCGAATGCAGGAGCCGCCCCGGGGATACCGTTTTTACCATCTTGTTACCGCTGCCCGAATAACAGCCGGGCAGGAGACGCGATATGCACAGCTCGAATAACGTATGGGTCATCGATGACGACCGCTCCATCCGCTGGGTCCTCGAGAAGGCGCTGGAGAAGGACGGCATGCAGGTGCGTAGCTTCAGCAGTGCCGATGGTGTCCTGGAGGCGCTGGCCGGCGAGGAACCGGACGCCATCATCTCCGATATCCGTATGCCAGGCATGGACGGCATCACCCTGCTGGAAACCATCAAGGCGGAATATCCGGATGTCCCGGTGATCATCATGACCGCGCATTCCGATCTGGACAGCGCGGTGTCGGCCTACCACAGCGGCGCCTTCGAGTACCTGCCCAAGCCCTTCGACGTAACCGAGGCGGTCGACCAGGTGCAACGGGCGTGTCGGCTGCACCGCGAGCGCCAGGTGGAGTCAGGCGGGGTAGGCGAGCAGGGCGCCGAGATCATCGGCGAGGCGCCCGCCATGCAGGAGGTGTTTCGTGCGATAGGGCG
The DNA here is from genome assembly GCA_024712425.1 of Chromatiales bacterium. GTDB lineage: Bacteria > Pseudomonadota > Gammaproteobacteria > Chromatiales > Chromatiaceae > MONJU. Next base: position 24,260 of record JAKRWE010000019.1, read on the forward strand.
GCTGGCCCGCTCCAATATCACGGTGCTGATCAATGGCGAGTCCGGGACCGGCAAGGAACTGGTGGCGCAGGCCCTGCATCGGCACAGCCCGCGCGCCAGCGGCCCTTTCATCGCCCTGAACATGGCGGCCATTCCGCACGATCTTCTCGAATCAGAGTTGTTCGGTCATGAAAAGGGCGCCTTTACCGGTGCCCAGGGGCGGCGTATCGGGCGTTTCGAGCAGGCCAACGGCGGGACGCTGTTCCTGGACGAGATCGGTGACATGCCTGCCGAGCTGCAAACCCGCCTGCTGCGGGTCCTGGCCGATGGTGAGTTCTACCGGGTGGGCGGGCACGAACCGGTCAAGGTGGATGTGCGCATCATCGCGGCAACTCACCAGAACCTGGAACAACTGGTATCGGAAGGGCGGTTCCGCGAGGATCTGTTCCACCGACTCAATGTGATTCGCATCCACCTGCCGTCCCTGCGGGAGCGGCGTGAGGACATCCCCCTGCTGATGGAGCATTTCCTGAAGCAGGCCGCCACCGAACTGGGCGTGGAGTCCAAGATCCTGTTGCCCGAGACCGCGGAACTGCTGCAGCAGTTCGAGTGGCGCGGTAATGTGCGCCAGCTGGAGAACACCGCACGCTGGTTGACGGTCATGGGATCGGGCCGGGAGATCCATCCCGATGACCTGCCGCCCGAGTTGCAGCAGGAGGATGGCGGGCGCTCGGCGGAAGGCGATTGGCAGGAGGTGTTCAGGTCCTGGGTGCGCAGCGCGCTGGCGAAAGGCGAAACGGATCTGCTCGGGTGCGCGCTGCCCGCATTCGAGTCCATCCTGATCGAGATGGCACTGGAGTTCACCGGGGGACGCCGACAGGATGCCGCGCAGCTGCTGGGCTGGGGGCGGAATACCCTGACCCGAAAGATCAAGGAACTGGGCCTGGACCAACAGGATAACGTCATCTAACGCGGGTGGGGCGGGTGGTCTGCTCGGAAAAACGCCGTGAATACATCCGTGTAGGCTCTACGGCGACATCCCTACCGCCGAAGTTTTCCGCGCAGACCACCCGCCTCACGCTCCAGCCAGTTGCGAACTTAGGTGATGGGACCCTGCCTGGGCCAGTAGCGCGAAGCAGGTTAGCCCTCACGAACGCGGGTGTTTGGCTCCCGGCCCGTTCCGTATAATCGCCTGACAACATCTCGGTCAGTGGAGCCCCTGTATGGACAGTACGAGTATCGACCTGGTCGGCGCCAGCATTGCGGGTGTCGAGATCGATGGCGAGACGCTAAAGGTACGGTTTGAACCGGCTTACCTGGTCAAGACCATGACCGGCTCGGTCGAGCGTACCCGCTGGTGGCAGAACGGCTGGCTGGTGTTCGAAGGGGCAGCGCTGGAGGATGAGCGCGTTCTCGACGATCTCCCCGCGGAATGTGTCGGTGGAGACGTGGTGGAGAACGTCTACACCTATCGTGACATGCTGCCCGTGCCGCTGGAGAGCGCAGGCCATGCCAGTTGTAACCTCAAGATAAAGGGAAGTGATCACGCACTAATAATCGATGCTACGGGCCTGAGGCTGGAGATGGAGGAGGTGCCTAAATACATCGAGCACCTGAGGCCGGGTCATTAACCCGGCCACCGGACACTACTTGCCCAATAGCGCCAGCATCTCGTCCAGCTCCGCCTGGGCCTCTTCCAGTACGGCGTGGATCTGTTCCGCGGTGAAACCCAGCTTGGCATAGGCCGGGAGTTCCGTTTCCTCTTCGCCCGGGCCGTCGTCGAAACCGGCATGGCGGCGGGCTATCACCACCAGGTCGCCGGTATCGCAGGGACCTTCGTGGATACGGTGCGGGTGGTCCTCGGTGGCTTCGATCAGCATGGCGGGGAAATCCCAGTGGGTCAGGATCATCTTGCCCAGCTGGCCCTTGAGGCGGCGGGTGACGCCCTGCAGTGTTTCCAGATTGGCGCTGAGTTCCGGGAAGTCGCGCGCATAGGTGATGATGGCGACGCTGCCGATGTTGTGCACCAGGCCGGCGAGCAACGCCGATTCCGGGTCGATCTTGCCGCAGCGTTTGGTCAGGATGTGACACACGGCACCGACCTTCTGGCCTGCTCCCACAGATCGCGCATGCTTCGTACAGGGTCGGGACATTGCAGCGGAATATCTCGCGCAGGGCAAAGGTGATTACCAAGCTGTGGGTGGTGTTCATCCCGATACGGGCGATGGCGTCCGGCAGTCTGTCGATGGTGGCTGTTAATGCCCATCTATTCTGACCCACCTATGGCCAACAATTTTGACCCACCCATCGGGGCATTCCGGGCCATGTGGCCGTACCCTTTCCGTCGTTTTTTGACACGGGCGACGGGA
>JAKRWE010000001.1 GCA_024712425.1 Chromatiales bacterium
CGCTCCACGCTTCCTCCCCACGGTCGGTCACCCTTCCGCAGTTGCGCTTCACTTCACTCGCCGTGACCAGCTCGTGGCGGGACTTTCACCCGCAGGGGTGCGCCCATGCTGGGCGCACCAATAAAAAAGACCAACCCGCCCGGGTTGGCCTTGTGGTATTGGTGGTGGACGAGCCCCTGGCCACAAACCGTCGCTTCCGAGAAGGTTTCTGACGCCTAATTGATCGTGATAAGTGCTAGAGAGGCAAGCAGAAAGCTGCAAACTTTCATTTTGGCAGTTTGCCCGGAGCTATCATGGCAGCCAACATATTCGATTCCGCCATCCGGAATCGAATCAGATAGAAATGCTTTGGCCTTGCCGGCGTGAATTGGATGATTTGGCTGATTGGTCATCGACGGGGTGGATCAGTTCGTGCTATCTCGCCCCAGCCATGGTCGAACGTGAACGTCCGGGCGTGGCCGACGGGGTTCTGGATTCTGAGCACGCGGGCTTGTGCCGGATCGGTTGCGCGCTCGACCACGTAAAGCCAGTACGCATCGCCCTTTTCGCGCGCGCAGTCGAACTGCGTGTGTGACAGTCCCACAGGACGATCTTGCAAGGTGCCCGTCATCGACTTCACTTCGACCCATCGAATCTGCCTGCCACTGCTGTCGACCTCGAAGAGGTCAAAACCTGGGTTGCCTTCCGGAGTGCGGCGTAGTCCTGGCTCGAGTCGAATGATCAGGTCGATTGCTCGCTCTTCGATCTGCATCCGTTCCTTCTGTTCGAGGCCATCCGGGTCTGGGCCTTCCTCATCTGGGTGCGTGCCAACGTAGGAGATGAACGGTCGCCCCCCCCGGCGTGGCCGGGTGTCCTCATTCCTTGCCCGCCGCCCTTGCCACTGCCCTTGTCTCCGGAAGTGCCGTAGCCGCCTGAGCCGCCGTGACCACCCCATTGCCTTGGTTTCCGCCGCGCGAAGTCCCAGTACCAGTGCGGCCGTGGCCACCACCCCCTGCGCCCGTATTCACGCCATCACCACCGTCCGGATCAGGAGTGCCAGGTGGGATGTCCGGCATGTCATCGCCGTACAGATCTTTCGCACCGTCGTACACGTCGCCATCGGACGGCTCGCCGGTCTCCTGTTCGGACTCTGCCGATGGCTCAGTCTGTGGCGCTGGGCTCGCGCTCAGTCGGGATGTCAGCTCGGCGACGATGGTAGGGTCTCTTCGTAGCAGATCTAGAATGGCCGGGTCGATGCCTGCCTCCTTGGCAAGCTGATCGATGATCGGTGGTTTGAAGGTGATCTTGGTTTGCAGGAACGGGTTGGGCTTCCAGCCGAGGGTGTCGAATACGACGAGCCCGGGCGGTACAAGCTCGCCGTCGGTACTCGGCACCCAGGCAACCTGATTGAGCGTCCGGACGAAGGCGGCATCGAACCCAGCAGTCTTTGTCTCGTGGAAGTAGCCCCACTTGTAGGAGCAGTAGAAGGCGGCAGTACCGCGCGCCTCCAGATCGGCCAAGGCTTCCCACAGCACCTTTGCTCGGGCGGCGGCATCCTTGGGTTGTAGTTTTGGCAACAACTCCAGCAGCGCTGTCAGGCCGCGAAGGGTGAAGTCCTCTGGCGGATTTTCCCAGCTCGCACGTTCAAGTCCCGCTTCTCTGCGAATCTGCGCTTTCTCGGAATGCCCAAGTCGTGAGGGCGCTGCTTCGGGGATAAGGTAACGGCTTGCACCACACGACACCAGCAGGTCACGAATCTCTTCACCGCGCAGGCAGTCGTACTCATTGTCGACGATCAAGATGTCGGGCACGCCTGCGAAGAGCTGCTGTAGGCGGTCGGTGGCGATGTAGGCTTCGCTAGGCTTGGCGACATGAGTTTTGCCGTCGCCGGTGTCGACCACCATCACAAAGGTGGTATCGCGCAAGGCTGACCGGAGCTTTTCCTTCTGCGCGGTTGAGTCAGTGCTGAAAGCTGCACGGATGCGCTCGATGTCGGCGGCGTAGGTATCGTCGTCCACATCCAACTCTGGCTGCTGGTACTTCGGTAGCAGGTTCCAGATGACGTCATCCACCGGATCAGGTTCGGTGATGCCCAGCGAAATCAGGAACAGGCGCACCTCGGGTGTCGCACACACCGCGCGGCGCATCGTCGGAAAACTGGTGGCAATGGCGCTGGGCAAGAAAGCCTTGGCTTTTCCGTTTTCGCGAGCGACGACGTGTGTTCCGTCATCCAGGCGGATGAGCGGGACAGTATCCAGATGGCGACGCAGCGCCTTCTCCTGGCCGCTCAGGAACTCGTACAGACGTAACACCCACTCGTCGGATTGCGCCTCAAGGAACGCCTTCGTCAGGTTCGGCACTAGCTTCGTCGGCGTGATCTCGTCGATGTCGAGTTCGCGCATCAGGTATTGGCGAATCTCGGGTGCTTTGTCCTGGGTGATGTCGCCTGACAACCAAGCGGCGACCTCCGTACCGAACAGCGCCGCAACCTGATCCGGGCTGAACAGTTCGCGCAACTCTTGCGTTCGCGCTAACTTGGCCTGCTGGGCGGTGACATGCCCTCCGTCGAAGGTTGGTAGCAGCGCCTCGTCCTGAAACGCCTGCCGGACGGCGTCGAACATCGGCGCAAACCGCGAGCCCTTTGGGAACTTCTCGCGGTCGAGCGGAAGGCGGCGCAGCGCCGCGAGATCCAGTATTTCGTTGTCCCGCATCCAGCGCATCGCCTCCACCAACAGGCTGGAGGTTTCCATGACCAGATGCTGGTTCCACGGATCGCCGGGAGGGATGTTGTCGCGGCTGGGCGTGGTGCGGTACGGCCCCTGCACGAGAAAACCAAGGCGGCTCTCGACTACAGTCGGGAAGAACACCACCAGGGACGACCTGGCCAGCGGCTGCACGGCCCAGCGCCCTGGAATGAGTTTGTCCGCAACCAGCGAGAAGGCGATCTCAACCCGCCCGACCCTTTTCCCCTCAGCAGAAAACGCATTGCGGCGGAATACCAGCCAGTTCTGGTCGACCTCGGGTTGCCCACTCTCTTGGCCGATCACCGTGACGCGGTGCACGTTGGGTCCGAGTACTTCGGAGGCGTTTCGTAGGTAGAAACCGGAAGGGCCGCCCTCAACGTTCCAGTTGATCTCCTCGATGTGAGGCAGGAACAGCAGCGTGTCCGGCCCCAAGTGACGAAACCCCGCCGTGATGTTCGACGCTGCGCTCGTGTCTTCCGGTTTCAGGGGAAGGATGATCTGGGTCTCGTCAGCCGCGCGTGCCGAACGCGGCAACCGCTTCGGGAAGACGTAGTTCTCGATAGCAAAGTCCTCGTCGCCCGAGTGAATCTCTGGAAGATCGGTAACGGTGTAGACAGACTTGAAGCCGAGGCCGAAGCGCCCGATGGACGACTCGTTCTTGGTGCTCTCGGCGATGTCGCAGACGCTACGGACGTCGGCCTCGTCGAACGGCTTGCCGAAATGCGAGAGCATCAGGCGGGTCGAGTTCAGGGTGAATGCAACCTTGCGTGATCCGCGCCACTCGCCACGGCGACCGAGCGCGTCCTCGGCGTTTTGCAGCAGTTCGAAGATGAAGTGCGTGCGGTCGTCGTACAGCCCAGCGGCCAGCTTGCCGGACTTCTGAGCCCCCTTGGTGCCGTAGCTTTCCCGGTTCTCCTCGCAAATTGCCTCGTAGTTCGACGCCACGGCCACTCCCTCTTGGTCAGGCACCGATTTGGATGCCAGGTTTGCTCAAGTCTGAACATTTGTGGAATAGTATGACAATATGAGGCGGTAAACCAAGCGCAGCGCAGATGACATGGGAGAGCTGATGAGCGACCAGCCGGACGAAATCCTCACCATTGACGAGGTTGCCGCCTACTTGAAGGCAGGCAAGCGAACGGTCTATCGCCTCGCGGCGAGCGGCAAGCTCCCGGCGTTCAAGCTAGGTGGCACCTGGCGCTTCCGGCGCGGCGACCTGGACAAGTGGATCGCCAGCCGCATCGGCAAGGCGATGGTGGATGACGGCGAGGGGGTGGAATGACCAGCAGCGCCGCAGCCCTCCAATCAAAGGCCAACTTCCAGCAGCTCGAAGCCATCCTCGCTAACGATGGCCCGGTGCTCATCATCGCGGGCCCCGGGTCGGGGAAGACCTTCACGCTTGTCGAGCGGATCGTCTACCTGATCACACACAAGGGCGTCGCGCCGGAGTCGCTGTTTGTCGTCACCTTCACCGACAAGGCCGCGCGTGAGCTGACAACTCGCATCTCCAACCGGCTAAGCGATCTGGGCATCAAGTTCAACCTGCACGAGATGTACTTGGGCACCTTCCACTCCATCTGCCTACGGTTGTTGGAGGACTTCCGCGAGTTCACCCGCCTCAAGCGCAACTTTACGCTGTTCGATCAATTCGACCAGCAGTACTTCCTTTACCAGCACATCAAGGACTTCCGTGAACTACCCGATGCTCAGTTTGTCATGGGTGACGGCCGGACGGGCCGTTGGGCGCAGTCGGAGAACCTGCTCAAGTGGGTCAACAAGGTCAGCGAAGAGGCGCTCGACCCCGCCACGTTGGCAGCAGCCCCAGAGCCGGAAATCCGCGCTCTGGCCGCGTGCTTTGCCAAGTACCAGGAACTGCTGCACGAGCACAACTCATTGGACTTCTCCGGCATTCAGTACGAAGCTCTGCAACTGCTGGAGAAGCATCCCGAGGTGCTGGCGCAGCTGCGCGACAAGATCACCTACTTGATGGTGGACGAGTACCAGGACACCAACACCATCCAAGAGCGCATTCTTCTGCTGCTCGCAGGTGAGCAGCGCAATCTATGTGTAGTTGGTGACGACGACCAGGGCTTGTACCGATTTCGCGGCGCCACCATCCGCAACATTCTGGAGTTCCCCGCGCTGTTTCCTGAGGGCCAGTGCAAGCAGGTCAAGCTGACCGTCAACTACCGATCGCACCCGGATATCATCCGTTTCTACAACGAGTGGATGCACGAACAGAACTGGGATGACGGCACACGCGTCTTCCGGTTTGCCAAGCAAATTGGCCCGCGCGAGGACGACTTCCCTGATATGCCCACGGCGGTACGGCTGGCAGCCACCGATAACAAGGACGAAACCACCAACTGGCACGCCGAGGTTCTGGCCTTCCTCAACAGTCTGAAGGCATCCGGTAGGCTAACAGACTGGAATCAGGTTGCATTCTTGTTCCGCTCTGTGAAGAACAAAAAGGTGGTGGCGCTTGCGCGCTTCCTCGAAGCGCAGGGCGTGCCCGTGTACTCTCCCCGCTCCAACATGTTCTTCGAGCGTGAAGAGATCGGCTTGATGATCGGTGCGCTGATCTTCCTCTTCCCGCAATTCCCCAAAGTGCGGGCGTGGGCCGAAGGTGTGCATCTGGACATTTGGGACTACTACGACCACCTTTGCTTCAAACCTTTCACGGACGAGCTGCGCAAGCCAGAAAATAAGCCCCTTCTGGATTGGGCGCGTCCGCTGGCCAAACGCCACGCGATACTCACGCAGAACACCGATTACGCCTTCTCCGGGTTGTTCTACCAGCTGCTCCAGTTCCCGCTATTCTCGAGCTTCCTCTCGGAGGAGGCGCTGCAGGGCGTCGACAAAGGCCGCGCCGCACGCAACCTAGCCACCTTCTCCAAGCTGCTTACCAAGTTCGAGTACCTGCACTTTGTCAGCGTGCTAAACCCGGAATTCCTGGAAAAGAATCTCCGCGACCTGTTCAACCAGTTCCTGCGCTTCCTAAAGGATGGCGGCATTGGTGAGTACGAGGATGAGGCCGAGTACGCGCCCAAGGGCTGTGTCTCGTTCCTCACCATCCACCAGTCTAAAGGGTTGGAATTTCCGGTCGTGGTGTGCGGCTCACTAGAGGCTGTACCGCGAAAACAACATACCGCGCTCGACGAGCTGCTGGAGGATGGTGGTTACCTCTCCAAGCCGCGCTTCGAGCCACTGGAGCACATCAAGCACTTCGATTTCCGGCGGCTGTTCTACACGGCCTTTTCGCGCGCGCAGAACCTGCTGGTGCTGGCCGCACAGGTGCGCAACGGCCGGGGCTTGGGCAAGTCGCCGTCGAAGTACTTCAAGCGCCTGTTCTACGAGCTCCCCAGCTGGCGTGACATCGATCTGTCGGCTCTGACCTTCGAGGCCGTCAAGCAGATCAATCTCAGGCAGGAGTATTCGTTCACCTCGCACATCACGGTGTTCGAAAACTGCGCCGAACAGTACCGCTTCTTCAAGGAGCTGGAATTTGTGCCCATCCGCAAGAGCCCGATGCTGTTCGGTACCCTGGTTCACCAGACCATCGAGGACATCCACAAGACCGTGCTGCGCGGCGAGGAGCACACCATCACCTTTGACGCCATCAAGGGCTGGTTTTCGGCCAACTACGCCATGCTCTCCAAGAAAGAGCGCGTCTATCTCGCGCCCTCCTCGCAACAAGCCGCGCTGCTGCACGTGCTGCGCTACTACGAGCGAGAGAACAGCAATTGGGATCGCATCAAAGAAGCCGAGGTCGAGATATCGCTAGTCAAGGACCAGTACATCCTCAAGGGCAGCGTTGACCTGATCCGAGGTGAGAGCGACACAGTCGAGATCATCGACTTCAAGTCGGAGAAGAAGCCTGACATGGAGAAGGACCGGGTGCGGCTGCGCCAGTACCAGCACCAGCTCGAGGTGTACGCCCACCTCGTAGAAGAGCGCACCGGCCAGAAGGTCAGCCGGATGCATCTCTACTACACCGGTGAAGACGGCGGGAACCCTTATGTTTCGTTCGACAAGGATGACCACGCCATCGGAAAAACCATCGCCCGCTTCGACGACATCGTGGCGCGCATCGAGCGGCAGGACTATCGTATGGCCTCGCGTCCGACCAAGCTGTGCCAGAGCTGCGACATGCGCGCCTACTGCGACAACAAGAATTGGACGTTCAGGAAAGACGACTAATGAGCAAGAACACTCCCGCGCAGGAAAGCCTGCAACTGGCCACGCCGGATAGCGGCACCACCCACGTCGAGAAGTACGAGTTCGAGCCAATCAAGGGCTACCCGATGCTGAACTGGCGCGGCAAGCGCCCCTTCACCTCGACGCAGTACTACCCGGCGCAGTTGAAGGAGGTTCATGGCGAAGAGGTGGACGGCTGGCGCAACAGGATTTACTGGGGAGACAACCTGCAGGTGATGAGTTACCTGCTCAAGCAGTTCCGGGGAAAGGTGGATCTCGTCTATATTGATCCTCCCTTCGACTCTAAAGCCGATTACAAGAAAAAGATTGCGTTGCGAGGCCACAAGGTTATCAACGATGGGACAGCATTCGAGGAAAAACAATATGCTGACATATGGTCGAATGACGAATATCTCCAATTCATGTATGAGCGACTGATCCTAATCAGGGAGCTAATGGCTGAATCTGCGAGCATCATTCTTCATGCCGACTATCACAAAGCACACTTGCTTAGGTGCATCCTTGACGAAGTATTCGGCGCAGATAATTTCAGAAATGAAATAATCATCAAGCGTCCAATTACCAAGAACCTTCAAGCGCAATTTAAAACTATCAATGCATTGTCCGCTGGACATGACAACTTGTTTCTTTACAGCAAGTCCAAGTCAACGAGATACAAGCAGGCCTACGACCCCTACGAATCAGAAAATAGCGATGGCTACTGGCATCGATTTTGGAGCGGCGAAGATCGACCGACGATGAGATATCCGCTTCTTGGTGTGACCATCGAGCATGGTCAGTGGAAGTGGAGCGAGGAAAGAGCTCTTAGAGCACATGAAAACTATCAAACATTTCTCGCCAAGTTTGCGGAACACCTCACGCGTGAAGGGACTGGCTTGCCCTGGTTGATTACTGGAGAGAGACTGGCGAGGAATTAGAGTTTTTGAGGAAATCGTCTACTGGAACAATTGAGAATTGGTATCCGCCTGCAACGCAGAAGCTCGCTAACACACTTTGGCTTAACTGCAAAGCATACGAGAACAGAAAGGATTATCCGACCCAAAAGCACGAGGAGCTTTTAAGGTTGATTATCGATAGGTTTTCCGAACCAGGCTATCTTGTGTTCGACTGCTTCATGGGTTCAGGCACCACTCAGTCAGTCGCTACGAAACTCGGCCGTCGCTTCATCGGTGCGGACATCAACCTCGGTGCGATCCAGACGACCACCAAGCGGCTGATAAAAGTGGCTGAAGAACTGGGCCAGAAGCCACTTGACCCCGACACCAAACACTACGCCGGCTTCGAGGTCTACAACGTCAACCACTACGACATCTTCCGCAATCCGGTGCAGGCCAAGGAGCTGCTGCTGGAGGCGCTGGAGGTGCAGAAGCTGGAGTTCAGCGCCGTGTTCGATGGCGAGAAGGACGGCCGCATGGTCAAGATCATGCCCGTCAACCGCATCGCCACGCGCGCCGATCTGAACGAGCTGATCGCGGGATTTGACTACAAGGCCTGGGAGCGCAAGCAGAACGAGAGGCCGAACCGCCCCGTGGAGAAGATCACCCTCATCTGTATGGGGCATGAGCCTGACCTGGCCGCGCAGTTGGAGCTTGCCGCCAAACCCTTCAAGATCGACGTGGAGGTGGTGGACATCCTGCGCGACAAGGCCAATCTGGAGTTCAAGCGCGACTCTGAGGCCAAGGTCGTGGTGAAGAATGGCGAGTTGACCATCGAGCGCTTCTACCCGATGAACCTGTTGCAGAAGCTCTCCTTGCAGAAGGAGTCGGTCGAAGACTGGAAAGAACTGGTCGAGTCGGTGCTGATCGACTGGAACTACGACGGCGCGGTGCTGCAACCGGCGGTAGTGGACATCCCCGGCAAGAATGAGATGGTCAAGGGCATTTACAAGGTGCCGGAGGATGCGGGCACCATCCGCGTGAAAATCACCGACCTGCTGTCGGAGTCTTGGGAAGGGAGTGTGGCCCATGGCGACTAAACGTGCATCCAAGGCGGTGAGCGCGTCGCTCGACTTTGCCTTCTTTCAATTCCTCTGGCAGTTCTATCAGGCAAACCGGGGCACGATCCGAACGCACTACAAGGAGCTGACCCGTAAGTTCCTCGACTTCAACAACCCAGAGAAAACCCCCCCCAAAGCCTTTCTGCGCCAGCCGCAGTACGAGGCTCTGGAAATCTACGTCTTTCTCAAGGAGTTCCTGGGCAACGCCAAGGTCGAGGAGATATTTCAAGCCTGGTTTGAGAAGAAAGGCCGCTTCGCCGGTCGCGCAGAAGGTGGCCTGATCGGAAATACCCATCAGGCGGACCTGCTAGACCAGGTCACGCAGGATCAGTACAAGGCTGTGTTTGCGGCGATGCGAAAAAATTCGCGTGCCTACCCAAACTACATCTTCGCGCTGACGATGGGAACGGGCAAAACCATCCTCATGGCGACCTGCATCTTCTACGAGTTCCTGCTAGGCAATAAATTCGATAAGGATCTCCGCTACTGTCACAACGCGCTGGTGTTCGCACCGGACAAAACGGTGCTGCAGTCGCTGAAGGAAATCGAGTCCTTCGACCTGACCCGCGTGGTGCCGCCGGAGTATGTTAACTTCCTGACCACTCACCTGCGCTTCCACTATCTTGAGGATGCAGGCACTTCGCTAGACACGCTGGATGGTTCGCGTTTCAACGTCATCGTCTCGAACACGCAGAAGATCATCCTCAAGCGAAAACGCAAGGAGAAGACTAGCGTTGATAGGTTGTTCGGTGCTGTCGGTGACACCTTAGAAGTCTCCGGTGTCTATGCCGCCGCCGCCGATCTCTACGACTTCGATCAGCCAGAAAAAGAAGGTGAATTGACCACCAACCAGCGTTTTGAGAAGTTACGTCGCCTGGAACAGTTGGGCATTTACGTGGACGAGGCGCACCACTCCTTCGGCAAGGCGTTGGCAAAGGACATGGGTGTTGGAGCAAAGATAACCGACACCAGTCTGCGCACCACCATCGACATCCTCGCCGCCAGCCTGAACGCGGCCGGCACGCGGGTGGTGGCCTGCTACAACTACACCGGCACGCCCTATGTGGGACGCGAGGTGTTGCCCGAGGTGGTCTATGCCTATGGCCTGAAGGAAGCCATCGACAATGGCTTCCTCAAGAAGGTGACCCTGCACGGCTACGCCAACACCCGCACAGACGAGTTTGTCGACATCGCCATCGAGACCTTCCTCAAGGAAACGGGTGACTTGTGACCGGAAGGCTGCTTCCCAAGCTGGCCTTCTTCGCCGCCACCATCGATGAACTGACCGGCGAGTTGAAACCGGCCGTGGAGCGCACGCTGCTCAAACACGGCATCCCCACCTCGCACATCTTGGTCAACGTGGGGGACCCCAAGCTCACCACCAACGACGACATCCGCGAGTTCAACCGCCTAGACACTGAATCGTCGGAAAACAATTCATCCTGCTGGTCAACAAAGGCCGTGAAGGCTGGAACTGCCGGTCGCTTTTCGGCGTGGGACTGTTCCGCGAACCCAAGTCCAAGGTCTTCGTGCTGCAGGCCACGATGCGCTGCCTGCGCGCCATCGGTCAGGCTCAGCACACTGGGCGTGTCTTCCTCTCGGACGACAACCTGAACACGCTGAACGATGAGCTGCAGCAGAACTTCCGCATCAGCGCCGACGAGCTGCAGAAAACCGCCAAAGACAAGGAGCGGGTCGAAGTGCGCGTGGTCGAGCCGCCGGTCAAGATCAAGCTGGTGCGTGTGCGCAAGCAGTACCAGATGCGTGAAAAGCAGGTGGTGACCGGCCAAGCGTTGATGCCCGAACGGGCTGACCCACAGAAGTGGGGGGGAGCTGGTCGAGAAATACCGCCTGATCGAAACCCAGCAGGACAGCCTGACCGCCGCCGACGCGGCGGGCGCTTCCGGAAGCCGCACCTTTGATCTGACGGCGCGCCGGGAAAAGCAAACGTTCTCACGGCTGTCATTGGTGGCCGAGGTATCGCGCTACCTCAATCGCAGCCCGCTAGAAATCGAAGATCTGCTCGACGCGACCAAAGAAGGTGCCGACGCACTCGTGGCCATGACCAATGAGTTCAACGAGCTGCTTTACGACGAGATTATCCCACGCCTGTTCCGCCAGCTCTACGAACTCGACGAATCGCAGCAGACCGAGGAGCACGAGGTCGAGTTGATCAAGATACCTCCCAACGGTCACTACGAGGTATCGGCTGCGAAGGACAAGATCGTTCGGATGAACGACCGGCAGATCAAAGACGAAGAGCGCGCCAAGAGTTTCCACCTCGACACTTATTGCTTCGACTCGGGCTCGGAGAAGTGGTTGTTCTGGGACCTCCTTCGCGAGCGCCGGGTAAAGAAGATCTACTTCACCGGGATGCTGACCCACGGCCAGTCTGACTTTTTCATACAGTACATCGACCCAGATTCGCGCACAGTGCGCAGCTACTACCCAGATTTCATCTTTCAGCGCGAAGAGCCGGATGGCAGCGTGAAATACGTCATCGTCGAGGTGAAGGCTGACAACCAGATTGAAGACGCTGTTGTCCAGGCCAAAAGTGACTTTGCACAGCAGATCGCCGTGGCCAGTGGAATGGAGTACCGAATTCTCAAGTCGTCGGATGCGGACAAGCGGCATTTCCGGGTGTTGTTGTGAAGTGGGATGTTAAGGAAACCCTGATAAGAGCAATCCTTGGCTTTTGTCAGGGTTTCCCCAAGGGTTGAGGATGAGTTAATGCGCAAGAACGGCCAGATGGATTTCACGAATGTGGAGCTGACGCTGAAGAAGAGCGGACCCGTCGAGAATGATTTTTGGCACAGTTGGATGAACTCGTCCCATGTGCTGATCTGCTGGCTGTGATTGCCCCCCTGAATTCAGGCACGGTAAACACAACTGAATAAAAGCTCTTGTCAACATCAGACAGGAGAAGCTATGCGTTAAGGACATATAGACTTGCTTCTTCGTATCTCCTTTTTGTGAGTCCAGCGAGTTTTCTGCCACCGGCCCACACCCACCGCATAAACTCCCGTGGCACCTGGGCATGCTCCTCCCGGTTCACCTTCCGCCGTAGAGTAGATCTCTGAAGTGCCCCGGTACCAAGGTTGAAGGTGAACGAAACAAGGGTATCGAACTGCCCATCAGTCAGGGGCACGTTAATCAGCCGCAGCACGCCCCGCTCGGCCCAGCGCACGTCCCTTTGCAGAAGTACCTCCGCCTCTTGCTCATTGATGCCATCCTCGAACCGTTCCCGCTCCTCCTCCCGCACCACATGGCCATAGCCGATGGTCGGGTAGCCAGCCGGGCAGATGTAGATCATGGGACTGAACCCCTCGAACCGCTTGATGAGGTCCAGCCCCTCCTGGGTGATGTGGCGCATGTCACTTGCCCGCGCCTTGGCCAAGGCGCGCTGGCCGAACCAGAAGCTCATGACAGCCGCAAACAGGGCCTGGGTCTCCGGGTCCCAGATCCGGGGCAAGGCGATGGTGAACGCGAGGCCCTCGTCGGCTATCAGAACATACAGGGCGCTGAGCTTCACGGCCGTGAACAGCAGGAAGAAGGCGTAGGTGATCACCGGGCGCACGGAGGCACGCAGGCCGTCCACCCATTTGACGCCCGAAGGCTTGCTGTCGTGACGGTAAAGGGCCTTGCTCTCGGCGATGTCTGCCTCGACGGCGATCTCCTCCAGACGCTGGGTATGGCCCAGCCGCATCTGCTCCATCTGGCGGTCGAGAATGGCCAGTTCGTGCTTGCGGTCCTGGTGGTCCTGCCAGAGTCTGAGCAGGTCGGGAAAGGCGCTGGAGATGAACCCCAACAGGCTGCCAAGTAGCGTCAGCATGGTCACTGTCCTCCAAAGAGCTTGAGTTTCACGGCGGCGCCGGCCATCAGCGCAAGGATGAGGCCGGTGGTGGTGATGCGGATCAGGGTCTGCCAGGCGGTGTGCTTGGCGGTGTTGAAGGCCTCGAGCAGGCCGCGCAGCTCGCGGATGTCGCTGGCGGCGTCCTCACCATCGAGGCCGACGTCGGCCAGGGCCCGCCTGGCGCCGCGCTCGGCGGCCTGCTCGAGCAGCTTCTCGAATCCCTCGCGCGGCATGACGACCATGCCGTCTCGCATGTTGGGTGGGGTCATTCTTCGGTCCAGATACGACGAACCCGCCTCGAGGGCGGGTCCGGTGATGCGAATGGGAGACGGGTCAGATACTGATGCCCGGGCTCCAGCCTGCAGCCTTGTAGGCCGGGAGCTGGTCCTCGTCCTCGACGTAGCAGAGCCAGCCGATCCGGGGCGCGTGGAACTCCCACGTCTCGCCGATCCGGACGGCGATCTCGCCGTCACGCCCCGCCCAGGCGCCGGTCGCCCCGGCCGCCACGATGTAGCGGTCGCCGTCGGTCGGGGTAGCCGACGGTGTGGTCAGGGACCGGCTCTTGACCGACAGGCCGACCACGGCGCCGAGGCGCTTGAGGTTGGCATCCATCGCGGTATTCCAGCCGGACTCGCCGAGCGCCCAGCCGTAGGTGAGCCCGAGATTGGGATCGGTGTTGGCCATCAGATGCCTCCGTAGTAGTTGCCGTACTGGTAGCCGTAGCCGGCGCGGTCCACCTCGATGCGGTGCCGGTGCAGGCTGTCGAGGGCGCCGCGCTGGGCGTCGATTTCCACCGTGAGGTGGCCATTGAGCCGTCCGCCGGGCAGTGCGCTGTCGGCCACCTCCTCGGGCCAACCGTCGGTGGTCGCAGCGAGGCCTGTGCGCGTGCGCAGCAAGGTGCCCGTCTCGCCGTAGTAGTGGACGCGGTAGGTCACGCTTGGCTCGGGGCCGATGTCGCCGTCGGCCTGGGCCACCAGGTAGGCGGTCTGCTGGGTGCGGTCGCGGTGGGACCAGGCGAGCGTCACGGGCCCACGATGGCGGCCGGATACGCCGTGCCGTTGATGCGCACGTTGCCCGGCGGGAACGGCAGGCCCTGCCGGCCCATAAGGTTGAGGGTCGGCCCGCCGGTCACCGCGACCTTGTTGCCCACGTCCGTCACGGTGTGAGGCTCGAGCCAGACTCCGATGCTGGTCGCCGGGGCGCGAACGGTGCCGTCATACCCAGGCGAGGGCCCGGCGCCGATCAGCCAGGTGCCGGCCGTATGCGCTACGGGTACGGTATCGAGCACCGCCCGTTGCAAGGTGACGGTGCCGGCGGTCTCGTCCACCGCGAGCACTCCGACCGCCTCGACGGCTTGGCCTGCGGTGGTGACCAGCCAGGCGTAGTCGCAATCGGCGAACAGGGCGGCGTCGGTCAGATCGGTGACCGCTACCATGACGTCATCCACGGCTTGGGGCAGATCGGCGCCCAGGCGGGCGGCCGGGCTGTAGCCGGCGGTATTGCGATATTCGGCCGTGCCCGTGGTGTCGCCTGTGTAGAGCCGCCACTCGCTCTGGGCCTGTCCGTTTCTTACCGCCAGCGCGGCGACGTAGGTATCGGTGTCCTCCACCACGCCAAGTTCCGCGCGGCTCAGGGTGTGGGCCAGATCCCAGTATGTGGCCTCGTTCGCCACGCTCATCGCCGGTGCCCGGGCCGAGGTGTCGTCCGGCACCCAGTTGGTGTCGTTGTCGCCGATGATGGCGTTCTGCCCCAGTGCGAAGACGTCCTCCACGCAGGTGATCGTCATGCTGTGATCGGTATGATCACCCAGGTCGATGGCGCCTACCCGCAGCACCATCTCGGCGATGCCCAGTTCCGGCCAGTCGAGTACGATCACGTCCCCCGGCAGGGGCTGACCGGAAGCGGAACTGTCGCCCCGCGGGTTGATCTTCAGCTTGACCCGGGCCAGTGGTATCGAGAGCGAGCGCAGGTCGCGCAGCGCCACCCTGGCGGCCAGGGCGTCGTCGGTGATGCCCGGATAGTCCCGCTTTTCTGCCACCACGCCGCCCTGGGCCTCGATGTTGGCGAGGTTGTGGACGGTGAGCGACTTGGGCTTGCCGGTGTCCCGGTCGGTGTAGTTGACAGTCAGCTCGTTGACCGTCTCCGCCCAGTCGGGCCGCTCGAAGGATTCCAGTGCGATGATGTTGTGCGGCCCGAAGTGGCGCGCGTTCCACAGGTCCGGCTCGCGGATCAGGCGCAGGGTGAACCGCCCGCTGGCGTCGATGACCAGCACCCCGCCGATGTGGTCGAGCACCTGCTGCACGAACTGCTCGATGGGCGACTGGCGGGTCCAGAGCAGGTTCAGCCCGAAGCCCTCGTTGTAAAGCGTCCACGAGGCGGACGAGAAGCTGCCCGTGTCGATCATCGAGGGCGCATAACCCATTCCCCAGCGGGTGTCGGTCAGGCAGGCGTAGAGGATGGCCGCCGGGTTCATGCCGTTGGCGAGCTGCACCTGGTAGCTGCTGAACGGACTGGGCGCGGCCGGATCCCAGCCCGATAGAAACCGCCGTACCCGGGCCGCGATGGGCTTGAGGTAGGGGTTGTTGGCGGCCAGATAGCACTTGCGCAGCACCAGCCCCGCCACGCCGCGGAAAGCCGGCACGGTGCCGCCGCCGGCCATGCGGGACTGCAGGTAGTCGTTGGCCGTCTGGGTCGCCTCGCCCAGCAGGACGTCGATGGCACCGCTGATCCCGCCCTCGCGCTTCTCGCCGCCGAACAGGTTGGGCCGGTCGACCTGCAAGCGTTTCGGATTGCTGCCCGCCACGCTGCCGCTCCAGAAGCTGCGCCCCTGCATGCGCAGCTGGGTGATGTCGTCCACCGGACCGTGGCAGAGCACCAGGTGCATGCCCATGTAGTAGCGGTAGCCGACGATCTGGCGGCTGCCGCCGCTGCTACCGCCCATCGCGCCTCCTGCGGGCCTGCTCCACCGCGCGTGCCGCCATGGCGTCGCGGGTCTCGATCAGGCGGGCGGCCTCCACGCCTTCTTTCAGGAACCGGTGCCAGTCGATGCCGTGGCGCTTGCACCAGAGCCGCGCGCCGGGGATGCAGAGGCCGGCGAGGCGCACGTCCTCGATGGTCACGATCAGGCTCACTTCTTGCCGCCCCCGCCGGAGTAGATGGGCTGTGCCTCGCTGTCGCCGTACCAGACCACGTTGGGCGCCTCGATCAGCACCTCACCGAACACTACCGGGATGGGCACGCCTTCCTCGGCCACCGGGGCGCTGAAGTCGCTGGCGGGTTTGGTGTTCTCGACCCGCGGCTTGGGCGTGAGCGCGATCTGGATCAGCGCCGAGACAACGAACAGGACCAGCTGTACCCACATGCGATCTTCCTCAGTAGGCGCTTTCGTTGAATGGATTCTTGCGCGGAATCCACGGAAAACCGCCGAAGTTGTCGGCGTTGCTGAAGCGGCTCTGGCAGGTCTGCAGGGTGTGGTCGCGGCCGGCGTAGAGGCTCACCGTCTCACCGACCTGCAAGGGGGCGGGATAGATCGGCGTGATGCCCGAGCCATAGTAGTCGTTGCCCTCGATCATGTGCCGGGTACCATCGGCGCATTCGAGATACCCGCCCGTGAAGCGGTCCGGCGGGAAACTCGCCCCCTCGAACCAGACGAAGCGGCCGTCCACCTGCGAGACGGTGAAGGATTCGGCCACTGGCGTTGCCTTGCACTCGGCGCCATAGAGGACATGGGGACAGCGCCGGGCATAGAGCCGGCGCAAGCCCAATCGCTTGAGGCTGATGCTGGCCGGCTCGCAGCGGATGCGCGCCTCCCGCTCCTCGAAGATCACCTGCAGCACCCGCCCGGTCCAGACCAGCACCCAGCCCCAGTCGCTGCCGAACCGGCGGTAGATGCTGATCCCCATGGGTTGGGGCTGCGGCGCGCCGCGGTACTCGCGCACCAGGTCCAGATCCCGTGGACAGCGCAGGTCGATCGAGCGCCGACCGACCTCCGGGCCCAGCCCGAGACTGCCCCGCGAGATGGCCGCGGGCCGGTAGGTCCGGTCGCCGTTCCAGTCCACGTTGGCCAACACCTCGCGGCTGGCCGAAGTGTAGTACCAGGCGGTGGTGCCCCGGGTGAAGCGGTAGAGCTCGGTGACGTCGTCGGTGTAGCAGTGGAAGCCGGGACCGGACGGAATCTCGCCGCCCGGCGGCCGGCCGATCAGAATCGGCATCGTCTGTGGCTCCTGTCAGAACGGAATGTCCCCGCCGCCACGCAGGTAGGGATGACAGCACGCCAGGGTCATGAACCGCGCGGCCACCTCCAGCACCTCATTGGTGTGCCAGGTGAACTCCACCCGGTCCTGGTCGAGCCGGACAAAGTGCAAAGGCGTGACGGGCGTGCCCACCGGCACGTCCACGGGCAGCGGATCGGCCAGCAGCAGTCGCGCCTCGGTCTCCGACTCGGCTTCGAGCCGTGAGACGCGCACCGCCACCGGCGGCTGGGCGGTGGGACGGATCAGCAGTCCCAGCCCGGGTTCTTCCCAGTGCCAGGGCAGCCGGGCGCGGCGCAGCAGCAGATGGTCATCGCCGGCGCTTCCCGCCTGCGTCAACGCAAGGCCCCTGAACTCGTCGGGTAGCCAGACGGGGTTGAGGCGTCCGGCCAGATACTCGAACAGTCCCAGCAGCCGGTCGGTGGCCGCCTGGCCCGCCGCCAGCCAGCGGCGGCTGAGGATGCGGGAGGGCCGATCGTCGACCCGTCGGATCCAGGGCCCGCCAAGCCGGTTGTCGATCCGTTCGATCCGCGCCTGGTACTCGATGGAAGGTTCCGGCTGCCACTGTTCGGCATCATGGATGACCGGCACGCCCTCGAGGGTCAGGTCCGGGGTGAAAGGCCATTCCCACACCCGCTCGTCGAGCCGGATCTCGACCGGCTGCGAGGTCACTGCGGCGCAGTGACGCCGGGCGGTCGTAGCGTCCGCGACCGTGCCCCGGACCAGCGGCACGAAGGTCGAACCGGCTTCCACCGGCCGGGCCAGCGGCAAATTCAGGCTGGCCTGATCCAACGCAGTATCGAAGGCGGTGACGCTCACCTGCTGCACCTCATTGTCCGGTGCCTGAATCAGCGCCGGCCCCTGGCCCCAGCTGTCCAGCGTCTCGGTCTGGGTGGCACGCATCAGCGGATCGGTCACCGCATCAAGTGGGACGGTCGTGCCGCCTGCGGCCACGTCCGCCGTCACCCGGCGGGCCACCGGCCAGACCGGAAACAGCGCCTCGCGGCCCTGGTGCCCGGTGAGCCAGGCATCCAGGCCGCTGGCGCCGGCATCCCAGGCCGTGACGAGCATCTCGAGGGCCCGACGCGGATGGCGGCGCAGGCGGATGCGCGACTCGGTGCCCTCCCCCTCTGTCAGGATAGTTGTCCATTCTGTTGAAAGGGACTCTAATTGAGATCCCGAGGGGATGAGAGAGAGGAACCATGGGTTACCCGAAAGAACGTAAAGAGGCGGTTTTGAAGAAGATGCTGCCGCCGAACAACAGGCCGATTCCGGTTATTGCCCAGGAAGAAGGCATCAGTGAAGCAACGCTGTATAACTGGCGCAAGGCCGCACGGGCCGAAGGACGGCTGCTGCCCGATGGGGACAGCACACCAGTAGGCTGGAGTTCGGCAGACAAGTTTGCTGCTGTACTGGAGACGGCAGCCCTGAACGAACAGGAGCTGGCCGGGTACTGCCGGGAGCGGGGCCTGTATCCGGCCCAGATTCAGCAGTGGCAGGAGGCCTGTGCCCAGGCCAACGACTGGGACCGAAGCCAGAACAAACGCCTGCAGGAAGCCCGCAGAAACGATGAGAAACGGATCCGCAAACTGGAGAAGGGACTGCGCCACAAGGAAAAGGCGCTGGCTGAAACGGCGGCCCTGCTGGTGCTGTCAAAAAAGCTCGAGGCGATCTGGGGGGACGAGGAAAGATGACCAGTGGCCCGGATCGCAAAGAGATACTCGAACTGGTCGATGAGGCGGAACAGTCCGGTGCACGGCACTCACGGATTGCCGAGTTGCCGGGGTTGCATGCCCGCACCTTGCGGCGCTGGCGGGAGGCGGAAGAGGAAGGGCGCGCGGATCGTCGTCCGACAGCAGAGCGTCCACGTCCGGTGAATGCACTGAGCGAGGAAGAGCGTGAAGCCGTCCTGGAGCTGTGCAATCAGCCTGAATATGCCCATCTGCCGCCCTCCCAGATCGTCCCCCGGCTGGCGGACGAGGGCATCTACCTGGCCTCGGAGTCGACCTTCTACCGCATCCTCAGAGAGGCAGGCCAAGCCACGCACCGGGGACGCGCCCAGCCACCTCAAAAGCTGGCGCGCCCCCGGCCCTGCCGGGCCACAGGGCCCAACCAGGTGTGGAGCTGGGACATCACCTACCTGGCGGCGGCCATCCGCGGCACCTTTTACCGGCTCTACATGGTGGAAGACATCTTCAGCCGGAAGATCGTCGGCTGGGAGATCCATGAACAGGAAAGTGCAGTCCATGCCTCGAGCTTGATCAGCAAAGCCTGTCTGCGCGAAGGCATTCAGTCTGGTGATTTGGTCCTGCATGCCGACAATGGGGGCCGATGAAGGGCGCCACCATGTTGGCCACGCTGCAACGGCTGGGTGTGGTGCCGTCATTCAGCCGGCCATCGGTGAGTGATGACAACCCCTATTCGGAGGCCCTGTTCCGGACGCTGAAGTATGTTCCCAACTATCCGGACAAGCCCTTCGAGAGCCTGGAGTCGGCGCGGGAATGGGTGCATGTTTTTGTCGCCTGGTACAACGAGGACCACCGCCACAGCGCTATTGGCTTCGTCACGCCGGCCCAGCGCCATCGTGGAGAAGATGCGGACATCCTTGTCGCACGCAAGGCGGTTTATGAACAGGCCAAGGCCAGGCACCCGGAGCGTTGGTCGGGCATGACCCGGGACTGGTCCAGAAAGGAAGTTGTCTGGCTCAATCCTGCGCATGACGACGATGCACACGAGGAACCCGACAATAGAGCAGTAGCTGCGTGAAAAAAGTGACAACTATCTTGACAAACACCGCCGTCGCGCGAGCGCAGGATCTGGGTCTTCCACTCCCACCGTTCCACCCAAGGCTGTGACCAGTCGTGCCGGAAGGCGAAGATCCCCCGCGGCGGCGGCTCACGCCAGACCACCTCGATGAGGGTGGCGAGCAGCGCAACGGGTGGATCCGGTCGGGCCGTGCTCTCCGCCTTGAGGGCATCGACCCGAACCGGCGGATCGGGCCGGACCGCGGGCTCGGCGACCTGCTGGAGCAGATCCGACGGCGGCAGCGGCCGTGCCGCAGGTTCCAGCAGCGCCTGATCGAGTTCAGATCCGGGTACCCCCTTGCTCGCCGGCTCAATCGCAACCTGATCGACCTGCGCGGCCATGGCTTATCCTTTTTCGATGCCGAACTCGGCGGCGTTCAGTTCCGCCTCCGTCCAGTCCACGCCCGCGGCGGTCTGCTCGAACACCGTGGTCAGATAAGCGGGATCGGTGGTCAGCGCCTGTGCCGCGCCGGTAGCCACCGTGGCGCCGGACTGGGTCAGGGCCTTGAGGGTGCCCGCGCCGGCGTCGGTCTTCTTCGCCAGCGCCGTGACCTGTACCCCCAGGACCGTGGGCGTGTTCATCGCCGGCAGCGGCTCGAAGGCGTAGCTGTTCCGGTCGCCGGTGTTGGCGGCGGTCACGTAGTCGCTGTGATCGGGGAGCGGCTCGTCGACCATCTCCCAGTTCTGTCCCGCGCCCGACGGCGTCCACTGGCTGAAGCTGCCGGCACCCATCGGGTGCAAGGCATCGATGCGCACGTCGCCCAGGTAGTCGTTGTTGCGGGTGCCCGAGCCGTCGGCCAGATAGAAGTCGTCGAACAGCAGCTCCACCGGGTACGGCTGGTCGGCCCAGCAGACGCCGCCGGCCACCAGGTTGCCGCCGGTGGGAATGCTCTGGCCACTGATCGTTAGCCAGGTCTGGCTGTTGACCCGCAGTTCCAGCAGCCCGGTGCCGTTGCCCTCCACCACCTTCAGTTCGAGGCGGTTCCAGGTCTGGGCCGAGATGGCCCGCAGGGACTGGCCCGTCGGAAATCCGCCCTGACCGATGCCCAGCAGCCCGATGGCGTTGACCGACACCTCATAGCGCTGGTTGCCGGCGGTGCGCACGAACAGCAGCGGAAAGCGGTCCGGCGGCAGCAAATCGAGGCGAAAGGCGCAGCCGAGGATGACCCGGCTCACGCCGTAGCCGATCTCGCGCACCATGGCCACGCCCTGGGTGTTGGCGGGAAAGCGCAGTGCGGACGAGGCACTCCGGCGTCCGGGCATCCGCTCGCACTGGGGCGCGTACTGGGCCTTGGCGTAGCCGTAGTTGGGCACGCCGTCGGGCTTGAGGGCCTGTGGATCGAAGTGATCGAAGCCGTCGACGAACAACAGTGCCATGTCAGCCTCCCAGATATTGCCGGACGGTGGCGGCGTTGCGCCGGATGACATTGGTGATGACCTGTTCGCCCGCGGGCGTGGCCAGGAAGTCGCCCACCAGGGACTCGTCCACGGCGTTCACCGCCCGGACGTTGACCTGGGGCTTCTCCTGGCGTCCCACGTTGGGCACCAGGCCGCCCGTGGCGAAGGCAAGACTTGGCCCACGCCAGCGCGGCGCGAAGGTCCCGCCGTTGATCGCGTCCAGAAAGGCTACGCCCACTTTCTTCACCGAGGCGGCATTAATTACGTACTCGCCGGCGGAGAGCCGCGCCGGGATGGAGTCCGAGGTGGACGTGCCGGGGCCGGTGACGTAGCCGCCGGTGGCAAAACCCTTGAACAAGGCGCCGACGAAACCACCAATGCCGCCGCTGATACCGCCGAACAACGACTGGGCCAGTTTCTGCGCGGCGATGCGGTTGATCGAGGCGATGACCGATCGAGCGAAGTCGCGGGACGCATCCCTGGCGGATTTGGCGCCGGAACCGATTTGCTCAAACATCGTGGCGAAGGCGTCCTGGACCTGGCCTTTGACCCGAACCGCCACCTCGTCGATCACCAGCCGGGTCCGGGCCAGTTCGTTCTTCCACGCCTGCACCCGGGCGACCGCCTCGGGTCCGATGGCCTGGGCCGCCTGTTCCATGAGCGGCAACAGCCTTTCCATCTCGGCGGCGGACTGCCGCTGGAGCGCAACGATTCTCCCCCGCGCCTGCGCCTCGGTGAGCAGCCCCGCCTGCTGCTGGATGCGGATCGCCTCCTGGGCGTTGCGCATCC
Source organism: Chromatiales bacterium (assembly GCA_024712425.1). Taxonomy (GTDB): domain Bacteria; phylum Pseudomonadota; class Gammaproteobacteria; order Chromatiales; family Chromatiaceae; genus MONJU. The sequence continues at coordinate 22,032 of JAKRWE010000001.1, forward strand.
GCTCGGCGGTCAGGCGCCATTTCGACTCCAGGGCGTCGAGGTTGGCTTGTGCTGCCTTGACGTCGATCAGCCGGTCGATCAACGAGGCGGCGGCCGTGTCGTTCTCCGCCAGCAGCCGGGCGCGCAGATCGCGGTAAGCCCGGGCGATGGCCTCGCGGCGCTGGGCGTCAGTCCCGGTGCCCGTAATCCGGGCCAGCTCCTCACGGGCCCGGGCCAGCGCGTCCTTCAGTTCCCGCTCGGCGGACGCCGCCTTGTGGGCATTGGCCACTTCCGCCTCGGCGCGTCGGTTGTTGAGCGCGATCAGGTCGGCCTCGAGCTTCGCGATCTGCCCCTTGGCATCGAGGTGCGCCTTCTCGTCACCGGCTTCTCTCAGGACGCGACGCTGCGCGGCCAGGGCCTGTTGCTTGCGGGCGATCTCGGCGTCGATCTCCCGCTGCTCGATGGCGGTCTTTTGCGCGTAGTAGTCGCGGATCGAGATCAGGCGGTCGGCCAGTGCCCGGTCGAGTGCCCTGGATGCCTGCGCCAACCCTTCCTTGAGGATGCGCAGTTCGGCATCGCTTTGCGCCTGGGCGAGCTTGAGACGGGCGGCGTTGTCCTCGGCCGAGGGAGTACCCTTCGCCTGTGGTCGGGCGAAAAGCCGCTGGCGCTTCTGCTCGCTACGGATACGCGCGGCGATCGCCTTGGCGGTCTCGCCCACGTAGTCGCGTCCCAACGACTCCTTGACCGCGTCGCCCAGGGCCTGGCCGAAGCCGCGCATCTCGTCGCGGCCCGCCCGCAGCGCGGCCTTGAGATGGCGCAACGAGAAGTCGCCCTTGAAAGCCGCCGCGATATCCCGGCCCAGGGCGCGGGCCAGTGCGGCGATGTCGGAGAAGGCTCGCTTGAAGCGGCGCACGAGGAAGGCAGCGGTGATCCCCACCACCTTGCCCACGGCATTGAAGGCCCCGATGATGCCGTTGACGAACGAGCGTACCGCGCGACCGATGGCAGCGACGCCGTCGATCACCGTCTCGCGCAGGCCCGTCCAGGTCTCGTCGTTGATGCCCACCAGGGGGATCAAGGCATCGACCAAGGCCCCGATCTTCTCGGTGACGAGATCCCAGGCGGCCGAGACGATCTGCCCGATGGTGGCGGTCTTGCCGCCGAACGCCACCACCTTGTCCCGCGCCGAGAAGGCGGCGGTGGCCATCAGTCCCAGGCCGGTGACAATGAGTCCGACAGGTCCGCCGAGCAGCGCAAGCGCGCCGCGCAAGAGCCCGCCCGCGCGGGCCAGCAAGGTGGTGCCCTGCGCTGCCGCGGTGACGACCCGCCGCGCCTTGATCGCTTCCTGCGCCGCTCGGGCCAAGTCCGCGCGCAAGGCCGTGGTCGCCTTGCCTTGGGCGGCAGCCTGCGCGAGCGCCGCCCGGGCCGCGCGCAGCCGGGCGGTCGCCTCTGCCTCAATCAGGTGCAGGTTGTTCAGTCGCGCAGCGGCCTCGGCTCGGGAAGTGGCCACGCTGGCGGCCATAGAGGCCACCATGCGGCCAAGAGCCGCAACCAGCGCGGTGCCGGCCAGCTGGATCAGCAGGTCGATATGAGCAGCAAGGAACTGGATCGCCTTGGCCAGGCCGGCCGTGAATCCGCTGCCCGCGTCGCGCTCGCCGAAGGCGCGCAGGAAGGCGTTTCGGAGGCGGGTGAGCGCCCCGGAGACGGTGTCGGGTAAAGCGGCGTACTCCTGCGCCAGCCGTTCCTTCTGTCCGAGCAGCGCATCGAGCACCACCTCGGCGGTCAGCTTGCCCTGCTGGGCCAGGGACCGCAGCGCACCCAGAGGCACGCCCAGTCCGTCCGCGATGGCCTGGGCCAGGCGGGGCGTCTGCTCGATGACCGAGTTGAACTCGCCGCCGCGCAGTTGTCCGGCGGCCAGCGCCTGGCCGAACTGAAGCAGCGCGCTGCGGGCCTCCTCCGCCGAGGCGCCGGACAGCGCCACCGACTGGCTGATGGCCTCAGTGACCGCCAGGGCATCGCGCTGATCGCGCCCCAGCGCCCGGACCGAGGGCGCAAGCTTCGCGTACAGCGTGACCGTCTCGGAAAGCGGCGCCCGGTTGCGCTGGGCGATGTCGAACAGCTCGCGGTCGGCCCGATTGAACGCCTCCTGCGAGGTGACCGCCAGCTGCAACCGGGCCTGCAAGCCCTTGTACTGGTCGGCGGCCTCCGCCAGTTCCCGAAGGCCCAGCCCCACGCCGATGGCGCCGCCGATGTTGCGGAGCGTGTCCCCGACGCGCCCGGCCTGGTCGCGCAGGCGCGTGAGACTCCCCTCGATGGACCGGAAGGCCCGGCGCGTCTCGTCGACGGCGGTGATGAGAATCTGTGCGCGGTTGCGTGCCATGGTGGATTGATCAGCGTTGTTTTGCTACACTCTGACCATTCTAGTCAGAATAGAGGTGCGTCATGCGTCATTGGCAAATGCAGGAGGCCAAGGCCAAGCTCTCCGAAGTCATCAAGGATGCCGAGCGCGAAGGCCCCCAGGAGATCACGCTGCACGGCAAGCCGGTGGCGGTCGTTTTGTCGCGCGAACACTACGAGCGGCTGACCGGCACGGGTGAATCGCTGGTGGCCTTCATGCGTCGTTCCCCTCTCTACGGTGTCGAGGAGGTTAATCTCGAGCGGGACAAAAGCCTCACGCGCGAGGTCGAGCTTTGAGCTACCTGATCGATACCAACGTCCTGTCCGAATTGCGCCGCAAGGAACCGAACCCAGGTGTAGTAGCCTGGTTCGAGGAACGGCCGGCGACCACCCTGTACGTCAGCGTGCTGACCCTTGGAGAGATCCGGAAAGGCATCGAGGCGCTCGGCAAAAGCAAGCGCAAACTCAAGCTGCTGGACTGGCTCGAAACCGAGTTGCCGGCATTTTTCGCAGGGAGAATACTGCCCATAGATGAGGAAGTGGCCGATCGCTGGGGTCGGTTGCTCGCTGCCGCGCGGCGCCCCCTGCCGGCCATCGACAGCTTACTTGCCGCCACCGCCTTGACACACGGGCTGGCACTGGTCACCCGTAACGTAGATGACTTTCCTCATCCCGATCTTGAGATCATCAACCCTTGGGAGACTGGATCTCCCTCTGAATAATCCGAGCAAGCCGGGGCAGCTTGCGCCGCACATGAGATTCAAGGTCGAACCGTTTGCGCAGGCGCACCGAGTCGACCAGCACGGCAACGGGGATCTCCTGCCCGCGACGCAGACGTTTCTGCCCCGAGCGCAGCCGTTCGCCGCGCTTGAAGCGCGCGAGCGCCCGGTCGTTTTCCCGGATGTTCTCCGCCATCAGAAGGGTCTTGCCGTTTTTCTTGACGAAGAAGGCGTTGCCCGAGCGCATCAGGTTGTCGATCACGCGCCGGAAGGCCTTGCGGCCGATGCGCTGGTGACGGGGCAACAGCGGGATCAGCATGCGCCCGCCGATGGCGCCGCCTTGCTCGTGGATGCCGAGCCAGGGGATCCGTGAGCCGACATAGAGCGACGGGAACCGCTCCTTGCGCCGGTTGTAGACCCTGGCCCGCATCGACTTGAGGAACGCCGCCTTGCGCACATTGAAGGCGCGGCGCATGTCGCGGCGAACGCTGTCTGCCATCTCCCGGCCCACAGTGCGCATGGCCCGGATGGTCGCCTGGCGCATGGTCTGCTCGGTCTGCGAACGCCAGGCATTGAAGCGGCGCCGGTCGAGCAGGCCCTCGGCGGTCAGGCTAATCCTCATGGCGCAGTTCCCGTTGCAGCCGCTCGATGGCGGCCTTGTCGCCCTGGGCGCCGATGCTGACCACCGTCAGCGTGGCAAGCAGCCGCTCGCGGTCGATCCGGGCCTCGGCCTTAAGAAAGGCGTTCATCTGAGCCAGCGTGTAGTTCATGACGTCGGGGTAGCGGTGGCCGGCGCGGACGAGTCGGTGGATGCACTCGATCCATCCAGCCGTTGGCCGATCTTCTCGGACAGGCGAGTGACGTTGGGTGCCACCCGGGCCACGAAAAAATCGGCGTTCACCTCGAAGACCGCGGTGGCCAGTTGCAAGGCGTCGTCCAGGTCCAGGTCGTCCACCCACTCGCGCGGGCGGCGGCAGGCGAGCACCAGGGCGTCGAGCGGCGCCTCGCCGTGCTCGGCCAGCAGCGCGAGCCAGTCCGGCTCGCCCGCCAGCTGCTCGGCGAAGGGCCGGATGGCCCGGAGCATGGCCGGGAACTCGCCCACGCGCAGCGGGGTGATCTCGATCCGGCTGCCGGCGATCTCCACCACGACCGGCTCGGGCACGAGGGTATTCAGATCATCCATCGCTCACCTCACAGGAGCACAATGCGGCCGAACTGGCCAAGGTCGCCGGCGGCGGGCTTCAGGGTGTCCGCGAGCACCTGCCCGGACAGCTCGAACTTGAGCAGCTCGTCGGTGATCACCGAGAGTTCGTTCGCCGGGTTGATGGCGACCCGGTAGAGGTCGATCACCACCTCGCGGTTGCCGTCGGCGGTGTTGAGCCCTTCGAAGCGTACCCAGCGTTCGGGCAGCGGCTGGGTGAACATGGCGGTGCTCTGAGCGGTGCCGTAGGCGTAATCCACCGTGAAGGGCTCGGTGTAGGGACCGCCGGTGGTGGCATCGTTGATCACGAGGGAGCCGTGCTTGCTGTTCACCGTGTACTGGGTGGGCGGCAGCGTCTGGGGCGTGGCGGACGAGTCCCGCACCACCACCGAGGAGGCGTTCTGCTGTGCCAGCAGATAGAGACTGTCCGGGGTGACCGGGTTGGGCAGCGCCTCGCCGGTGACGGTGCCTGCGGCGACCTGGGTGGTGGTGCCGTAGAGGGCCAGCTCCAGATTGACCGGCACCAGCTCCTCCAGAGTGCAGGAAAACTCCCCCTTCTTGGTCTTGATCAGCTGCAGGTCGGTGAGCCGCTGGCCGCTGGTGGACTCCTGGTGCTCCAGGGTCTCCACCGACAGCGACACCTTCAGTTCGGGCGCGTTGCCCACGTAGGCGAGCCCCTGCGGGTTGCCGGCGGCGTCACGGGCGCCGATGTAGACGCGCCCCTGTCCGGAAAAATAGGCCATGGTCAGTCTCCTTTACGCGAAGGTTGCTTGATGGGCTCGGGGGTTGCCGCCCTGGCGACCTTGAGGTCGATCAGCCACTTGGCCGAGGTCTCGTCGAGGTCGAGGCGCTCCCCGGGTAAATGGCGCTTGCCGGCATGGGTATGCGGCTTCAACAGTTCGATCTTCATGGGGTTTCATCCTCTCTGGGTGAGGTCATGGGCACGGGTGCGGTAGCGGATCGCGTAGCGGGCGGGGATGGCAGCCACCTTGCTGTCGGCGTCCTCCACCTCTCATTCGCAGTCGAGCTCGAGTACGGCCAGCGCGAGCCCGTTCAGGCCCGGGTCGTTCATGAGCGCCGCGTGGGCCGTGACCAGCAGCGCGTCGGCCTCGGTCTCCGGCGCCGCCGGTGGCACCGCGCGGGCCAGCGCCACCACCCGGATCACCAGCTCCCGCTCGACCCGGTCGTTGGGCCGGTCGACCACCTCGGCGCCCAGGGGCGCGAGACTCGCGGCAATACGGCTCACCGCCGCTTGCAGGATCTGCTTGCGGATGGAATTGGGCATGGCGGGTTCAGAGACGGGTCAGCGTGGCCCGGCACTCGGTGCCATCATTGAGGGCGTGGACCTCGCGCACCCGGTAGGTATGGCCGCCGATCTGCACCGTGTCGCCGGCCGCGAGTGCCGGAAGGCGCGATGCCGGGTAGCGGATGGCGTACTCGGTGGAGAGCGCGAGCCCGTCGAGCACGGGCTCGTCCGGGGCCCGGAACTCGGCCATGACGGCGGCGCCGCTGACGATCACCTCGGTGAGCAGGCCGGCGGCAGTTGCGGCGTCGTAGAGCTCGGTCACTTCCATCAGGCAGCGGTCACCTTGACCAATACGCCGGGCCGGTGGCACATGGGCAGCGGATTGCTCTGGGTGTGCAGATCGGTGCCCCGGTCGAACTTGCGCGGCTCCTGCTTGGCGTACAGCGGCCGGCCGAGGGTGTTGGCAGTCTCGTTGAAGTCTGCCGGCGCGAAATAGGTGGCGAAGGTGTCCACCGTGCCGAGCGGGAAACAGTGTCCTTCACCCGCGGCGATGAAGCGGCGGGTGTTGCCGTCGGCGTCCACCGCCTGGCCGCGGTATTCCTCGAAGGTGATGCCAGCGAAGGTGAAGCCCGCGCGCATGTCGGAGCGCAGGGCCGCACCGTCCTGCCAGCGCTCGTAGGCCTTCTCCACCTTGGGGTGCGAGGTGAGCGCGTCGAAGAACTCCTCGGAGACCAGGCAGTGGATGCCGGTCATGCGCTCGCCCTTGAGGTTGTCCTCCAGGTGGCGCTTGATGTCGAGGCACTTCTTCTTGACGTCGGTGTTGGCGTTGCCCAGGTTGAAGTTGACCACCTTCGGAGTGATGCCGAACTCCTGGTACAGGTCGTAGAGCGTGGAGCCGTCGGCGTCCAGGATCACGCCCTTGAGCGCTCCCATGCGCAGATGCTCGAGGGTGATGGCGTGCTTGTTACGCATGGTCTGCAGATGCTCGGCCATCACCTGGGCGATCGTCTGCACCTCGGACTCGGAGCCGAAGGCGCGTACGCCCTGGACCTCCTCGGGCAATACCACGTCGTCGTGGGGGATGTGCGGGATGGTAAAGGTGCGAAGGGCCCGCTTGCCGCGCTTGCCCACAGTGCCCGGGGCGCCCACCGGCAGGGTCGGCAGCAGGGTCAGCACGCCGTTCTTCTCCTCCACCGCGATGGAGCGGAAGCGTACCGGCTTCTCGGGCATCAGGCCCATCTGCTCCAGCCGGCCGTAGTTGTTGGGCAGCAGGTTGATGGCGGCGGCCTTCTCGGCGTTGGTGATCCCGGCGGGCCACACGAGGGCGTGATCGGCGACGATGGCGTGGCGGGTGAGCAGGATGCCGTCGTCACGATCGCCGGCAGTAGCGTCCACCGGCTCCAGCAGCACGCCGGCGGCGGTCTGGCTGCCGTCGGTGGCCGCGGGGTCCAGCGCCTTCACCTTGCCGGTGGCAGCAACGATGCCCACCACCGCGCCCAGAGCAAGGTTCTGGCCGGAAGCCACGGTGACCTGGTCGCGGGAATAGAGATTGGGGGCCTCGTACTTGAGCAGGTCCCCGAGGTTCATGCCTTCGGTGATCACGGGCATCTCACACCTCCTTGGCCGCGCGCTGGCGGGCGGCGGCTACGACGGGGTTGTCATCAAGACTTGCGGCAGAATTCCGCCGCTGCGGGTCGATGTGGCTGGCGATCTCGGGCGCCTGGGCGCGGTATTCGAGCAGGGCCTCGCGTACTGCCTCCTGGGTCATGCCCTGCGCGAGAAAGCCCGCGGTCTTTTCCGGGCAGCCGGCGAGCAGGCAGAGATCGGCGATGGCCTGGGCCTCATTACGGGCAGCCTCTACCGCCGCGGCGATCTCGGCTGCGGCCAGTTCTTTCGGATCCGCTGCCACAGGGTCGTGAGCAGCGGGATCAGGGTCATGGTGCTCCATGGTCGGTGCCTCCTGGGGTTGGGGTAAGGTCGTGTGAATCGGCGTTGAAAGTTCGGTACGCATGGCCGCGATGGCGTCACGCAGGGTGCCCACCCGGTCGGCGAGCCCCGCGGCCACCGCGTCGCCGCCGAAGTAGAGCCGCGCCTGGGTATCCCGCACCGCCTCGACGGTGAGCCCCCGGTGCTGGGCCACCGACTCGGTGAAGATGCCGTAGAGTCGATCCACCTCGGCCTGCAGCGCCGCGCGGGCGCCGTCCGAGAGCGGCGCGTGGGGGCTGAAGTCATTCTTGTGGCTTCCGGCGTAGACGGCGGTGAAGCGGTAGCCGTCCTGTTCGTCCTTTCGCGACTGGTCGGCGTGCATGGCGATGACGCCGATGGAGCCGACGCCGCCGGTGGGGGTGACGAACACCTCGTCGCTTGCTGCCGCCAAGGCGTAGGCGGCGGAGAAGGCCTGGTCGTTGGCAACGGCCCAGACGGGCTTGTCACGCGTGGCGGCGCGGATGCGCTCGGCCAGTTCGAAGACGCCGCCGGCCTCGCCGCCCGGGCTGTCGATGTCCAGCACGATGCCGGCCACCGCCCGGTCGATCTGAGCCCCGATCTCCTGGTAGCTGGCAAGCCCCGAGGCCGCCTCCAGCCCCAGCGCGCGGCGCACCAGGGTTCCGTGGATCGGGATCACGGCGATGTCGCACTGTCGGGAGACGGACGGCACTCGCGGCGCCGGCACGGGCGCGGCGCTCTCGGTTTCCGGCCAGCCGACGCGAGGGCCCAGCACGGCGAGGATTGCGTCCAGCTTGGCGCGATGGATCAGCAGCGGCGTGTTGAACAGCCGCGCGGCGATGTGAGGCAACGGGTTCACGGGTTGTTGGGTCCTTGCGAGGGATTGCGATTGCCGGCGCCCGGCGAATGTCTGGGATCGGAGTCGAACACCAGTCCCAGCTCGTCGGCGCGCTGGTTGTCCGCGGCGATCTCGCGATCCACGTCCTCGGCGTCGTAGCCGAAGGCGGAAATCGCCTCGGAGCGGCTCATGAGCCCGGCGCGGATGGCGGTGAGCAGCGCCTTGAACTCCTTCTCGGGATCCACCCACTGCCAGCCCAGCGGGATCCACTTGCAGTTGAGGTAGTCCCGCCGGCGGCGGGCGAAGTCGGGCAACGGCAGCGCGCCTTCCAGCGCCGCCTGCTCCATCCAGGCCCGCCAGACCGGGCGGCAGAACTGGCGCACGATCACGCCGTGCTGGATCGCCTCGCAGCGGCGCCGGAACTCCAGCAGCCCGCGCGGATGCTGGAGTAGTTCACGCCGGTGAGGTCCCCGGTCAGCTGCTCGTAGGTGACGCCGATGGCGGCGGCCACCGCGCGGAACTGGGTGCGCAGGAACTCCGAGTAGGAACCGCCCACGTCGGCCGGGTCGGAGAACTTGACGTCCTCGCCGGGCTCCAGAATCTGCAGGGTGCCGGGTTCGAGTCCGGCCAGCGCCACGCCGGAGGCATCCGCATCAGTTTCGCCCATGAGGTTGTCCTCCGGGCTCTGGCGGGTGATGAAACCGGCGAACATGGCGGCGGTTTTCTTGCGCACCAGTTCGGCGTCGTCGTACTGGTCGAGCTCGTTGAGCTTGACCAGCGCCCGCGAGAGCCAGGGCTCGCCCCGGATCTGTCCCGGCCGCAGGGGCCGGAACAGATGGATGATCTCGGTCGCCGGCACCCGCACGGTTTCCATGTCGGCGCTGCCGGCGGGGCTCAACGCGCCGTCCTCCGGGTGGACGCGATAGAGGTGGTAGGCAACGCGCCGGCCCAGCCGGTCGAACTCGATGCCGGCGCGGATCCGGTTGCCGTTGGGCGCCTCGGTGTTCAGGGTCAACGGCAGATGCTCGGGTTCGAGCAGTTGCAGCTGGAGCGGCACCGACAGGCCGTCCTCGGGGCGACGGGGGCGCAGCCGCACGAGGGATTCGCCGCCTTCCAGCATGGCCCGGCAGGCGAGCGCCTGCAGGCCGTAGAAGTCGGTGAGCCCCGCGCTGTCCGCCTCCTCGGTCCAGACCCACCACAACGACTGGATCGCCTTGCGCAGTTCGGCATCCTCGACCAGGCTCTGCGGCTTGATGCCGGTGCCGACGGCGTTGGCCACGAAGGCCTCGACGGCGGCCGAGGCCCAGGCGTTGCGGCGCACCAGGTCGCGGGACTTGGCGCGCAGCTCGCTGTTCGTGGCCAACATGGCGGCCACCGCGCCCGGATTGCCGGGCGTCCAGACGACACTGCGTCGCCCGCGGCCCGCCGCCTCGTGCACGGGCGGGCTCTTGAGCCGGCTGCGGATGCGCTGGAACCAGCCCATCTCAGAAGCCCTTGTCCGTGGTGACGCGGATCTGGCGCACCGGGGTCCGCCCCTGATCGCGGGCCAACTGGGCGTCGATCTCGCGCAGCGCCGCGCGCAGCTCCGCCACCGAGCGGTACTCCACCGTCTTGTCGCCGAAGGTCACGCGCCGTTCGCCCCGGGCCAGGGCGCGTTCCAGGGCCTCGCGATCGGCCTGGGTCCAGCCCATCTCAGGCGCCTGCCAGCGCGGCCAGTTCCAGCACCAGGTCGGTCTGCACCACGTCCCCGTTCTGATACAGGGTGCGCACGAAACGTCCCACGGGACGCCCCCGGACATTGAAGCTCGCCATCCCCGCGGTGGAGACGAACCGCGCCTCCATCGCAAACAGCAGGCCCGGGGCCGGCAGCCACAGGCTGCCGTCGAGAGAGGTCTGGATCTGGAGGGCCTCCTTGGGCGAGGCCACCCCGTTCTTGCGCGCGATGAGGATCGTGTACGGATGCCCGTCGCCCAGATCGAGCGGCGTGGTGAGCGTCTGCGTGTTGTTGGCCATGCCGCCGACCGGATAGGTCACGGCCTGGCTCGGCGCGATCCGCAGCCTGCCGTTCGCGTCGCAGGCGAGCGCGCGCCGCTCGTCCGTGCTGGTGTCCGGGTTGTGGTAGATACCTTCGATGACGCTCATGCTCAACTCATCCAGGAACTCTTGATGACGGTTCGCCCGCGCTGCCGGCGGTTCTTTTTCAATTCAGGATCGGGAGAGGGTTCCGTCGTCAGCTGGCGTTCCAGCTCCCGCCAGTGGCGCTCCTCGAAACGGTCGAGACCAGCGGCGGAAGCCGCGGCGCGGGCATAGACGTAGCAGTCGAGCGCCTCGTTGCGCTCGCGGATCTTCTGCCACTCGCGCACCGGGTAGCCGTTGCGGTTGCGCCGGGTGATCAGCTGCTCGGCGCAGAGCTGCTTGACGAACTCGGCGTCCACCTTGGGCAAATGGACGTAGCCCTCGGGATAGCGGATCTCGCCGTCGTCGAGCACCTCCACGCTCTTGCGCAGGTTGTTGTAGAACTCGAGCTTGGCGATACCGCCCGCGACCGCGAACACCTTGACGCCCCGGCGCAGCTTACGGCCGCCCAGGGTGACGTCCACCGCCGTCGGGGTGCCGACCAGCGCCGCGCCCCGGGCGCCGCTCTCGTGGGTCCAGGTCTCGGCGAGCATCTCGGCCAGTCGCTTCCAGACCGCGTCGCGGGCGGTGTCGCCCATGAGCACCCGGTGCTCGACGAGCCACGCCTCCTTGCCGCGGCCGAAGGCCCAGACCGATGCCTCGATACGGTCCTTCTGCACGTCGGCGCCGCCCACCAGCAGCAGGCCGCCGGCGGGAACGGTACCGATGTGGTAATCCTCGCGCCGCTCCAGCAGGCGCTCCCAGTCGGGCGCCTCGCCTTCCTCCACCCATACCTCGCCCAGTTCGGTGTTCTTGAACGCCTTGAGCCGGGTGGCCGAGCCCTGCGCGGCCTCCCAGGCCGCAGCGATGTCGGCCCAGGAGCGCCAGCCCAGGGGACTGTAGAGCGAGGACGGGTGAAAGCCCACGGTCTTGCCCGCGTTCTCGGGCTTGGTTGCCCGCCACTCGCCGTGCTCGAGCATCCAGGTCTTGTGCGACTCGGCGATGGCCTCCTCGCAGGCCTCGCAGATGTATCGGGCCGTCTGCGGCTCGCCCCATTGCCAGCGCAGCTGCTCGAAGCGCAGCCATTGCCTGTGGCCGCAGTGCGGACAGGGCACGAAGTACCGGCGCTGGTCGGAGGCCTCGAACTCCCGCTCGATGGGGCTCGCCCCCGCCACGGTGGGGGTGGAGGCGATGAAGATCTTGCGCCGGGCGAAGGTGCGCGTGCGCGCCTCGGCCAGGCGGATGGCGTCGCCTTCGCCCTCGACGTCGGCGGGATAGCCGTCCACCTCGTCGAGAAAGAGGTGGCGCACCGGCATCGAGCGCAGCCCCACCGCGCTGTTGGCGCCGGTCATCACCAGCACGCCGCCGCGGAACTCCTTGGCCAGCACCGTGTTGCCGGCATCGCGGGATCGCGACGGGTTGACACGCTCGGAGAGCGCCGGCGACTCCTCGATCAGCGGATCGATGCGCTGCTTGGAGTTCCGCTTGGCCATCTCCACGGTGGGCGAGACGGCCATCATCGGCCCTGGGGCCAGATGGATGCAGTAGCCGATCCAGTTGTTGCCGCACTCGGTGCCGCCCACCTGCGCGCCCTTCATGAACACCACCCGCTCGGCAGGCGAGGACGGCGAGAGGCAGTCCATGATCTCCTTGAGATACGGCGTGCGCCGGGTGGACCAGCGGCCCGGCTCCGAAGCCGACTTGCTGGACAGCATCCGGTAGCGGTCGGCCCACTCGGAGACGGTGAGCAGCGGGTCGGGCGTCAGTCCTTCGCGCCAGGCGCGTTCGATGGCATCGGCGCCTTCATAGTCGAACACGGCGCATGTCAGTCCACCCTGGGGGCGGGATCCCCGAGTTCCTCGAGATGCCGGCACACCTCGCGCTCGAGCATCACGTGCAGGGCATGGGCGTCCACGCCCAGCTCCGCCGCCATCTGGCTCGAGACCCGGGCGGGCCAGTTGAGCCAGGCGTCGCGTTCGGCCCGCGCCAGCTTGAACACATGGGCGAGCGCCTTCGCCCGATCCACCAGCTCCCCCTTGAGGCGGGCGAGCCGGACCTTGGCGGTCTGGGCCTTGAGCACCTCGTTGGCGGTTCGCGCCTGCAACAGCGTCGTGCCGCCCGAGGGCAGCGCCGACTCGCCGGTGGCCTCGCGAACGGCGTTGACGGCATCGACAGGCACCGCCTTCTGTTGGCGTTGCCCGCGCTGCTGGGCGCTATCGGTATTGGCCGCCCACTCGGCGTCCGCCTTTTGCGGATCGATGGTCCCGTCCGGCTCTGGGGTGATGCGCCCGGTCTTGATCGCCTTGCGCACGGCGGCGTCGGAAACGCCGCGGTGGCGGGCATAGGCGCGGATCGAGATACCCATCGTGCATCCTGTTGATCAAGAAGGAAAATTGTTCGGAATAGGACTTGATAAGCGGGCCAAATGAAGCGTTGATGTTCAGGACGAACGAATGCCGCGGAGCCCATGGATGGGCGGGAGCGGCCATGTCCACACGGTCAAGCACAACGGGAGAGACGGACATGAACGCCAACACCACCGAGAAACGCTACGAAATCACCTTCCCCGGTCAGGCGCCCATGCGGCTGGCCAAGGACCAGATCCTCTCGCCGACCCTGCGCCGGGCCATCGACAGCATCGAACGGGAGCCGGCCTGTATCGGCGTCACCCTGAAGAACGGTATCCAGATCAACGTCGCATAAGGAGGACAGATCGATGAAACTCACTGCCACCCAGGAACGCATCCTTCACGCCGCCGCCGGACGCCCCAGCGGCGACATCGAGCCGCTGCCGCCAACGTGAATGCCGGCATCCGCCAGCGGGTGATCGACGGGCTGCTCAAGCGCGGACTGATCGAATTCAAAGGCGGCTATCACCGCATCAGCGCGGCCGGCTTTGAGGCCATCGGCAAGGCGCCGCGCTCCGGGAGCTACCGGAGCGGCACCAAGCAGGCGCGGATGATCGAGCTGATGCGCCGGCCCGAGGGCGCCAGCATCGACGAGATCGCCCAGGAGACCGGCTGGATGCCCCATACGGTGCGCGGCACCATGACCAACGCGCTCAAGAAGCGTCTCGGGATGACCATCGTTTCGCACAAGGACGAAGGCCAGCCGCGTCGTTACCGGATCGCCTGATCCTCAAGCCTCAGCGTGCTCGGGCGCCTCAGCGGACGCCCGGGCTTCCTGTTCTTCGTCACCGATCCGTTCGGCGACCACGGCGGAGAAGCGTTGGCCGCTGCCCTCGAGCAGGGCCTCATTGCCCGTGTACTCCTGCCAGCGCCGCACGATCACGTACCTGGGATCGAGTTCGATGAGGCGGGTGCGACGTCCCGACTTCTCGCAGGCGATCAGGGTCGAACCCGATGTCGCGCGACTTGGAGGAGTTGCGCACCGCGCGCTCGACCAGCTCCACCGGCTTCATGGTGGGATGCAGGTCGTTCTTGGCAGGCTTGTTGAAGAACCAGACATCGCCCTGGTCCCGCGCGCCGCACCAGTAGTGGTCGTTGCCCTCCCGCCAGCCGTAGAGGATGGGCTCGTACTGGCGCTGATAATCGGCCCGCCCCAGAGTGAAGGTGTTCTTGGCCCAGATGATGAAGGTGGACCAGCGCCCGCCGGCGGCGCGAAAGGCCGCCTGCAAGGTATCCAGTTCCGAGGACGACATGGCGATGTAGACGGCGCCTTTCGTCACCTCGAGCAGATGCTTGCAGGCCATCTGCAGAAAGGCACCGAAGTCGCTTCCTAAGTTGTCGTTCAGGATCGGCCGGCTCGATCCGCGCAGCTTGTCCTTGGGGCTGTTGGCGTAGTTGACGTTGTACGGCGGATCAGTGAAGGCCATGTCGGCCAGCTCGTCGCCCAGCAGTGTCCGGTAGTCGGAGGCACGGGTGGCGTCGCCGCACAGGACCTTGTGCTCGCCCAGCAACCACAGATCGCCGGGACGGGAGGCGACAAGCTCCTCCGGCTCGGGCACCGCGTCGTCGTCGGTGAGGCCGGCGGTGTCCGTCTCGGGGGCGTCGAGCAGTTGTGCCAGTTCGTCCGGATCGAAGCCGATCACACTGAGATCGAACTCCTCCAGCTGCAGTTCGCCCAGCTCCTGGCGCAGCAGCTCCTCGTTCCAGCCGGCATTCTCGGCCAGCTTGTTGTCGGCGATGGTCAGCGCCCGGCGCTGCGCGTCGGTCAGATGCGCCAGCCGGATGACCGGCACCTCATCGAGCCCCAGCTCGCGCGCCGCCAGCAGTCGCCCGTGTCCCGCGAAGAGGGTGCCGTCCGCGTCGACGAGCACCGGGTTCACGAAACCGAATTCGGCGATCGAAGCGGCGATCTGCGCCACCTGCTCCTCGGAGTGGGTGCGCGCGTTGCGGGCATAGGGCGTCAGCGCCTCGACTGGGAGGCGCTCGATGTTCAGATCCATGGTGATTGCGTGCGAACCTCGGGTGCGAACCGCGAACCCGGTTTTTCGGGGTGACGCTGGCAAAACGCCGCGCCTCCGCCCTCCGCAGGGCTCAGTGGGCAGGAAGGACCCGCAGAAGGCACAACGGTTGGCAGGGGGGGCGGAAATGACGAGGGCCCGGGGAGAACCCCCGAGCCCCGAACGCGCTTTGCTCGCGATGCTAGCGCAATCCTAGCGCAAAACCGGCGAAAGTGTTGCAGCCCGAAACGGAGCGGGATTTCGATTTGTTACGCGTGACTTCGCAGCATTTGGGAACACCACGCAACCTCACTCAATTTCCCTGGTCTTTTTCGTCTGGATCGTCATGCAGCCATGCGGGGATGTCTCGCTGACCATGCAAGACGCGCCAGACGTCGATGTGATCGTCGCGCTCGACGTAGAAAACCAGATAGGGAAAACGCTTCACAGGCCAACACCGGATACCGGGTAGCTCGAGCTCCATGGCATAGCGTGGAGATCCACTCGCAGGGTGACGCGCAATATGCCGGAATGCCTTTTCGACGGCATCAACGAAGCGCAAGGCGACACTTTCGCCAGCTTCCTGGAGGTAATGTTCGACGCCCTCCAGGATGTCCTGGTCAGCCCGGCTTCGCCGGACGACGGGTTTGACGCTCACTTGGCAGCGTGGCGACGGATGTGGTCGCGCAGGCCTTCAAAGTAAGCGGCATCGGCAATTCCACTGGGAGCGGAAGTCGCCCCGTCGAGCAGCAGGTTGCGTAGCTGGGTCCGCTCCTGATCCTTGCGGATCAGTTCGCGCACATACTCGCTGATGGTGCCATAACCGCGCTTGGCAACCTGCTCGTCGACGAATGCCTTGAGCCCGTCGGGAAGGGAAATGTTCATCGTACTCATGCCTCAGATCCTAGACCTTTTGGCAAAAATTGGCAAGATTGTCGGTTGAGCCGAGCGGCCACGGCTCGCAACGCCCGCTGCCAACGCCGCCAGGCCGTCGTGCGGTCGTAACCGAAGCGGCGGCAGATGTCGCGCCAGCGCCATCCTTCCGCGCGCATCCAGACCAGATGGCGTTCCTCCTCGCCGAGCCACAACACCCAGCGCATGGTCTCCTCCATGCGGTCGATGGCGGCCGGGTCCGGCGGAAAGCGGTAGCAGGCATCCTCGCCGGAGAAGGTTTCCCAGGGCTGGCGCAGGATGGCCGGCCAGGTGTTGAAATAGCCCTGCATCCGGACGGGCGGCAGACGATGGGCCGTCTGCGCCGCTTCGCGGAACCGCTCGGCCACCTGCTCGATAGTCCACTCAGTCATGGCGCACCTCCCGACGTCCGTAGAGCCGTTCCCCGATGCGCTGGATGAACTCCCGCTCGATCCAGTCCAGCCGCTCGTCCTCGGGCGAGATCACCAGGATCCCCTGTTCGCGCCAGCCCTCGCGCTTGATGGCCTCGGGATCGGCACGGTCGGGTTGCAGGCGCCCCAGGGGGCAGCGGTAATGCGGATTGGGTGCGTTCATCGCGCCACCTCCTGCTGGGCCATGACCCAGAGCAGCAGCGCGATGGCGTCCGCCTCGTTGTCGTCGGCCGGATGAAAACCCCGGGCCTTCACTGCGGCAATCACGTCCCGCTTGCCCGCATTGCCGCGGCCGGTGGCGTGCTTCTTGATCGTGCCTACTGGCACGCCCTGGTACGGAATGCGCTGGTGCTCGCACCAGGCGGTCAGCTGGCCCAGGAAGCCGCCGTAGGCGTGGGCGGCGTCCACGCCCGCATGGCGGCGCACCTCCTCGAAGTAGATCGCCTCGATCGGGCCGACGGTGGCCTTCAGGTTTTCCAGCCAGCGCCGGAAGCGGAGGTAACGCATGCCGGCGCCCTCGAAGCGTCCGGGCCGGAAGGACTCGGTGCCGCTGGTGATGCGGCCCTCGGGCGTGCGGACCGCCCAGCCCGTCCGAGTGCCGAGGTCGAGCGCCAGCAGGCTGCCGTCACCCTTCGAGCCGTCCACAGCGGTGAGCAGACGAGAACCCCTCCGACCCGGGGGAGAGGAACCGGGGTGTTCCTCTCCCCCCGGAGGGGGGGAAAGGTGTTCGTGCAATCTGGAAAGTTCTCGTAACCATCTGATACGCAAAGTAAATAGTCCAGATTGCAGACCCTTTCTGCAATCTGGATTTTTCGATGCCGGAAAACTTCGGCTGCCGGATTGAAGCCATCGGATTCATTGATTGTCCTCCTCGTGATAGATCCAGACGGTGGGGTCCTCGACCGGCAGCGCGGCGCCGGTCTGCGGGCACTTGTAGTGGGTGGGCAGGACGGGAAGCGCGGTCGCGATAACCTCGCCGGTATCCTCGTCGATGCGTTCCGGACCGGGCACGGTCATGCCCTCGACGCACAGGTAGCCGAAGCGGGTGCGCGCCAGCGGCGGCAGGCCATAGTCCTCGGGATTGCGGAAGAACTTGATGTAGCCCTTAGTGGCCAGCACGCTGATGCGGTCATTGATCGTCCGTTGCGCGCCCAGTCCGGCCTTGCCTTCAAAGGCCTCGGCAAACTGGTTGGCCATGTAAACCCGCCCTTCGGCGGCCTCGTTGAAGATCAGTTCCAGGATGACGTCGCACTTGCGTTTGCGCTCGGCGTCCAGTCGTTCGCCATACTCCTGCATCACCAGCCGCTCGCTGGCCTGCACCTCGACCCATTCGCCGCCGACCTTGTCCACGTGCATCGACGGCAGGCCCGGACCGTTGCGCAGCTCGAAGATCAGCTGGTGGGTGGTGCAGCTCTCGTCGGGGCGGAACAACAGCATCCCGGTCGAGTAGTAACCGCGCAGGCTGCCGGCGCCTGCCAGGGCCTGGAATGGGTCCTCCTCAAACTGGCGCTTGCCGAGCTTGCGGGTGTGGTGCACGAGGATGATGCCGGCGTCCGGGTTGACGGCATCGCGCAGGCGCTCGATACGCTGCGACAGGAAAAACAGCATCGCCGCGTTGTCGTTCTCGCCGCCCGCATCGCCCCCGTCGAACAGGTTGCGGATGGGATCGATGGCAATGACGTCCGCGCCAGTCCCGGGCCAGGCGGCCTCGATGGCCGGGATCACCCGCTGGACGCCCTCGTCGTCGAGCACCATCTTCAGGTGCGGCGTGGCCACGAAGTTGTCGCGGGCGTGGTTGAGCCGGCTCGCCGGCAACCGGATCGCCTTCACCCGCTCGCGCAGGTAGTGGTACTGGACCTCGGCCTGCAGGTAGAACACCCGCAGGGGACGCGACGGACGCAGACCCAGGAAGTCGCTGCCCGCAGCCATGTGCGCGAGCCAGGAGAGCAGGAAGTCGCTCTTGCCGACCTTCGGCGCACCGCCGAATACCAGCAGGCCGCCGGGCGTGAGCACCCTGGGCCCGATCAGGTCCTCGGGCAGTGGCGAGTCGTCGTCGAGCAGCTGGCCGAGCGTGAAGGTAGCCAATGGCGACGTCGGGGCCTTGATGATCCGCCGCTCGCCCTGGGCGATGAACGCCTTGACGTCGAATCCCTCGGCCACGGCATCGGCCGCATCCCATTTTTCCGGCTTGTCCGCCGGCGGCACCAGAATGGCCACGGAACGGCTACCGGCCTGCACGCAGGCACGGGCGGCGTTCTCCGCGTAGTCCCAGCCGGGCGGATCGCGGTCCGGCCAGATCAGGACGTCCTTGGCCGCGAGCGGCGACCAATCGGTCTTGTCCACCGGGGCCCGTGCACCGTTCATGGCGGTGGCGGCAACGATGCCCTCCCGGATGAGGGCGTCGGCCGCCTTCTCGCCCTCGACCAGCACCACCTCGCGCGCCTTGGCCACGGCAGGCAGGTTGTAGAGCGGGCGCGCACGTCCCAGGGCCGGTACTCCTTACCGGTGGGCGGATCGAAGCGGTAGACGCAGGCGATCAGCTGGCCGCCCGCGTCCCGATAGTCCCACTTGGCGGTCCAGGGGCCGAGATCGTCCAGATGGGGCTCTGTGCGTTTCCGGTCGGGCTTGCCCCGGGGCTGAGGAGAATGCCCCAGCCAGCGACCGATCTCCTCGGCAAGTTGCGGGAAATCCCGCTTCGCCGACAGCCCGCGGGCGGCGGCCCACGGGTCGATGGCATCGCCGCCTTCATCGGTGGCGAAGTCCTTCCACAGACCGCGATGCTCGCCGTCGAGCGTCACCACCAGGCTCTTGCCCGGCGTGCCCTGGACATCGCCAATGAAGAACTGCCGGCCGCGGATCTTCCCTTCCGGGAACAGGTGCTTCAGTGCCTCCTCCAGCCGGTCCAGCAGCCCGCGCCGCAGGGCCTCCGTGTCCCGTTCAGGGAGGGCGTGTTGGTCCGGCGCGTCGTTGAAATCGAGCCAGATGATGTTGTCCGCCATCATGCCTGCCTCCAGCATCGGTCCTGCCACGCGCAGCCCTTGCATTCGTGGTGCGTCGGCGTGGTGGCGAGGCGCGGCAGAAGCTCGCCCGCCTCGGTGGCCTGGATGACGCGCACGGCGCGGTCCGACATGCGCTGGGCGAGTCCGCCATCGAACGGCACCCGCTCGAACCAGAGTTCCTGCGTGTCCTTGTTGATGGCGGTAAGAGCGCGTGGTTTTGCGAGATGCCGGGAACGCTCGCCTCCATGTAGGCCTGGTAGACGGCGATCTGGGCGGCATAGACCGGCTTGGCCTGGGCCACGCCGCGCTTGACGGTCTCCCGCCAAGCGCGGGCGTTCATGGTCTTGCATTCCCACAGCGCGGGATACGCGAGGCCCAGCGTCTCGGGACCGCCGGCCAGGATGCCGTCCACATGGCCCTGGATGCGACCGCCGGCCACCGAGAAGCCGAACTGCCCGCCGTCGGCCTTTTCGGTGTGGAGAACGAATCCCGCCAGCCGCAGCCAACGGATCGCCAACGCTTCCAGCGCGTGCCCGACCTCGAAGATCCGCAGCACCCGGCCGGGCAGTTCGCGTCCCGGATCGACCGGAGCCTGGGCGTACTCGTACTGCAGCGCGCGCTCGCATGCGACGCCGAGGCGTGAACCGCCCAGATAACTGCGCGGCGTCCTGGACGCGTGCTCGGCGGTCAGCGCTTCGTCGATGACGGCCGTGACCTGCTCAAAGAATTTGGGGCGTGAGTTGTAATCGAGCATGGCAACACCCCTCAGAACGGCACGTCATCGGGCGTGAGATCCCGCAGATTGTCGAAGTAGGCGGTGAGCACCACGTCGACCAGTTGCAGGATCTCCTCCCGGCTGTAGTCGGCCAGCGGCCGGTCCATGCCGATGGATGAGACGTATTCCCCGAGCCGGGGCAGCACAGCCTCCATCGCGGCCTTCTCGTTGTGGGTGGGATCAATCACGACGCCACCTCCGGCCTTCGCCCTGCGTGCGTAAATGTCCTGGCAGCGCATGGAGCAGAAGCGCTTGAACTGCCGCTTTACTCCGGCTCTGGGCGGCGACACCCAGCAAAAGCCCCGGCCTTCGCGTCCACATACCGCGCATATCACGGCGCACCTCCCTGTGCGCCGCCCTTCGGGCAGCCGCTGCGCGGCTGTGCAAATGCTCTGTCCTGATCATTTGTCACGCTGCCTCCTTAGCCGCTCCCGGCTTCCTGCCTCCCGCGGCACTAGCACATCCATGTACGTCGTCATCCGCCGCGCCGAACACCCGGGACTGGATGTCGCGCTTGTTGAACCGGAACGCCAACAGGCAGGAGGCCTGATAGCGGGTCAGGCCGAAGTCCTGGCGGTACTCGGGAGGCAGGTAGCGCAGCTGCTGCTCGGTGGGCGGCTGGTTGAGCCAGCGGCGGGACTTGGCAGCGGTGTCGTCGGTTTCGTGGGTATTGAGCCAGTCGTCGGCCTGCGCCAGGCAGACGGTGCGCTCGCCGATGGCAAGCAACCGGGTGGCGAGCCCTTTGCCGCCGCCCACGGCGTGCCAGCGTCCGGACAACCAGAACACGCCGGCTCAGGCGCTGAAGCCGGTGGCCATCAGTGCCGCGTCGTCCCCGAACAGATCGCACCAGCGGAAGGAGGAACGCTTGAGCAGATCCACCTCGGACATCACGAAGTCGGTCAGTTCCGCTCTGGATTCCGGCTCCGCGCGTTCCCACGCGTGGCCGCACAGGGGGCATTCCAATGACGCCGCCGGCACCCGAGCGCCGCACTCGGGGCAGTCTTTTTTCGGTGCTTCGCCTTTGAACATGCGGCCATCCAGGTCGACGTCCTGTTCCAGGGATCCGTGCAGCAGCGTGCTGGTGCCGAAGTCCAGCACGATGCAGTCGGTCTTGGTGACGCCGGGATGCTCGTTGGGATCGACGGTGCGCAGGCCCCGTCCCACCATCTGGATCAGGGTGGACTTGAAGGAGCTGGGCCGCAGCAATACGACACAAGAGGTCGGCGGATGGTCCCAGCCCTCGGTGAGCACAGCGACATTGACCACCACCCGGGCCTCGCCCCGGGCGAAACGATCCAGCGCCGCCTTGCGCTCGGTCGCGGGCTGGTCGCCATGCACCACGACGGTCGGGACGCCTACGGCATCAAAGGCCTCGGCCACGTTCCGGGCGTGATCGACCGTGGAGCAGAACACCACCGTCTGGCGGTCGCCGGCCTTCTCCTTCCAGTGACGGATCACGGCCTCGGTGACCGGCGAGCGGTTCATGATGGCGTCCACCTCGGCCATGTCGAAGTCGTCGGCGGTGCGTTTCACGCGGGACAGCGCGTCCCGGGTCCCCACATCGATGACGAAGGTGCGCGGCGGCACCAGATGCCCGGAGCGGAACAGCTCGCCCAGGGTGATCTGGTCGGCCACGTTGCTGAACACCGGCCGCAGTCCCTTGCCGTCGCCGCGGCCAGGCGTGGCGGTGACGCCGAACACCCGCGCGTCGGGATTGCGTTCGCGGACGTGGTCGATGATACGGCGATAGCTGATTGCTGCCGCGTGATGGGCCTCGTCCACCACCAGCAGGTCCAACGTCGGCATCCGCTTGAGATGGGTTTCCCGGGCCAGCGTCTGAACCATGGCGAAGGTGGCCTGGCCGGCCCAGGACTTCTGCCGGGCGTCGAAGATCGAGGTGGTGATCTTCGGGTTGATGCGGGAGAACTTGGCGGCGTTCTGGCCGGTCAGCTCGTCGCGATGGGCGAGAATGCAGGCCTTGGCATCGGTATCGCTGATGATGCTGCCGGCCGCCGCCGAGAGCATGACAGTCTTGCCCGCGCCCGACAAACACCTTCTGTCGGGGTCTCAGGATCATCGCGGGCCCTCCTCACTGCGCCCAGCTGGGACGGTTGGGCGGCGCGGCCGGCGCGGCCTGCGTCTGCTGCGGCGCGACCGGCGCTGCCGAAGGCTGCCCCATGAGCGCGGCGTAGTCCTTGTGATCAGGCGTGATCGCCTGCTTGACGACATTCCTGTCTTCGCCGTTCTGGTCCTTCTCCACGTCCACGCGGGCGACGAACTCGATGCCGTCCAGATCCTGGAAGCCCTGGATCCGGCGCGCCTGCTGCGCGCCGGAAGATTTGTCTCCGGGGTGCACGCCGCGGGCGGAGTTGAGGATGCCCTTGATGAAGGCACGGCCCATGTTG
This sequence comes from Chromatiales bacterium, assembly GCA_024712425.1. Taxonomy (GTDB): domain Bacteria; phylum Pseudomonadota; class Gammaproteobacteria; order Chromatiales; family Chromatiaceae; genus MONJU. The sequence goes on from JAKRWE010000001.1 coordinate 44,398, forward strand.
GCCCACTCCGGTCCCTTGGGGCTGTGCAGCCCGATCAGCGACCACATCTTGCGCCGGGCGTACTTGCCCTCCAGCACCACGAACTCGCAGTTGAGATAAACCGAGCCCGTGGTCTGGCTCTGGGTGGCGTAGCCGCCGGTCCAGCCCTGGGCGGGGTCGTCGAAGCCGCCCGGGCGGATGGTCATGCGCACCTTGACCAGCGTGCCCTTGGGGATCAGGTCGAAGCCGGCCTGGTCTTCGGCGTTGTTGAAGTCGAAATAGCTCATGGGGTCACCTCTTCATTCGGTTCGGGGTTGGCGGGGCGGTCGAAGCGCAGGCGCTCGGAGGCGGGCCGCGCGGGGCTGGCGATCTTTTCCATGAGGCGGCCCAGATGCGGCTCCTCGATGAGGTCCAGCCGGCCGGAGCGGTCCTTGGCGGGATAGCCCCAGGGGTTCAGGGTGTGGCAGACGAAGGCGCGGTACGGCTCACCGTCAGCCTCGCGAATCTCGGCCAGGGTGATGACCTCGTCCACGATGCCGGGCAGCTCCAGGCCCGTCTTGGAACCCTCGATCTGCAACTGGAAGACGCGGCGATTGAAGTCGTCGAGCTTCTCGTCGAGGATCGCGACGAACCAGACGTTCTTGCCGCGGGTGTGCTGCAGATGGGTGAGCCAGGCAATCATCTCCTGGCCGAGCAGACCATAGGCGCCACGCATGTCGGGCTTGCCGGTGCGCTCGGAAACCGCCTGCGGCTGTCCCTTGCGCCACTGCAGGCACAGCCGACCGGCGACGGTGATGGAGTCGACGTACACCGTGTCGTACTTGTCCATCACCGACGGGTCGCCGTACTTCTCGCAGACGGCGTCGAAGTGCGCCTGGCTGTAGGCCTGATCACTGCGCAGCGCCGGGTCCGGCCCGCCGATAAACACGGCCAGGTCCCGGCACTCGGGCCAGGTGCGCGGGCGGATGGCATCGCCCGCCCAGCCCTCGACAGCCAGATCGCCGGCCTCCAGATCGAAGAACAACGTGCGCTCGGGATCCAGGGTCCAGAGCTGGGAGGTCTTGCCGATGCCGCTTCGGCCCACCAACACCCCCTTGACGCCTCGCCGTTCGGCGAGGCGTTCATCAGCGGAGATGATGGGCAGGCTCATGACCGGGCCTCCTCGTCGGAGAAGATCTCGTCGAGGCGCTGCGCGCCGAGGCCGCGGCGTTTGCGGGCCATGTCAACGAGGTCCCGCAACCGGTAGGTGTGCCGATTGATCGGCTGAATACGGTCTTCGAGGTCAACGATCGCCAGCACGATCTGGTCGAGCGTCGCGTCATTGAGGGAGATTTCCGCGCCATCCACATAGATGGTCTCGGGCAGGTCCTCCAGATAGGGGTTCAGCTTCTGCAGCCGTTCGAGCAAAGTGCGTTTTTTGAACATGTCAGTTACTCCTGCATCAAGGCGAGACGGAACCCGGGTTTTCCGGTCTTGAGGGTGCGGGCGGGCGCGAAGGCCTGCCGGATGGACTCGGGCCAGGCGTTGAAGCGGCTCTCGGGCACGCGATAGCTGATCTCGACGTACTCGGCGGGGTCGTCGCCGCTGGCCTCGATGCGGCGCACGATCTCGGCGAGCCGCTTCTGGTCCCAGGAGATCCGCTTGGGCAGGTCCGCGGTGACGCGTACCGGGCCATCGTCGAAATGCACCACGCCGGTGTCCTTGCCGACCGTCAGGCGGGCCGCCTGCGCCCGGTCGGCGTACTTCAGCTCCAGGGTGCGGTCGATGTGCTCGACAAGCGCGCGGGCCGAGGCCAGCAGGTCGGCGGCATCGTTCTTGATGCGGAACAGAGTCTCGGCAGGTTGCCTCGCGAGATCGCCGGGAGGCGTGGCCAGCACCTGATCGAGGGTGAAGGCGGTCATGCGGCACCTCCCGCGCTTGCGCGCTCCGAGGTGCTCTTGCGCAGACAGTCGGCCTCGTAGGACTCGATGTCCTCCACGCGGTAGAGCACGCGCCCGTGCAGTTTGAGGAAGATCGGGCCGATGCCCTCGCTGCGCCAGCGTTCCAGCGTGGCTTCGCTGACGCCCCAGCGTTCGGCCAGTTGGCGTTGGTTCAGATGTTTCACACTCACGATTCGCTCCTTTGGGTTGTTGCGGAAACGTGAGGTGATTCTGGGAAGGAAGATGTACGGGCGTCGCCGGCCCGGATGTACGGAGAAATGTACGGAGTGCGTGCCGGCGTTGGTCAGGCAACAAAAAACCGCGCGATGGCGGCTTGGTGGGACGAGGGAGTAGAGTCAGGGGGTGTTGAAGCTGTATTTCCCGCGTTCGGGGCTGGCAATGTAGGTGCGCCACCGCGCGCTGCCAGAGAACAGGCTCTGCATTTTCCTGCTGCGCGAGTGCGCCGAGGGCGGATAAGCCGCGTTCAGGATTTCCGCTGCATCGAGCATGACTCGATCCTTGAGCCACTGCTCATATATGTAGCGCACGGCTTGAGCCTGGCGCTCACCCCTGATCTGCCACGGCTCAGGGATTCCTCGAATGGTGAGCGTCTGGGTATGGCTGTCGTAATGGACTGGCGGCGACGGCTCGGTCGTTATGCCCGCAGGTGCGGTAAGGACGCGTTCGAGCATGTGGGTATCGATATCCGTCTCCTCGCTGACGGGAATCAGGGCGTCGGGCAGCGAGGCAAGGCGATACGCCCTGGGCGGCGTGACGATCTCAGGGGGCGGATTGCCGCAGGTTAGAATAAGGCCGTCTTCTGGCAGAGTGCGATCGTTGAAAAAGCGAAGAAGATCGGGCAACCGGCCATCCGTATCACGGGCAAGCCAGATCCCAGTACGCACCTGTCCCAGCCGAGCAGGACCGAGATGCCAAAGTGCTCCGTCAAGGTGGGCCGTATCGAGTTGCCGACGATCAGCCTGTGCGATATCCAGCAGGTCGGCGATGAGGGTCAGTAAAGGTTGGGGGTTGACGACATAGACGCCCGCTTCTTGTTCAGGGAGCAGGGCATGCCGGAAAGTATCGGGGCAGCGGTAGCCGATGGTCCCGTCATGGTCATATTCGATTTCGACCGGCACCGGCTCCCGATCGGCATCCACGACATAGAAGCCGGCGTCGCCAACCCGTTCGAGCCACGGTTCGAGCAGGGGGTTGCGCGGCACCTCACCCCGGAATAGCTCCCAACCCGGGATGCCCTGGAGGCGAACGTTCTCGGCGCCCGCGATGGATTGCTGCGCCCGGTCGAACAGCGCAAGCAGTTCATGCAGCAGAGGCGTCAGGATGGGGACTCTCGACACTGCCGATCTCCTTGACCAGCCCCCATTTGACCAACAGCCGGTCGCACAGGGCCCCATCCTTTTCGCGCTTTGCCTTGATGTTGCACTTGTTCTCGCCACGCAGCACGATGGAGACCGTGCGCGCCCGTCCTCGGCCTTCCTTGCGCAGGCGCACGGCAATCTTGGCGTAGGTGAGCGGCCTGCGCCGGTAGTCGAAATCCGGTCCGACCAGTGAACGACCGGCAGTAAAGATGTCGTCCGCGTCATTGGACCACATCTTTACCAGCAGGCTGCGGGTGCCTGCGCTGTAACCCAACTCGGTGACCTTGACCCAGACAACCGGCTCGCTGCTGATATCGAATTCCCGCGGCTCGGCCAGGCTCTGGTAGTCGTATTGCTTGATGGGCACCTTCTCCCCGGTGATCGGCGACTGCAGCAGGGTGTCCGCGACCAGCTTGGCCAGATCCTCGCGGCCCTGCTTGCCGCGGGAGAGCACCTCCAGGTTGCCGTTGTCCGGTTCATAGGTCACGAACGAAGACTCCGCACGGACGATCTCCTGCGGTACCACGCTGCTGTCCTTGACCCGTTCCACCGATTCGGGTGGGCGGTTGGAGTGGATGCTGATCTGATAGAGCGCGATGTCGTCGCTATCATCGGTATTGGGCCGCAACCTCCGGAACACCTGCACAGCGATGTCTTTCACATCACAGCCGCGATGCGCGGCCAGCTTGCGATGGAAGTCGGCGACCGCATCGGCGTCTTCCAGCACCGTAAGATCCTTGGGCGCGACGAAACCGTCATAGCAGGTCTGGCTCTGATGCAGATAGTCCGCCTGTCGCCAGTCCAGGGCCCGGTGAAACAAATCCGGTTCGTTGCGGTAGAGCCACAGGCTGCGTTCGTACTGGTTGGCCAGCTTGTCGAAGGCCTCGCGATCCTCGTCATCGAAAATGTCCTCCTGGATGCCATCCATCGCATCCTGCCCCGGTGCGTCGCAGAGGAGTACGATTTTCTCCGCCACTTCCTCCATTCGCTGGCGGTCGGGTATCGGCAGGGCATTGAGGGCTTCAGTCAATTGGGCGCGCTGCTTCCGCTTGCCGTCATCTTCGTCGAGTTCCGGCAAGGCGGTATTGAACTCCTCACGGACGAAGGCCCGAAAGACCTTGGGTGGGAGGTGGCCGAGCAGTTTGGCGAGATTCTGGGCGTCTTTCATTCATCTCTCCTTGGACCCGCTTTCAGGGGACGGTAGTAGTCAATTGTTTCCTCTCATGCGTTTGAGCCGCCTGCGGATTTCCGCAGCCGGCAGGTGTGTTCGCGGGTCTTCCAGCATGCCGGCCAGAGCTTCCGCCAGCGTTTCTGTCGGGACGATCCCCTTGGCCTCGAGCTGATCGATGATCCAGAACACGCCCAGCACTTCGATCGTTTCCTCCTCGGCAGTCTGGCGCATGCGCCTGTCACTGCTCAGTAAGGGCCATTCGTTGACGACCGATAGCGTGATAGCGAAACAATCGTGCAGCGTCAGCTGCGGGCGTCGTTTCTGGTAGCCAGCAGTCTGTTCCATGCCTTTCGGATCCAGGTGCTCGATGCGCAGGCCGAGACGCACGAGGTCTTCCCGGGTCAGGCCATGCAGGTCGAGCAACTCGTCCTCATAGAGGATGTCGGGAACGGCAAATTTGCAGGGCAGCTCGAAGATCGCTTCGAGGAGGGACCACTTCGAAAGCTCGATCAGGACAGACGCATCGCTTACCAACACCCGCACAAACGGCTACTCCCCGGGGCCGTCCATGGCGCGGCTGATCTCAGAGGTGCTCCGCCCCAGCAGCTCGGCAGCTTTGGGTAAGGAGATGATGTCCTCGGCCAGGGCGCGGAACACCAACCGCTCGAAGCGGCGGGGCTGCTCATTGTCGGGCAACTTCATCGGTTCGGACTTGCGCCAGCCGCGACCGATGCCCCGAAAGATTCGGGTGAGGGTCGCCTCGGTAATGACACCGAGATCCCTGAGCCGCACCATCAGCGCCGCGGCGCTGACGCCGAACATGTGCTTGATTTGGATGATCTCGGCGTATCCGAAGTTGTGACGCCGCTGACCCACCTCGAAAAGCAGGTCCTCACGGGGCATGAGGAAGGCACTGGCGAAGCGGTGGCAGACCTTTTCCTCATCCAGCTTTTTGTTCTTTACCTGCACCACCATGTGCCCCAGCTCGTGGGCCAGGGTGAAGCGCTGGCGTTCCACCGATTTGGCGTTTGAGCTGACGATCACCGGCACGTCCTCGTAACCGGCACGCGCCACCCGGCAGGTCAGACCGTCCACGGCCAATGGAAAGTCCAGCTTGAGGGCCTTGATGCCGCGCTCCTCCAGCAGTTCGGTCATGTTGGGGATGGGGTTGCCGCCCAGGTTCCAGTCCTGGCGCAACCGATCAGCGGCTTCCTCGGCATCCTCCAGGCTCTGGATCCGGTAGGGTGCACCCTCGGGCTGGTCCCACTCGTGGCTTGCCACGCCAAGCAGTTCCTCGATCTGCAGATAGCGGTCCAGATGATCGAGCACCGCGGCCTCCACCCGGGCGCGGTCCTTGGCGGAGGTCCGGGTGGTCTTGCGGAACTCGAGGCCTTCGAGCCGGATGTCCGAGGGGCTGAACAGATAGCTCAGCGAGACACCGAGCGCGCGGGCCAGGCGGATGGCGACCTCGGAGCCAGGCAGCATCTCCCCGCGCTCATAGCGGCCGATAGCCTGGGCGGTCACGGCATGGTCGATGGCATCGGCCAGCCCCCGCAGGGAGAGGCCGGCACGCTTGCGGGCCAGTTTGAGTCGTTCGCCAAACACGGGATTCTCCATAGTGTTTACAGAATAGAAAAGAAATTGTCATATGTAAACATGCCTGCAGACCTTTGATTCCGCTACAGCCGATTTTGGCTGGTGTGGGCATGTTTGCTCGTATCCCCCTATGAACCCCCAACGTCTCGCTGGATATATCCCGTTTTCAGACAGATACTTACCGTTCCGAGTCAGTTGGATGGACTGGAGTGGTACCGATGGACAACAGCATCAAACAAGTCTCCCCGGAGCGGATGACCCCGGAGCAGCGCCGGGCCGAGGTCGCGGGGCTGCTGGCGGCCGGGCTGGCCCGGCTGCGGGAGGCCAATGCCCGGACTGGAAAGGGCGAGTTGGGACTTGGCTTCGAGGCCGATGAGAGCGTTCATGTGACTCCCTCAAATGAACCCGGAGAGGAGTCCGCATGAGCAAGACCGACAAGATCCCGCCCGCGCCACCTTCTGTGGTGGCGCAGATTGCCCAGCTCCCCGACCTGCCGATCGACGAGCTCCGTGCAATGTGGCGAAAACTGTTCCACACGGACGCACCGACCCACCATCGGCGGTTTCTGGAGCGGCGCATTGCCTACAAGCTGCAGGAGATCGCCTTCCGCAAGGAGAACCGGAACCTGCTGCAGAACAACCAGAAGCGCATCCAGACGCTCATCCGCAATGGCAAGTTGTTCAAGCGCAGCCAGGACTACTGCCCGGCGCCGGGCACGGCGCTGATCCGCGAGTACAAGGGCGTGGAGCATCGGGTCACGGTCACCCACGACGGCCAGTTCGAATACCAGGGCTGCGTCTACCGGAGCCTGTCGCGCATCGCCCGGGAGATCACCGGAGCCCAGTGGTCCGGTCCGGTCTTCTTCGGTCTGCGCAAGCCGGGCAGACGACGTAAGGAAGGGGGGTGAGCGATGAGCGAGGCCATGCCGCGCCGCCAGCGCTGCGCCGTCTATACCCGCGTCTCCACGGACGAAGGGCTGGACCAGGAATACAACTCCATCGACGCTCAGCGCGATGCCGGTCACGCCTATATCACCAGCCAGCGAGCCGAGGGGTGGATCCCGGTGGCCGACGACTACGACGACCCGGCCTACTCCGGCGGCAACATGGGCCGTCCCGCGCTCAAGCGCCTCCTGGCTGACATCGAGGCGGGTCGCATCGACATCGTGGTGGTCTACAAGATCGACCGCCTCACCCGCTCGCTGACCGACTTCTCGAAGATGATCGAGCTGTTCGAGCGCCATGGGGTGTCGTTCGTCTCGGTCACCCAGCAGTTCAACACCACCAATTCCATGGGGCGGCTGATGCTGAACATCCTGCTCTCGTTCGCCCAGTTCGAACGGGAGGTGACGGGCGAGCGGATTCGCGACAAGATCGCCGCCAGCAAGAAGAAGGGGCTGTGGATGGGCGGCATTCCGCCCCTGGGCTACGACGTGAAGGAGCGGCGCCTGGTGGTCAACGAAAAAGAGGCCAAGACCATCCGGCACATCTTCCGCCGCTTCGTCCAGCTGGGTTCTGCAACCCTGCTGGTGAAGGAGCTGCGGCTGGATGGTGTCACCTCCAAATCCTGGGTGACCCAGAGCGGCCGGCTGCGAGAGGGAAAGCCCATCGACAAGAGCCTGATCTACAAGCTGCTCAACAATCGCGTCTACCTGGGCGAGATCAAGCACAAGGCGCAGTGGTACAAGGGCGAGCATCCGGCCATCATCGACCGGGACCTGTGGGATCAGGCTCACGCGATCCTCGAGACCAACTGGCGCAAGCGGGCCAACGCCATCCGTGGCAAGGTGCCGTTCCTGCTCAAGGGGCTGGTGTTCGGCAGCGACGGGCGGGCCATGTCTCCCTACCACACCAAGAACCGCTACGGCTGGCGCTACCGATACTACCAGCCCCAGCGCGACGCCAAGGAGCACGCCGGGGCGTCGGGCCTGCCCCGGCTGCCGGCGGCGGATCTGGAATCGGCGGTGATGGAACAGATCCGCGCCATTCTGCGGGCTCCGCAGATGGTGGAGGAGGCTGCCAGGCGTGCCGTGCGTCTCGATCCCACGCTAGACGAGGCGCAGGTCACCGTGGCCATGACCCGGATGGACGAGATCTGGGAACAGCTGTTCCCGGACGAACAGGTGCGGATCGTCAAATTGCTGGTCGAGAAGGTGATCGTCTCGCCCAACGACATCGAGGTGCGGCTGCGGCCGAACGGGATCGAGCGACTGGCGCTGGAGTTCGGGCAGCCCACCGAGGAGGCGTTGGCATGAGCGACAAACAGGCGCCTGACAGGGAACGCGCCTCGCCCAGCGCCCCCAGGCGCGTCGAGAAGGCCGGCGAGGCGCAACTGATCGAGGACAGCGCCGGCCGGCTCGCCATCACCGTTCCGATCCGGATCAAGCAGCGGGGCCGGCGTAAGCTGGTGACACTGCCCAGCGGCGAAACGGTCGCTCCGAAACGTCCCTGGGACGATGCGCCTACCCCCATGCAGCTTGCATTGGCCCGCGGGCACCGCTGGCTAGCCATGCTGGAATCCGGCGAGGCAGGCTCACTCCGGGAGATCGCTGACAAGGAAGGCGTCGACAACAGCTACGTGAGCCGTATGATCAACCTGACCTGTCTGGCACCGGATATCGTGGCCGCCATCCTCGACGATACGCTGCCGGATCATGTCACCTTGTTCGATCTGGCGGTGGATCCGCCGAGGTTGTGGGAGGAACAGCGGAAAATCCTTCAACCCGGCGACTGACGTTCACTCATCCGGCCCGCGATGGGCCGTCTCCTCTTCATCCATCCAGTCCTCCTCGACCCAGGTCATGCCCTTGCGACCCGGTACCTTGCGAGGGGCGCCTGCCTTGTAGAAGGTGCAGCTTTTGGGGCCATAACAGAAGGTCTCGAAACGGTAGCGATAGGAGGGGTTCCAGGGATCGATGAGCAGCTCCACCGGCATTCGGCAGCCCCAGATACAACTGGTGCATCTGGCCTCATAGGTACGCGGGTCCAGGCGCCGGTGTCGCCGGGCCCGGTAGGTGGGAAGATCCGGTGGCACGCCATGGAAGGGCGGGCCGGGCGGTGCCTCTGCTGGTGCGTCCTCCAGCACCTTGAGCCCGCTGGTCTTGTAGTAGCCCGCGGTTTCCATCCTGGGATCGGTCACCGGGACCGAGGCGCCGCTGACTACCATGCCGGCCTGAAATCGGTGCTTCTCCTGGGCGGCCTTGCCGATGGCGACCAGGAATTTACCGGTCTCGTCGCCTAGGGTTCCCTCGATACGCAGGACATACCCCCAGATAGTTGTGCGTGCGCTCATCGAAGGATCGCAGCAGGCGAATGCGGGGCTGGACGCCGAGGAGGCGGCCTTGCCAGGTGAGCTTGGCGGTCGAGGGTTTCTTCATACGGATTCTTCACACTCCGTGCACGATCAGTCCATGACAGTGTACCCGTCGGGTAGCGATTCGTGCTATCTAACTCGCCGTTTCGTCCGCGCATAACTAGTTGTATTTCAAGGCTGTTCTGTCGCGGACTTCCGGACTTCGACCCATGCTCACCCTCTCAAAAACAGAGAGGAATGGCCAAATCAGAGAGAAATCGCGGGCTGGAGAGGTCGGAAGGCCGGCTCTCGGAGTCCGCAGCTTTCCGCAGGAACCCGCGGCAATACAAAGCCTTCCGCTACGAAAAAGGCCAACCCTCCCGGGTTGGCCTTGTGCTATTGGTGGAGGCGGCGGGAGTCGAACCCGCGTCCGCGAACCCTCTGCCCTCGGTTCTACATGCTTAGTCTGCCAATTGTGTTTAACCGTCCTGCCGCCCGACAGACAGGGCATACATTACGGCGATTCCGGTAAGGTTTTAACGAATCCGCCCCGGACAAGCTTCATCGCGATCTTGTAAGGTATGACGCCTGAGATGGCCCGAAGGCCGCTGGACGCACAAGCACGGCTCCAGTCAGACGGCAATCTACCGGTTATTAAGCGGCGAGTGCGTAGTTGTCGTCGTTGGCAACTATAGTTGTACAGCTGGATTTACGAGGTATGCTGTTCCTCGGCATGCGCCTCAGGTTTTGCAATCCACGTCGAATGCCGTGTCGCCCCAAGATCGTCAGTTTTTTCAACTACTGTGTCGGCAACCGTCCCTGGTGCCCCGTCCAGCCCGGCCGTCCCTGGCCGGTCGTTCATCCCTCGAAAAGCCATGTTAAATGGCTTTTCGCCGCCAAGGCGAGCGGGATTCACCCGTGTCGCCCCCAAAATCGTCTTCATAGTATGACACACAGATGGGGACTTTTATCCCCGTTTAAAGAGCCGTTCCTTGTCGCGCTGCCAGTCGCGTTCCTTGAGGTCGGCCCGTTTGTCGTGCAGTTTCTTGCCCTTGCCCAGCCCGATCTCGAGTTTGGCCCGGCCTTTTTTCCAGTACATGGCCATTGGGACAAGGGTGAATCCCTTGCGTTCCACGAAACCGATCAGTTTGTCCAGTTCGCGGCGGTGCAGCAGCAGTTTGCGCGCCCGTGTCGGCTCCGGTTTGACATGGGTGGATGCGGTCAGCAGGGGGGTGATATTGGCGCCCACCAGCCAGGCCTCGCCTTTCTGGATCATCACGTAGGTATCGGTGATGTTGACCCGCTTGTCGCGCAGGCTCTTGACCTCCCAGCCCTGCAGCACCAGGCCGGCCTCGAAGGTCTCGTTGATGGCATAGTCGTGGCGTGCCTTCTTGTTCAGGGCAATGGTCGAGCCGCTGTCCTTTTTCTGTTTTTTCGCTTTCTTGGCCATCGCGCAATTTTATCATGGGACGGGGCGTCGCCCGTGCCCTTGTTGCCTTGTTCCGGAACAAGGCATGGCCGACAATAGGCGGCAGTCATGGCCGGGGCGCAATCCGCTCCGGCAGGAGGATCGAAGTGAACGGTAACCCGGCAGTCCACAATCAATGGTCCAGCCGCCTGGCCTTCATGCTGGCCGCCATCGGCTCTGCGGTGGGTCTGGGCAATATCTGGAAGTTTCCCTATATCACTGGAGAATACGGTGGCGGTGCCTTCGTGCTGGTCTACCTGGTGTGTGTCGCCCTGATCGGCATACCGGTGATGATGGCGGAGATCCTGCTTGGTCGTCGTGGTCGGCGCAGTCCGATCAACACCATGCGTGAGCTGGCGTCTGCCGAGGGGGCCTCGCCATGGTGGGGTGTCGTCGGCTGGGGCGGGGTGGTCACCGGCTTCCTGATCCTGTCCTTCTACAGTGTGGTGGCGGGCTGGGCGCTGGCCTACGTGGTCGAGGGCGGGTTTGGCGCTTTTCAGGGGCTGGACGGTGAGCGTGCCGGTGCCCTGTTCGGTGAATTGACCGCTTCGCCGCAACGATTGATCTTCTGGCACAGCGTGTTCATGGCCATGACCATGGCGGTGGTGGCCAACGGTGTGCGCTCCGGGCTGGAACGGCTGGTCACCTGGTTGATGCCGCTGCTGTTCCTGCTGTTGGCGGTGCTCGTGGGTTACGCGATGGCCGCTGGTGATTTCGAGCGTGGCCTGCATTTCCTGTTCGACGTGGATTTTTCCAAGGTGTTCATGAGCTGTGACGAGGCCGGGCTGTGCGAGTTCACGGCCGAGCCGGTGCTGGTCGCCATGGGGCACGCCTTCTTTACGCTCAGCCTGGGCATGGGGGCGATCATGGTATATGGCTCCTACATGCCGCACGACGCCTCGATAGCGGGTTCCACGGTCATGATCGCCCTTGCCGACACCCTGGTGGCGTTGATGGCGGGTGTGGCGATCTTTCCACTGGTGTTCGCCAACGGCCTGGAGCCGGGTGCCGGCCCCGGGCTGGTGTTCGTCAGCCTGCCGATTGCGTTCGGCGCCATGCCGGGTGGGCAGCTGTTCGGCACCCTCTTCTTCGTACTGCTGGTGTTCGCCGCCTGGTCGTCCTCGATCTCGCTGGTCGAGCCGGCGGTGGCCTGGCTGACCGAAAACGAGCATATGTCGCGGCGCAAGGCGGCACTCCTGATCGGGGGCCTGGCCTGGCTGCTGGGCATCGGCTCGGCGCTGTCGTTCAATCTCTGGTCCGGTGACGAGTACAAGGTCTTCGGCAAGACCCTGTTCGACATCAAGGACTACCTGACGGCGAATATCATGCTGCCACTGGGTGGCCTGGCGATTGCGCTGTTCACGGGCTGGGCGGTCAGCCGGCGGCTGCCCGAGGGGGAGCTCGCCATGCGCAGTCCGCTGCTCTTCGGGGCCTGGCATTTTGTGATCCGCTATATCGCACCGGCCGGTATCGTGCTGGTGTTCCTTAACGCGATCGGGGTGGTGTGATGCCGGTTGTCGAAAAGTCTGCGCTGGTGCCTTTTTCAGACAGCCAGATGTTCGAGCTGGTCAAGGATGTGGCCAGCTACAAGGACTTCCTGCCCTGGTGCAGCGATTCCGAGTTGCTGTCCGATGACGGCGTCACGGTATGCGGGCGTATCGAGGTATCGCGTGTGGGGATCCGCCAGGCCTTTTCCACCTGCAATCGTTACGATGCGCCGCACCGCATGGAGATCGAGCTGAAAGAGGGGCCGTTCAAGTCGCTGCACGGCTACTGGGAGTTCGTGGCGTTGCGGGAGGATGCCTGCAAGGTGCTGCTGCACCTGGAATTCGAGTTTTCGGGGCACCTGATCAATGCGGCCTTTGGCAAGGTGTTCCAGCAGATCGCCAATACCCTGGTCGATTCTTTCTGTAAACGGGCCAGGGAGGTCTACGGTGAGTGATTTGATTACAGTCGAGGTGGCCTATGCCCGTCCAGATGAGCAGCGCATCATCGAGCTGCATGTGCCACCGGGGACCACGGCCGGGGAGGCCGTTGAAAGGTCCGGGATCATGGATTATTTTCCTGAAATCGATCTCGCAAAGAACAAGCTGGGCATATTCGGCAAGCTGAGCAAGGCCGATGTGCAACTGCAGTCCGGTGACCGGGTAGAGATCTACCGCCAGTTGATCGCCGATCCCAAGGAGGCGCGCAAGAAGCGTGCGGCGGAGGGCAAGGTCATGAAGAAAGGGGCGCGCGAGGCGAATGCTGGCAGGAAGGCCTCACCGGCCTGAACCGGGCTTACTCGTCGCCCTTTCCCAGTCCGACCTTGTCCAGCGCCTTGCCGAGCAGGGTCTGCTTCTCCGGTTCCCAGTCCGGCACCTTGACCACGGCGGGCTTGCTCACCGGGGTCTGTTGATCCGCTGGCTGCGGATGCAGATCGCCGGTAATGCGCACCAGGCGGTCGTCCTCGAAATAGACCGACAGGTACTTGTATTCATCCGGCGTGCTGCCGACCCCTTTGGTGTAGGGATGGTCCCAGCGGTCGCGGTGGAAGGCGTCCAGCAGGGCGGGGGATCCGAGGATGAAACGTACCTGGCGGCGCGACATGCCCGGCTTGAGCTGGTTCACCTGCTCCTGCGTGATCACGCTCCCCTGCTGGATGGTGGGGCGGTAGATCAGCGGGGCCTTGTCGAGCGCGCGCGGGATGGCCTCTGTCACGCTGCTCAGGGAATGCAGGCTGTCGCCGACGCTGCTGCAGCCGCCAAGGATGGTGGTGCCGGCGAGAAAAGCCATTGGAATGAGAAAGTTACGCATGCGCTATTGGTTATCATTTAGTGCAATAATAGAATGGTAACGATGATAACGAATACGCGCGCAGATTACATGTGCTGAAACGGAGCATGGTGTGGAAGATACCGATATCAAGAAGGCGGGCCTCAAGGTCACGCTCCCCCGGGTCAAGATCCTGAAGGTGCTGGAGCAGTCCGATCGCCATCATATGACAGCCGAGGATGTGTACAAATCGCTGTTGGAACGCGAGGAGGAGATCGGACTGGCGACGGTCTACCGGGTTTTGACCCAGTTCGTGGATGCCGGGCTTGCGGAACGCCATCACTTCGAGGGTGGGCAGGCCATCTTCGAGCTGAACCGCGGGGCGCATCACGACCACATCGTGTGTCGTCAGTGCGGTAAGGTGGAGGAGTTCATGGACGAGACCATCGAGAAGCACCAGCATGCCATCGCGGAAAAACACAGTTTCAGCATCGAGGATCATTCGCTGATCATCTACGGCAACTGCGAAAAGCCGGACTGTCCGAACCGGCCCGAGTGAGGTGGCGGGTCAACCGGCGGGCTGAGACAGCATCTCCTCCGCGTGCGCCCGGGTCTGCGGGGTGATCTCTACGCCGCCCAACATGCGTGCGAGTTCCTCCACGCGCTGCGCCCGGTCCAGGGGCTGGATGGCGGTCTCGGTGACGTCGTTGCGCGTGTGTTTCTGTACCTGGTAATGCTGATGCGCCTGCGCTGCGACCTGTGCCAGGTGGGTCACGCACAGGACCTGCCGCTTTTCCCCCAGGCGCTGCAGCAGGCGGCCGACGATCTCGGCGACCGCGCCACCGATGCCCACATCCACCTCGTCGAAGATCATGCTCGGGATATCGCTGCAGTCGGCGGTGGCCACCTGGATGGCCAGCGATATGCGTGACAACTCGCCGCCGGATGCGGTGTTCGACAGGGCGGCAGGCTGCTGCCCGGGGTTGGCGGCGACCTGGAACTCGATGCGGTCGATGCCATGCGCGGCTGTTTGTGTGGCATCGGAGCTGCATTCGACCCGGAAGACGCCGCCGCTCATGCCTAACTCCTGCATGCTGGCCGTGACGGTCTTCGAGAGGGCCCCGGCGGCCTTGCGGCGGGACCTGCTGAGTCGCCCGGCCGATGCGGCGTAGGCCTTCTCGCAGTCCGCAATCCGCTGTTGCAGATTTTCGATATTCTGTTCCACGGCGCTGAGTGTCTGCAGCTCGTCCTGGAAGCGCTCGAACAGCGCCGGCAGTTCATCGACCTCAATGCGGTGCTTGCGAGCCAGGTCGTGCAGGCGGCCGAGTTCCTCGTCGACCTGTTGCAGGCGATAGGGGTCGATTTCCAGGCCGTCGCGGTAGCTGCGCAGGGCCTGGCCCGCCTCGTCCAGCTGGATGGCAGCGGAATCGAGCAGTTCGGCGGTCTCCTGCAGCGAGCTGTCCAGGCCCGCGAGTTCGCCCAGCTGGCGTGCCAGACGGGCCGTGTGGCTGCCGAGGTCGCTTTCCCCTTCCACCAGCTGGGTCACGATGTCGCCGATCTCGTTCTGCAGGCGATCGGCGTGGGCCAGCCGGGCGTGCTCGGCCTCGATGGCGTCCAGCTGCTGTGCCGACGCCAGCAGGGGTTCGATTTCGGCGATCTGGAAGGCCAGGTAATCGAGTCGGTTGCCGCGGTCCCGGGCCGCTTGCTCCAGTTCGGACAGGGCCTGGCGTGCGTTTTTCAGTGCCTGGTAGTCGTCGTTGACCTGTGCGGCCAGCCGTTCCAGCCCGCCAAAAGCGTCCAGCAGCTGGCGTTGAGCCATTGGCTTCAGCAGTGACTGGTGTGCATGCTGGCCGTGGATGTCCAGCAGCAGGGCGCCCAGTTCCCGCAACGCCGACTGCGGGACCGGCGAGCCATTGATGTAGGCGCGTGAGCGACCTTCGCGCACCAGGACCCGGCGCAGCAGGCACTGGCCCTCGTCGTCCAGATCGTGCGCTTCCAGCCAGGCGGTTGCGCGAGGGCAGTCGGCGAGGTCGAATTCGCTGATCACCTCGGCGCGCTCACGACCCTGCCGGATCATACCGGTGGAGGCCTTGTCGCCCAGGGTGAGGCCCAGCCCGTCGATCATGATCGACTTGCCGGCGCCCGTTTCGCCGGTCAGTGCCGTCATGCCGCGGTGGAAGTCGAGCGCCAGTTCGTGCACGATGACGAGATCGCGGATCGTCAGATGGGTCAGCATCAGGAGGGCGGCTCCCCCCAGCCCAGCTTGGTGCGCAGGAGTTGGAAATGGTCGTGACCGGCCGGGTGCAACAGGTGCAGGGGCTTGTCATGGCGGCGAATTAGGATGTCGTCGCCATCGGCGATGGTCAGGATGGCCTGGCCGTCGCAGGTCACCCGGACGTGCGCGGGATCGGTCCGGCCGCAGACCCGGATGCGAATCTCGTTCTGGCTGTGTACCACGATGGGCCGGTTACTCAGGGTGTGCGGGCAGATCGGCACCAGGGCCATCGCCTCCAGACTGGGACTGAGCAGGGGGCCGCCGCCGGACAGTGCATAGGCCGTGGAGCCGGTGGGCGTCGAGATGATCAGGCCATCGGAACGCTGGGTATCGATGAAACCGTCGTTCACCCAGGTCTCGAACTCGATCATGCGCGCGATGTTCCATTTGTGCAGGACCACGTCGTTGAGCGCCAGCTGGGCAGCCTGCTCGCCCACCTGGCAGCGCAGCAGCATGCGCTCCTCCTGTTCGTAGTCGCCATCGAGGATGGCGCC
Organism: Chromatiales bacterium; assembly: GCA_024712425.1. GTDB lineage: Bacteria > Pseudomonadota > Gammaproteobacteria > Chromatiales > Chromatiaceae > MONJU. The sequence goes on from JAKRWE010000001.1 coordinate 60,724, forward strand.
CAGCATGTCGCACATGTGTTCCGGGGTGATGTCGACCAGAAAGCCCAGGCGGCCGAGGTTGATCCCCAGCAGGGGGATCTCCGTGTCGACCAGTTCGCGCGCGCTGTGCAGCAGTGTGCCGTCGCCACCGACCACGATGGCCAGGTCGCAGCGCTGTCCCAGTTCGGTGAGTTCGAGTGCGCCGGATTTTCCCAGATGCTGTGCCGCCTGGGGCGCGAGACTGACGGACACCCTGCGCTCGCCGAGGAAGCGGAGCGCGCGCTCCAGCGTCTCCCGCAGGCGTGGCGTGGCGTCCGGCTTGGCAATCAGTGCGACGTGCTTGAAGGGGCTGTGGCTGCTCACGATAGGGTCCGTTTTCAGACTGGGAAAGCTAGCACGTAGGCCGGAGGGAGGAAAGCGCCTGCAAGGTAATAAGCAGGGCTCCACCCAAGCTGGATGACCTTACCCTGAGGTTATAAAAGGGCTGGCTTCTTGACACTGCAAAATCCGGCTCCACATAATCGAAAGGCACATCCGCTGTCGCTGTGAAGCAGTCGATATCACGATGGCGGCCATTTTCAGGAGTTTCCAGTTTGTCCATGCCCAACCCGGACGCGATCAGTGAACGCGCCCAGCACTTTCTGAAGGTGCTGATCGAGCGCTATATCCAGGATGGCCAGCCGGTCGGCTCGCGCACCCTGGCAAAGGATTCCGGGCTGGATCTCAGTCCGGCGACCATACGCAACGTGATGGCCGACCTGGAGGATCTGGGTCTGGTGGCCTCGCCGCACACCTCGGCGGGGAGGGTGCCGACCGAGGCGGGTTACCGGGTCTTCGTGGATTCCCTGATCTCGATTCAGCCGCTGAACGAACAGGTCCTGGACCAGTTGCACGAAGAGTTGCCGGCGGCCCGGCCGGGCGCGCATGTCATGGAATCCGCCTCGCAGCTGCTATCCAGTATGACCCGCCTGGCGGGCGTGGTCATGGTGCCCAAGCGCAACCAGGAGAAGGTGCGTCAGATCGAGTTCGTGCCGCTCTCGGGCGTGCGCGTGCTGGCGGTGATCGTGACCTCGGCCGGGGAGATATTCAACCGCATCATCGAGACCTCGCGCACCTTCGAACGCAGTGAACTGGAGCAGCTCAGCAATTACATTACCGGGCACTATGCGGGGCACGATCTGGAAACGGTGCGACGCGAGGTCTTCGATGAGATGCAGACCACGCGGGCCCACATGGACAGCCTGATGGCGGAGGCGTTGCAGATGGCGCGTGAGGCCTTCTCCGCCGGCGAGGACGGGGAGCCGGAGGTCGTGGTGTCGGGACAGACCAACCTGATGGACTTCGACGAACTGGCGCAGATGGACCGTCTGCGCGGCCTGTTCGAGGCCTTTGCCGAGAAGCAGGAGATCCTGCACCTGCTCGACCGCTGCCTGGGGGCCGATGGCGTGCAGATCTACATCGGCGAGGAATCGGGTTACAGCACCCTGCGTGACTGCAGCGTGATCACCTCCCCGTACAAGGTGGACGAGGAGGTGGTCGGCGTGCTGGGTGTGATCGGTCCCACGCGCATGCATTACGACCGGGTGATCCCCATCGTCGATGTGACCGCCCAATTGCTGGGTGCGGCCTTGAAATCCCGTTGATTGCCCCCACCTTCGTGTTCGATTGCCTGGAATACAGGCATGAATCCAACCAATTAACCATATTAAAACAAATCCTTACAAGGGTTTATTAATGAATGATGTGAATAACGGGGTGGAGCAGGATCCGCCTGTTTCGGATGAAAAAGACGTGGATACCTTCGCCGAAGAGATTGCCGAGGCGGTCGAGGAGAACGTCGAGGCCGAGCATTCCGCCGATGAACTGGCGGCCCTCCTGGAGGCGGCCCGCAGCAAGGCCGACGAGCACTACGACCAGCTGGTGCGGGCGCATGCGGAGATCGAGAATCTCAAGCGGCGTCATGCGCAGGAGATCGAGAAGGCGCACAAGTTTGCACTGGACCGGTTCGTGTCCGAACTGCTGGGTGTGCGCGACAGCCTGGAGCTGGGCAATGTCGCGGCCCAGGCCGATGATGCCGATGTCGCCAAGCTGCGCGAGGGCACGGAGCTGACCCTGAAGATGCTGGGTGATGTGATGGGCAAGTTCGGCGTCGAGCAGATCGACCCGCTGGACCAGCCTTTCGATCCGGAGTTCCACCAGGCGATGGCCACGGTGCCGCGCGAGGATGTGCCGCCGAATACCGTGGTCGACGTCATTCAGAAGGGCTATCTGCTGAACGGCCGTCTGGTGCGGCCGGCGCTGGTGGCGGTTGCCCAGGCCCCGTCGGGCGCGTGAATACAAAAAACAGGGGTTTGCCCTTGAAAGGCGGGCGCCCAACCCCACTTGGATAACAGTTTCAACGAATCAGCAGTTTAATTTCATAACGGAGAACCCTCATGGGCAAGATTATCGGAATCGACCTCGGAACCACCAACTCCTGCGTAGCCGTCATGGAAGGTGACGCGCCCAAGGTGATCGAGAACAGCGAAGGCGATCGCACCACCCCCTCCATCGTCGCCTACACCGCGGACGGCGAGGTGCTGGTGGGGCAGAGCGCCAAGCGCCAGGCCGTGACCAACCCGCAGAACACCCTGTTCGCCATCAAGCGCCTGATCGGCCGCCGCTTCGACGACGAGGTGGTCAAGCGTGACCAGGACATCGTGCCCTACAAGATCGTGGGTGCCGACAACGGCGATGCCTGGGTTGAGGTCAACGGCAAGAAGATGGCTCCGCCGGAGATTTCCGCCAAGATCCTGCAGAAGATGAAGAAGACCGCCGAGGACTACCTGGGTGAGAGCGTGACCGAGGCGGTCATCACGGTGCCGGCCTACTTCAACGATTCCCAGCGCCAGGCGACCAAGGATGCCGGGCGTATCGCCGGTCTGGACGTGAAGCGCATCATCAACGAGCCGACCGCGGCCGCGCTCGCCTATGGCCTGGACAAGGCCCAGGGTGACCGCAAGCTGGTGGTCTACGACCTCGGTGGCGGCACCTTCGACGTGTCCATCATCGAGGTGGCCGAGATCGACGGCGAACACCAGTTCGAGGTGCTGGCCACCAACGGCGACACCTTCCTCGGCGGCGAGGACTTCGACATGCGCATCATCGATTTCCTGGTCGATGAGTTCAAGAAGGACCAGGGCGTCGATCTGAAGAACGATCCGCTGGCACTGCAGCGCCTCAAGGAGGCCGCGGAAAAGGCCAAGATCGAGCTGTCGTCCAGCCAGCAGACCGATATCAACCTGCCGTACATCACGGCGGACGCCAGCGGCCCCAAGCACATGAACATCAAGCTCACCCGGGCCAAGCTCGAGGCGCTGGTGGACGACCTGGTGCAGCGCACTCTGGAGCCGTGCAAGGTCGCGCTCAAGGACGCCGGCATGTCCGCCTCCGAGATCGACGACGTGATCCTGGTCGGCGGTCAGACCCGCATGCCCAAGGCGCAGGAAGTGGTCGAGGGCTTCTTCGGCAAGGCGCCGCGCAAGGACGTCAACCCGGACGAGGCCGTGGCCATGGGTGCGGCCATCCAGGGCGGTGTGCTCGGTGGCGACGTCAAGGACGTGCTGCTGCTCGACGTGACCCCGCTGAGCCTGGGCATCGAGACCATGGGTGGCGTGATGACCAAGCTGATCGAGAAGAATACCACGATCCCAACCCAGGCATCGCAGATCTTCTCGACCGCCGACGACAACCAGACCGCGGTCACCGTGCACGTGCTGCAGGGTGAGCGCGAGCAGGCCTCGGCCAACAAGTCGCTGGGTCGCTTCGACCTGACCGACATCCCGCCGGCGCCGCGCGGGGTGCCGCAGATCGAGGTCAGCTTCGACATCGACGCCAACGGCATCCTGCACGTCTCGGCCAAGGACAAGGCGACCGGCAAGGAGCAGTCGATCAAGATCACCGCCTCCTCCGGCCTGTCCGAGGACGAGATCAACAAGATGGTCCAGGATGCCGAGGCGCACGCGGCCGAGGACAAGAAGTTCCACGAGCTGGTCACCGCGCGCAACAGCGCCGACGCACTCATCCATGCGACCCGCAAGTCCATGGAGGAGCTGGGCGAGGACAAGCTTGAGGCCGGCGAGAAGGACGCCATCGAGTCCGCCATCAAGGATCTCGAAGAGGCCATGAAGGGCGACGACAAGGACGCCATCGAGGCCAAGACCAAGGCCCTGGGCGAGGCATCGAACAAGATGGCCGAGCGTCTGTACGCCCAGCAGGGCGGCGCGGACGCGGCAGCCGGTGCCGCGGGTGCCGGGGCGGCTGGCGCCGGAGCCGGTGCGGCCGGAGGCGAGAGCCAGGCCGGAGGCAGCGACGACGTAGTCGATGCCGAGTTCGAGGAAGTGAAGGACGACAACAAGTAAGACGGTGGGCCACGTGCTTGCCAGATGAGCCGGACGTGCGGCCCGCAAGGGCCGCGCGTTTTGCCGTTTTCAGGGTTGGCTGAACGGCCAGAGTGAGAGTCATGTCGAAACGATGTTATTACGAAGTGCTGGGTATCCAGCGCAACGCCAGCGAGGCCGAGATCAAGAAGGCCTACCGTCGCCTGGCGATGAAGTTCCACCCGGACCGCAATACCGGGGACAAGGCAGCCGAGGCGGAGCAGCAGTTCAAGGAGGCCAAGGAGGCCTACGAGGTGTTGTCGGACGCGCAGAAACGCGCCGCCTACGACCAGTTCGGTCATGCCGGGGTGGATGGCGCGGCCGGCGCCGGTGGTTTTGGAGGCGGCGGCGCCAGTTTCAGTGACATCTTCGGTGATGTCTTTGGCGATATCTTCGGTGGCGGGCGTGGCGGTGGCGGGCGCCAACAGGCCTACCGTGGCGCCGATCTTCGCTACAATCTCGAACTCAGCCTCGAGGACGCGGTGGCCGGCACCTCGGTCAAGATCAAGGTGCCGACCTGGACGCAGTGCGATGCCTGTGGCGGATCCGGTGTCAAGAAGGGGGCCAGTCCCAAGACCTGCGGCACCTGTCACGGTGCCGGCCAGGTGCGCATGCAGCAAGGCTTCTTCTCGGTGCAGCAGACCTGCCCGACCTGTCACGGCAAGGGAGTCGTGATCGAGACGCCCTGTCCCGCATGTCACGGGCAGGGGCGTGTCCAGGAGGTCAAGACCCTCTCGGTCAAGGTGCCGCCCGGCGTGGATACCGGTGACCGTATCCGTCTTGGTGGTGAAGGTGAGGCGGGGGAGAATGGCGGGCCGCCCGGCGACCTGTACGTGCAGGTCTCGGTGCGTGAGCATCCCATCTTCACCCGTGACGATGCCAACCTGTACTGCGAGATGCCGATACCCTTTACCACCGCGGCGCTTGGCGGCGAGGTCGAGGTGCCCACGCTGGACGGCAAGGTCAGTCTGAAGATTCCGGAGGGCACCCAGACCGGGCGGATGTTCCGCATGCGCGGCAAGGGGGTCAAGCCGGTGCGCGGTGGCCCCCAGGGCGATCTGATCTGCCGGGTGATCCTGGAGACGCCGGTCAAGCTCACCGCCGAGCAGCGACGCCTGGTCGAGGAGCTGGATCGTTCACTGGCCGGCGGTGGCAGCAAGCACAGTCCGAATGCGCATGGCTGGCTGGACAAGGTGAAGGGCTTCTTCAAGGACGTCGGCCTGTAAACGGGCCTGAACAACAAACGAGCAAACGGGAAATCAATAATGCGAGTAGCAGTCGTGGGCGCCGCGGGGCGCATGGGCCGGAATCTCATCCAGGCGGTCAACCAGTACCGGGGGCTGGAACTGAGCGCGGCAACTGAGCGGCCGGATTCGACCTGGGTCGGTGTCGATGCCGGCGAGGTGGCGGGGGTCGGAAAACTCAACGTGCCCATCTCCCACAGCCTGACCAAGGTGGTGGACGAATTCGACGTCGTGATCGACTTCACCGGACCGGAAGCGACCATGATCCACCTGGATATCTGTCGTGAGCATGGCAAGAAGATGGTCATTGGCACCACCGGCCTGGATGATGAGCAAAAGGCGCGCATCGACCAGGCGGCCGGGGAGATCGCCATCGTCTTCGCACCCAATATGAGCGTGGGTGTGAACCTCTGCTTCAAGCTGCTGGAATTGGCGGCGCGCGTGATGGGGGAGGGTTCCGATATCGAGATCATCGAGGCCCATCACCGGCACAAGGTGGATGCGCCATCGGGCACAGCCTTGCGTATGGGTGAGGTGGTTGCCGATACCTTGGGGCGTGATCTCAAGGAGGTGGCGGTGTACGGCCGTGAGGGGCAGACCGGCGAGCGGGACCCCAGGACCATCGGCTTCGAGACCATCCGCGCCGGTGACGTGGTTGGGGAGCACACGGTGTGGTTCGCCACCGAGGGCGAACGCGTCGAGATCGCGCACAAGGCCTCCAGTCGCATGACCTTCGCCAACGGCGCGGCGCGCGCCGCGTCCTGGCTGGCAGAGCAGGACAAGGGCCGCTTCGACATGCAGGACGTGCTGGGCCTGCGCTGATCCACCGTTCGGTGCCTTGCCCGGGTTGGGGTTTTCACTACGAAGGGCACAAAGGGCACGAAGGAAATAGCATTCAGCTTCCCTGGATGAGCCTGTTTGAGTGGCGAACGCTTTGTGTCCTTCGTGCGCTTCATGGTTAAAAAAGGAACGCCCCCTGGGGCTTGATCAAGCCGCCACCTTCAGCTTTTTCCGTAGACCGGGATCGCCGCGCCGGTGACGCAGCGTGCGGCCCCGGATGCCAGGAGCAGCACCACGTCGGCCAGCGCCTCCGGCGGCACCCAGTGACTGAAGTCGGCGTCCGGCATGGCCTCGCGGTTCTGTGGCGTGTCGATGGTGCCGGGCAGGATGCAGTTGACGTTGATGCCGTCGAACTTGTTTTCCGCTGCCAGCGACTCGGTCAGGGTCTTCACCGCGGCCTTGGAGGCGCAATAGGGTCCCATGCGGCCTTTCCCTTCCAGCGCGGCGCGCGCCGACACGTTGATGATGCGGCCGCCGCCGTTGTCCAGCAGGCAGGGGATGGCGGCACGGGCGGTATAGAAGACGGCGCGTGCATCGAGATTCATCATGAGGTCCCAGTCCCTATCGGGGGTGTCCTGGGTCAAGGGGCCCATGCTGAATCCGCCGGCGATATTGGCCAGGACGTCGATCCGGCCGTGGTCGTGGGCAACCGACTGCATGGTCTGATTGACCGATTCCGCCTCCAGCAGGTTCACGGCGTAGGCCTTTGCGTTTGCCCCCGCGGGCAGGTCGTCGATGACCGCCTGTATGGTCTGTTCGTTGAGGTCCAGCATCGCCAGCCGGGCGCCGTGTTGGGCAAAGGCCCGGGCCACGGCACGCCCCAGATTGCCGGCGGCGCCGGTGATGACGATCACCTTGTCCTTGAATTCGTTATCCATTTCTCCTCCTCCTGGCACGTTGTGTGCTTGATGTCAGCCAGGCACAAGAGAATATCAGGACAGGGCATGACTGCACCGTTGCAATTGCCGGGTATCGACAGGGGTTTGCTGAGCAGGTTGCTTGGTAGTGGCGCCGACAGCCTGCCGGAAGGGCAGGCGCTGACGCCCGAGGCCCTGGCCGACCAGCTGCAGGGACTCGCGGACCAACTGGAAACTCACCCGGATCAGCTGACCTCGGAGCTGCAGGCGCTTATCGCCCAGCTGCTCAATGGCGGCGGTGGTTTGCCGGAAACGGCATTGCCGGGCGACCCCCGGGGGGGAAAGGCCTTGCCGCCCTTCGCGGCGCTCGCCCAGGCCATCCTCGAGGCGGCTCAGGGTGATGCAGAGGCGCCGCTCGATGGCGCCGGTCAGGCGATGGTCGACCGGATGTTGCAGGGGGCCGCCGAAACGTCTGGTGCCACAGTGGGGAAGGGGGCGCTTGCGCAACTGGACGGGAGGCCGGCATTCCAGGTCGAATTCCTTCAGGCGTCCGGGGTTTCCGTCCAGCCGACCCTGGACCGGCTTGCGGGGCTGGCGTCTTTGCAGCAGGGCTCACCTCCTGCGGGTGATACCAGCGGATTCGCCTCATTGCTGTTGGGCGGTCCGACACAGGGCGGGCCCATTCCGAGTCAGAACCTGCTTTCCATGCAGGTGCCGCAACCCGTAGGCGATCCGGCCTGGGGATCGGCCACGGGGAGCGCCTGGTCTGGATGGTCAAGGGGGACTAGCAGGTGGCAGAGCTCAAGATCACCCCGCCAAACCTCGGCCCCATGGAGGCCAAGCTCACCATCAATCATGACCAGGCCAGTGTCAGCTTCGTGTCCAATCACGCGTTGGTAAGGGATGCCCTGGAGGCGGCCATTCCGCGGCTGCGTGAGATGCTGGCGGAGCAGTCGCTCAACCTGGTGCAGGCGGATGTCGGGGAGGGTCGGCAACAGGGGCATGCGTTTTCCAGTGGTGGCGACAGCGGCATTGCCGCGGGCTTTGCCGGGGACCGGGACGGCGTGGACGATCCCGTAACAGCGGTTGCCGACAGCGGTGTGGCGGTCGCGCAGCGCGGGCGTGGTTTGCTCGATCTGTTTGTGTAAACCTCGCCGCCTGAATTGCTATGATGTGCACGCTACCGATGGAGGGAGGTGTGCGTGCTCAAACTCATCAAATTCATACTGGCCATCGTCTTTCTGGTCATTGGCGCCGCCTTTGCGATCATCAATGACCAGCCGGTCGAGCTGGATCTCTATTTCCTCGTTACCAGCCTGCCCCTGTCCCTGATACTGCTGCTGGCCGTGGGGGTGGGAATTCTTCTCGGCGCGATTGTCAGTGCCTTCTATTTCATGCGGATCCGCAAGGAGAACGCAGACCTGCGACGCCAGTCGCGCCTGGTGGAGCAGGAGGTGAAAAACCTCCGCAATCTGCCGATCAACGGTCATTGAGCCGGGCTGGGCCGTGTTGGAACTGCGCGATCTGGTCTGGTTGTTGTTGCCTGTTGCCGCGGCCTCCGGCTGGTGGGCGGCGCAGCGCAGTGCACGGGCCGGCAAATCGCCGTCGCACGAGCACAACCCGGTCTGTTTTCGCGGACTCAATCATCTGCTGAACGAGGAGCCGGACAAGGCCATCGACGTCTTCGTGGAGATGCTCGAGGTCGACAGCGACACGGTGGAGACGCACCTGGCGCTGGGCAACCTGTTCCGCCGACGCGGGGAAGTCGAGCGCGCGATCCGTATCCACCAGAACCTGATTGCGCGTCCGGCCCTGACCAGCGAACAACGGGGTCAGGCCTTGTTGGAGCTGGGGCAGGACTATCTGCGCGCCGGGCTCTACGACCGGGCCGAGAACCTGTTCAACGAGCTGCGCCAGACCAAACAGCACGTGCCCCAGGCCTTGCGCAACCTGTTGCTGATCTACCAGCAGGAGCGGGACTGGGCCTCGTGCCTGCAAATGGCTGAAGAGCTGGAACGGCATGCCGGTGAGGACCGCTCGGTGGAGAAGGCGCATTATTACTGCGAACTGGCCACCCATGCGAACCAGAAGGGGCAACAGAAGCAGGCCGTGGGTTATCTGCGCAAGGCCCTGTCGGAGGACCGGCAGTGTGTCCGTGCCAACCACCTGCTGGCAGGGATTGCGGCGGCACGCGGCGATTCAGCCGAGGCCCTGCTTCTGCTGCGCGCGACCATCGAGCAGAAGCCCGATTACCTGCCCGAGGTGCTGGACGAGATCGTCAGCGCCTATCGGGCGCTGGGGCAGCGTGACCAGCTGAAGGGTTTCCTGCAGGACATGGCGGCCCGCTACCCCAATCAGGGCGCCGAGTTGCACATGGTGGACCTGATGCGGGAGCAGCAGGGGGAGGCGCAAGCCATCGATTATCTCAGCGCCTATATTGCACGAACGCCCTCTTTGCTGGGTCTGATGCGGCTGCTGGAATTGCAGTGCAACCGGGCCGGCGGACAGAACGACAGTCTGCTGCAACAGGTGCGCAGCCAGCTTCGTCAGCTGATTCTGGAAAGGGCCGCCTATCAGTGTGCCAAGTGTGGTTTCGAGGCCAAGACGCTGCATTGGCAATGCCCGAGCTGTCATGCCTGGGGCACCATCAAGCGCCGTCCACTGCTCGAGAAGCAGAGCTGAACTTTCTTCATTATCGAACAAGGTAAATACATTATGTCGGATACCGAGCCCCGGATCATCGTGGCGCTGGACTACCCCAGCGAGGAGGCCGCCTGGCGCCTGATCGAGCAGCTGAATGCGGACATGTGCCGTTTGAAGATCGGCAAAGAGATGTTTACCCGGCTGGGACCGGATTTTGTCAGGCGCGTGATCGGGCGGGGTTTCGACGTGTTCCTGGACCTCAAGTATCACGATATCCCCAATACCGTGGCCGCGGCCTGCGAGGCGGCGGCCGACCTGGGGGTGTGGATGATGAACGTGCACGCCTCTGGTGGGCGCCGCATGATGGAGAGCGCCATGGAGCGCCTGGCTCGCCACGCCAGCCACCCACGCCTGATCGCGGTCACCATTCTCACCAGTCTGAGCCAGGAGGAGCTGACTGAGATCGGTTTTCCGGGCACGCCGGAGGAGAATGTCCTGCGCCTGGCCGCGCTGGCACACGATTCAGGGCTGGATGGGGTGGTATGCTCGCCACGTGAGGCAGCGCCGCTGCGCCAACGCCTGGGCGGAGATTTCCTGCTGGTGACGCCCGGCGTGCGTCCGGCCAGTGCCTCGCTGGACGACCAGACCCGGGTCATGACGCCGGCGGACGCCATCTCGGCCGGTTCCAGCTATCTCGTGGTGGGGCGCCCGATCACCGCGGCGCCCGATCCGCTGGCCGCGCTGCAGGCGATCAACGCCGAGATTGCAGATATCCCCATATAAAAAGAAACTAGGGGCGTTTGCAGGATGGGTCTGGTAGTTTTAGCCACCAATAATCTAGCGATACTTTGATATTCAATTGGGTGTCTTTTTAAATCAGCTAGTTACGACTGATTTCAAGATTTTACCTGATGATTTGCTGGTGTCGCCACACTGTCTGAACCCATTGCTCGAGGAGGATCGGCATGATCAAACCCATTGGCTCTGATGAGCTGCAACCGCGCTTTGTGTACGACGTGGATGAGCACGAGAAGCTTTCCCACGAGGCGGAATCCCTGCCGTCGATAACCATCAGCTCTCAGGCCGCCGGCAACGCGGTCATGATGGGCGCCGGTTACTTCAGCCCGCTCAAAGGCTTTATGAATGTTGCCGACGCCATGGGTGCGGCCGAGAAGATGATCCTGAGCGACGGTTCCTTCTTCCCGGTGCCGGTCATGTGCCTGGTCGAGAGTGCCGACGCCATCGGCGATGCCAAGCGCATTGCACTGCGTGACCCCAACGTGGAAGGCAACCCGATCCTGGCCGTGATGGATATCGAGAATATCGAAACCGTCAGCGATGAGCAGATGGCCACCATGACCGAGAAGGTCTACCGTACCCAGGATCCTGAGCATCCCGGCGTGGCGGCGTTCAACAGCCAGGGGCGTGTTGCCATCTCCGGCCCGATCCAGGTGCTGAACTTCTCTTACTTCATCACCGATTTCCCGGATACCTTCCGTACCGCGGTCGAGATCCGCAACGAGATCGCCGAGCGTGGCTGGAAAAAGGTTGTTGCCTTCCAGACCCGCAACCCCATGCACCTGGCCCACGAAGAGCTGTGCCACATGGCCATGGACCGCCTGGGCTGTGATGGCCTGGTGATCCATATGCTGCTGGGCAAGCTCAAGCCGGGTGACATCCCCGCCCCGGTGCGTGATGCCGCCATTCGCAAGATGGTCGAGCTGTACTTCCCGCCGAACAGCGCCATGGTCACCGGTTATGGTTTCGACATGCTGTACGCCGGTCCGCGCGAGGCCGTACTGCACGCCTACTTCCGTCAGAACATGGGCGCCACCCACTTCATCGTCGGCCGCGACCACGCCGGTGTTGGCGACTACTATGGCGCCTTCGACGCCCAGACCATCTTCGACGACGAGGTGCCGGAAGGCGCCATGGAGATCGAGATCTTCAAGGCCGACCATACCGCCTGGTCCAAGAAGCTCAACAAGGTGGTGATGATGCGCGAGGCGCCCGATCACACCAAGGATGACTTCATCCTCCTGTCCGGCACCAAGGTGCGCGAGATGCTGGGCCAGGGCATTGCCCCGCCCAAGGAATTCTCCCGCCCCGAGGTGGCCCAGATCCTGATCGATTACTACCAGAGCATCAACAAGTAATCCGAACGGATTGGTAGTATCTAAAACCCGCTTCGTTCGAGGCGGGTTTTTTGTTTCTACGCGATGGTGCGGCAATGGATTACGAAGTCGAAGAACTGGAGCGTGAATCGGTCTATGAGGGCTTTCTGCGTCTGGATTCGCACCGTGTCCGTCATAGCAGTTTCAATGGTGGCTGGTGTGAGCCCATCGTGCGTGAGCGCCTTGAGAACCTGAGTGCCGTGTCGGTGCTGCTCTATGATCCGGAGCGGGATGCGCTGGTGCTGGTGGAGCAGTTTCGTGTGGGTATGATGGAGCAGGCCGATCCGCCCTGGTCGCTGGAGACGGTGTCGGGTTTCTGTGACCGTGCGCATGAACGGCCGGGGCAGGTGGCATTGCGCGAGGTGCAGGAGGAGACCGGGTGCGAGGCGCGTAACCTGACCCCGATCGGCTCCTTTTTCGTCAGTCCGGGTATCTCGGTTGAGCAGATACACCTCTATTGCGCCGCCGTCGACAGCAGCAGAGCCATGGGCGTACATGGTCTCGCGCATGAAGGCGAGGAGATCCGGGTGTGCGTCATGCCGCGAGCAGAGGCGGTGGGCGAACTGTTTGGCTGTCTGTGTTCGACCAGTGTGCTGATTGCGGTGCAGTGGCTGGAGGCCAATCGTCAGCAGCTGCTGGCGCGGTGGGCGGGTCAGGGTGTCAGCGGGGTGACGCGCACCGAGAGATAGCGCTGGCGGGCCATGTGTGTGCCGGCCCGGTAGCCGAGGCCGCTGCCACGGTTCGTCGTGGTGGTCTCGATACTGCCGATGGGGATCCACTCGCCCAGTCTTCCATCGATGATGGTCTCGGCCTGCTGGGTGTCGAAATGGCCCGGCTGGAAGGCGGGTGCTTCGGCCTGCTGGTACACCTCCACGGTGACCTGTTCCCCATGGGTGCGCGGTACCACGTAGATCCCGGTATGAATATTCTTGTACTTCACGTCCAGGCGCTCGCTGATGACGTTGCCCTGCTGGGAGCGCTCGACGTTGTAGACGGGGATCGACTGGCCGATCCGGATGCGCACCGGCCGTCCGTCTATGGTGCGCACGGACTGCAGGATGTCGCCGCTGCCGCGGGTACTGTACTGGTGAAAGCGGATGTCGGCCTGCGCGTTGCGCAGGCGTATGCCGGCGTCGTCCGCCAATCCACCTTTGTCGCGGTCCACCCTGACCTCCACCAGCAGGTTGCGCGGTGCGCGGTCGAGTTCGGAGATCAGCCAGCGTACCTCCTCCAGGCGTTTGGCCGGGGCCCTGACCACCAGGCGGTTGCCGAATACCGAGGCGCTGCCTTCCTTGCCAAGCAGCATCTGCACCTGTGGCAAAAGATCACGGGCCGGACGGTGACGGATGTCGAACAGGCCGGTTTCGGGCGCGGCGAATGCCAGTCGCCAGCCCAGTAGCAGGACGCACAGTAGGATCGAGTGATTTCTGTTTCTCATAACGGTCAGTCTAGCAGTTGTTGGAGCAGGGCAAGCCACGCCTGTCGCAGGTGGTGCTCGAGATAGGGGGTGACGTCGGGTGGGGCGGGTCGCTGTTCGAGCCAGTTCGCCAGTCGTTGGGCCAGGGCGTTGCTGTCACCGGCCGGGTAGCGGTATTCATCCGGGTATTGCGCGGAATAGCACAGGCCGTCCGGCACCAGCGGGGACGCGCCGGCGGAGACCGCTTCGAGTATCGCGATGCCCTGGAATTCATGGATTGCGGTACTCACCACGATATTGGCCCGACCCAGCCAGTGCCGGTATTCGTTTCGCTGCACCTGTTCGTCGATGACGATGCGATCGGCGGCGATCCGGCGTATCCGCTCCAGTGCGGGAGCCTGTGTGCCGGGGCGAGCGCCCAGCAGCGCCAGGCGGAAGGCGGCGCCCGAGTCGGCCAGCTGTTCGATGGCTCCGGCAAAGGTCTCCGGTGCCTTGTCGTATTCCCAGCGGTGGTTCCAGAGGATCAGGTCACCCTGTTTTTCGCCGGCCTCGATTGGACGCACCGGTACCGGGAGTACCTGGCTGTATGCGGCCAGTCGCTCCGCCAGATCGGAAGGGCAGTGGTCCGGCAGGCGACGAGTGAGTTCGCGTATGCCGTGCAGGAAGCTGTCACGGTTCCACGCCGAGTTGAACGCCATTTGCGTGGCGGACAGGGCGGCATAGAGCTGGACCATCTGGGGGTCGATGGAGGCGTGCTGCTGCCGCGACACCGGGTAGCCGAACTGGTTTTCATGGAAGTACAGCAGGACGGGGGTGCGGGCCAGTTCGGGGCGCAGGCCGCGCAGGGTGGCCAGGTCGACCATCGATGTGGCGACGATCAGGTCCGGCGCCTGTTTGGGGAGTACGTCCATCCACGACAGCGGGTTGCCCCGGATGCGTCAGCGGAAATGACGTCCCGGCAGGGTGAAGAGCTGCCATTGGCCAGGCAAGGTGTCGTGCAGCCAGTCGGCCCACCAGGCGTGACTGTCTGCGTGATAGGCCGACAGCAACCACAGCTTGCGTTCCTTCATGGTGTTATGAGGCGCATGCGTCGGTGCGGTATGCCGGCGTCATCAAAAACGTCGCCTTCCGCCAGAAATCCAAAGCGCTGGTAAAAGGACTCGGCGCTGCATTGGGCGTTCAGGAAGAGTTCGTCTGTCCCCCTGTCATGCGCATGTTCGATGAGTGCCTGCAACAGTGCGGATCCGATGCCCCGGCTTCGCCAGGGTGCCCTTACCGCCATGCGTCCGATATGCCCGTTGTCCAGGAGGCGGGCGGTGCCAACCGCTCCTGCCTCGGGGAGGGTCGCGAGTAGATGTGATGCCCTGGCGTCGTGTTCGTCCTCCTCGAGTTCCAATGGTACGCCCTGCTCCTCCACGAAGACGGCCACGCGGATGGCCAGCAGTGTCTCCCGCTCCTGCTGCCAGTCGGCGATTCGGATGAGGGCGTTACGTTTCATCAGGGACTATCCAGCCGCGCTGCAGCAGTTCGCCCAGGATGTCCGCGAGCAGGCGGGTGTCGCAGTCCGGGAATTGCCCGGGCCGGAGGTGGCGGTGCCGGCAGATGGCCTCGACGATTGCTTCTGCCTGCATAGCCAGCTCCATTGCCGCGCCCTGGGCGAACAATGCGATGCGTTGCGGATCGATCCGGGCGTTCGCGAAACGTGCCCAGGGGTGGTGCTGGAAGGCCAGTTCATCGGCAAACCACTGCGCCAGTAGCCGGGGATGGGGCGGGCCTTCTTCCGCTATCTCGAAACCGGGCTTGGGCTCCGTCAGGTGACGGCCGAGCCAGAGCCGGAATGCGGGGGAATCCTGTGGCGCCGTCCTGCGGATGGTGTCGCAGGCCTGGGCAAAGTCACGCTCACCGAGACGGGAGGGGTTGTGTGTGCTGGAATCCACGTGATCCGTCAGGTGATGCCGCCCTTCGTGGAGTGGGAGTTGTTCCAGCCAGGCGCTCGCCAGTTCCGTGTCGGAGGCGCCGCGCATGCCAACCGACCAGGTCATGCATTCGCCGACGGCCGTTCCCCAGTGCGCGAGACCCGGCGGCAGGTACAGCACGTCTCCCGGTTCCAGCAGCCAGTCCTCGTCGGTATCGAAGTGTTGCAGAACCCGCAACGGGCAATCCGGCAACAGGTCGCTCTCCGTGTAGTCCCGGAAGCTCAGGCGCCAGCGCCGTTTGCCGTGGGCCTGGATCAGGAAAACGTCATAGTTGTCGGTATGCGGGCCGACTCCGCCCTGGTCGACGGCGTAGCTGACCATGATGTCGTCCAGGCGCCAGTCCGGCAGGAAATCGAAGGCGTCCAGCATCGCGGCCACCTCCGGTACGTACTTGTCTACGTCCTGTACCAGAAGGGTCCAGTGGGAGCCGGGAAGCCCGGCAAAATCCGTTTCGTCCAGCGGGCCGTGCCGCAGTTGCCAGTCGCTGTCGGCGCGCTGCTGGATGAGTCGGGACTCGACGGTCTCCTCGCAGGCGAGCCCAGCCAGTTCATCCGGGCTCAGCCGGCAGGCGGCGGGGTCGATGGCGCCGCGCAGCAGCACCGGGCGCTGTTGCCAGTAATGATCGAGGAAGTCGCCAGGTGACAGCTTGTCGGCGAAATGGAACGAGGGATCGGTCATGATGTGCGGGAATTCCGGATGTGCGATAACAGAAACGATTATGACGATTTTGGGCAAATAGTGTGACAGGGGTTGAACTTCGAGGGATGTCTCGGTCTAATGCGGCCAGAACGGACCGTTTTATCGTTATATGGCGGGCCTTTTGACACCTGGAATCAGGGATTACATTGAACCCAGTTGGGGAGAAAAGAATGTTCGAAAAAGCAGACAAAAAACTCAGTACCGTCGTGGCACCGATCGGCCTCGCCGTTGGGCTGGCGCTTGCGGGAATGAACGCAGCCAATGCGGCTGGCGCCATGCATGGCCCGTATCTGAACGACAGCAGCGGCAAGATGGTCGTAAACGGCGCAGCCGAATGCTGGAAGACCGTGGGTGGTGTCAACAAGGCCGTCCCGCTGTGTGGCGATGCCGCCAAGAAGGCGGGCCCGATGGACTCCGACGGCGATGGTGTGGTCGACGGTCGTGACGAATGTCCGGGGACCCCGGCCGGTGTGCCGGTCAATGCGGCCGGTTGTGCGAAGGACAGCGACGGCGACGGCGTGCCGGATTACAAGGACAATTGTCCAGGTACCGCCAAGGGCGTGAAGGTCAACGCAGTTGGCTGTGAGATCGCGCAGGACATCACCATCAACACCACCACCGACCATTTCGACTTCGACAGTGCTGACCTGAAGGCGGCAATGAAGAGTGCGCTGGATGCCGTGGTCAATATGCTGAACCCCACCCCGGGTGAAGAGCAGCTGGAAATCATCGGCCATACCGACTCGACCGGTCCGGAGGCCTACAACCAGCGCCTGTCCGAGCGTCGCGCCCAATCCGTTGCCGACTACCTGGCCGGGAAAGGCGTCTCCAACATGTCGATCAAGGGCATGGGTGAGAGCCAGCCGGTCGCTGACAACAGCACCCGCGAGGGACGTGCTATGAACCGTCGTGTGGAGATCCGTACCAAGTAAGGTTCGAGGCTCAACGACTGAAGAACCGCGGCATTGTCCGCGGTTTTTTTGCCTGGCTGAAATCCGGAGGAGGTGGGCGTCCCTGCCCGGGGGGAGTTCCTTGAACCGTCAGTTGCTGATGCCCAGGGCCGCCAGGTAGAGAACGACAGCACCGGTGAATAGCAGCAATTCCCTGAACGAGCCCTTGTCCCGACGCCTGCCAGAGGCGTCGAAACGGGTAAGTTCGGGGACGATGCCCCTGGCCTGGTCGCGCATGATGTAGTGGCTGCCTGTGTTCATGTTCGGGCTCTCCTGTTTGGACGATAAGTCGTTCTTTGTTTGTTCTCTTTCAGTTTAGCAGCATGGGAGAACAAAGCAAGAACAAATTCAGGAATGCAAGTGTTGAAGTGGCCGGTTATCGCGCCTAAATCCAGGTATAATTTGCAAAAAGTTATTCTGATTCGTTACGAAAAAAGGGGAGGTTCGTCATGAATCTGGAGCGCCTGGCGCTGGTATCCGACAATCCTGAAGCGGCTGCCGATGTGCTCGAGCACGCGCTGTCCGGCGATGTGGACGCCCAGTTTGCCGCGGGCCTGATCTATGCACAGGGACGGGGTGTGGAGGTCGATCTCGTGCAGGCATTCTACTGGTTGACCCAGGCCATCGAGCAGGGCGACGAGGAGGCCGGGAATCTGCGCCTGCTGGTGGGGGCGGAGATGAGTGACGAGGAGTACGATCGCGCGGTGTATCTGGTGGAGGCGGCGCAGCATGCCAGGGCCCTGCAGGAAAGCGTCACGCCGGAGACCAGAACCCTGCATTGAGCTGTTTCGTTCCTGGCTCTAGAAAATATGCGTTGGTAATGTCAACCCAATTCTAAAATGTCCCCTTTTCTCCCAAGCTGAAATGTCCCCTTGGTGAGTCCGGGGTCATGAGGGGACGAGGGGGCGCCTCATCTCCAGGGATGGTCCGGTGCAGGCCTGTGGGTCCTGCGGTTGAGTTGGATGGTCTTGGCCTTCTCGACGGTGGCGTGGATGCTTTCTCGAGGATCTCCTGCCGGAGCGCATCGGCGATCTGGTTGTTGGGGCGCCTGCCCCGGTGGCGGGAAACCAGTCCAGCCGCTCCCTCGGCCCGGTATCGGACCACCAGGCGCTTGATCTGCCGCACGCTCAAGTCCAACTGCCGTGCCGCCTCTTTCTGCCGCAACTGCCGGTCGACAACCTGCTGAACCACCCCCAGCCGGTCCACCGTCTTCTGTGTCATCGCAATGGTCTCCTCTGTCACCACCCCTCCCGAAATCAAAAGGGGACATTTTAGAATTGGACAAAGGGGACATTACTGCTTTGGACTAACAAATGTTTTTCGGCTCTTCCCCTGATCGAGTGGGTAGTTTAGCGTAGGGGAGCATGAGAGACGTTGATCTATACACCCAGATACTGGGTATCCAGGCACCTTGGCAGGTCACCGATGTGGAGGTGGATATGCCCCAGGGGCAAGTCACCGTCCACGTGGAGCGGGAGGCAGGTGCAAAGCTGTGTTGCCCGACCTGTGGTCAACCAGCGCCGGGCTACGACTCGCGACGTCGCCGCTGGCGCCATCTGGATACGTGTCAGTACAAGACAATCCCCCTGTGTCAGGATACATGTCGCCTCCCCGAGTTGGGGTAAATTAGAGAGCAAACAGGGGGGCGGAAAAGAGGAACCAATGGCCCGTTATTCAGAAGAACGTAAGGCATCCGTGCTGAAGAAACTGCTACCGCCAAACAACCGGTCCGTAGCGGATGTGGCAAGAGAGGAAGGCATCTCGGAACCGACGCTATACAACTGGCGCAAGCAGGCGAAGGAGAAGGGCATGCCGGTACCGGGAAGTGGCAAACAGACGGATGATTGGTCAGCCGAGGCCAAGTTTGCCGCCGTTATTGAAACGGCGCCCTGTCAACCCAATTCTAAAATGTCCCCTTTTCTCCCAAGCTGAAATGTCCCCTTGGTGAGTCCGGGGTCATGAGGGGACGAGGGGGCGCCTCATCTCCAGGGATGGTCCGGTGCAGGCCTGTGGGTCCTGCGGTTGAGTTGGATGGTCTTGGCCTTCTCGACGGTGGCGTGGATGCTTGGTCGAGGATCTCCTGCCGGAGCGCATCGGCGATCTGGTTGTTGGGGCGCCTGCCCCGGTGGCGGGAAACCAGTCCAGCCGCTCCCTCGGCCCGGTATCGGACCACCAGGCGCTTGATCTGCCGCACGCTCAAGTCCAACTGCCGTGCCGCCTCTTTCTGCCGCAACTGCCGGTCGACAACCCGCTGAACCACCCCCAGCCGGTCCACCGTCTTCTGTGTCATCGCAATGGTCTCCTCTGTCACCACCCCTCCCGAAATCAAAAGGGGACATTTTAGAATTGGACAAAGGGGACATTACTGCTTTGGACTAACAAATATGCGTTGGTAATTGACCCGCTGCCTGGCAGGCACTAGAATTGGATCTGCTTTCAACTGGTTATGGTTGACGGTAGGGATTCCGGCACCCGGCAGGGGGCGGGAATGATGCTCAGGCCCCGGTAGCGGGGTTTTTTGTATTCCGGGTGTCGGGCAGTGCGGTTTCTGCCGGGTGCGTGTTCAGGAAATGGGCCTTGGGCCCATTTTTTTGTTTTGGACGTGATGAACAAGGTTCCGAAAGGATTGCATACGCTGGTGGAAGGCGTGGTTACTTCCCTGGGCTACGCGCTCTGGGGAGTCGAACTGCTGCCGCAACCGAAGTCCGGGCAGTTGCTGCGTGTCTATATCGACACGCCGGCATCGGCGGCCGTTGGTGTGGCCGATTGCGAAAAGGTCAGCAGGCAGCTCAGCGCCGTGATGGATGTGGAGGATCCCATCGCCGGCGAGTACACGCTGGAGATCTCCTCTCCGGGGATGGACCGGCCGCTGTACAACGCGCAGCAGTTTGAGGCGTATGTCGATTCGGTGGTGCGGGTGAAGCTCAGGCCCACCGTGACCGGACGCAAGAATTTCCGCGGGCAGTTGCTCGCGGCGGATGAACAACAGATAAAGATGCTGGTCGATGGCGAAGAGGTCACGCTGGCGATGGACGATATCGATACGGCACGCGTGGTGCCGCAGTTTTAGGCGAAGGTAGAGCGATGAACAAAGAGATCCTGCTCGTGGTGGACGTGGTGTCCAACGAAAAAGGTGTGGACAAGGAGATCATCTTCGAGGCGATCGAGGCGGCGCTGGCCTCGGCCACCCGCAAGAAGCACGGTGGTGATATCGAGGTGAGGGTGAAGATCGATCGCGAGACCGGCGACTACGAGACCTTCCGCCGCTGGCTGGTGGTCGATGATGCGGAGACCCCGGTACTGGAGAATCCGATGGCGGAGATCACGCTGTCGGCCGCGCGCGAGAGCGACCCGGATATCCAGCCGGGCGATTATGTCGAGGAGCAGATCGAGTCGATCGAATTTGGACGCATCGCAGCCCAGACCGCCAAGCAGGTCATCGTGCAGAAGGTGCGCGAGGCCGAGCGGGCCAAGGTGATCGAGGCGTTCGAGGACAAGGTGGGTACCCTGATCAGCGGCACGGTCAAGCGTGCCGACAAGGGAACCATCGTGCTGGACCTGGGCGAAAATGCCGAGGCGTTGGTGCCGCGCAGCGAGGTCATTCCCAAGGAGATGGTGCGTGTCGGCGATCGCCTGCGCGGTTACCTGTACGACGTGCGCACCGAGATGCGGGGGCCGCAGCTGCTGGTCTCGCGCACCATGCCGGAACTGCTGATCGAGTTGTTCAAGCTCGAGGTGCCGGAGGTGAACGAAGGCTCCATCGAGATCATGGGTGCGGCCCGTGATCCGGGACTGCGGGCCAAGATCGCGGTACGGGCGCTGGATCAGCGGGTCGACCCGGTCGGTGCCTGCGTGGGTATGCGCGGTTCGCGCGTGCAGGCGGTGTCGAACGAGCTGGGCGGCGAGCGCGTGGACATCATCGTGTGGGACGAGAACCCCGCACAGTTCGTGATCAACGCCATGTCGCCGGCCGATGTCGTGTCCATCGTCGTGGACGAGGACAAGCACAGCATGGATATCGCGGTCAGCGAGGACAATCTCTCACAGGCCATCGGCCGCGGCGGGCAGAACGTGCGCCTGGCCAGCCAGCTCACGGGCTGGGAACTCAACGTGATGAGCGAGGAGCAGGCCCAGGAGAAGCGCGAGGCCGAGGCCCAGGAGTTCATCCAGCGCTTCATGGAGGATCTCGATGTCGACGAGGAGGTTGCGGCGATCCTGGTGCAGGAAGGCTTCACCTCGGTCGAGGAGATCGCCTACGTGGACGAGGCGGAGATGCTGGCGATCGAGGAATTCGACGAGGATATCGTCGAGGAGTTGCGCAACCGCGCCAACGATGCGCTGCTGACCCGCGCCATCGCCAGTGAAGAGGTGCTCAGCGACACGCCACCGGCAGAGGATCTGCTGACCATGGAGGGCATGGACGAGACCCTGGCGCACCAGCTGGCAGCGCGCGGCGTGCCGACGATGGAGGATCTCGCGGAATGCTCGGTGGACGAGCTGATGGCGATCGAGGGCATGGACGAGAAGCGTGCGGGCGAATTGATCATGACCGCGCGCGCGCCATGGTTTGCGGAAGAAGAGAAGTGATGAGGAGTAGACATGAGTGAAGTAACAGTCAGCCAACTGGCGTCCGATGTGGGCATCCCGGTTGATCGTCTGCTCAAGCAACTGAACAATGCCGGGATTTCCAAGCAGTCCGCGGACGACGTGATCGCCGAGAGCGAGAAGGTCGCGCTGCTCAACCATCTGCGCCGCAGTCACGGCAAGGCCGACAAGAAGGCAGCAGCCGGTGAAGGCAAGAAGGTCACCCTCAAGCGTCGCACCACCACCGAGCTGAAGGTGCTTGGCGCCGGTGGCCGTGCCGCGCGCGCCGGCGCCCGGGCGGCCCCCAAGACCGTCGCGGTCGAGGTGCGGCGCAAGCGGGCGGTGGTGAAAAAGGACGCCGCGCAGGCCGAGAGCGAGAAGGAGCGGGCCCTGCGTGAGATGGAGGAGGCGCAGCGCGCGCTGGAGGAACAGAAGGCGCAGCGTGAGCAGATGGCCGCGCAGGAGGAGGCCCGTCGCAAGGCGCTCGAGGCGCGTCGTCGCGAGGAGGAAGCCGAGCGCGAGCGTGCCGACGAGGCGCGTGCGGAGGCCGAGCGGGCCGCTGCCGAGGAGGCCAAGCGCCAGCAGGAAGAACAGGAACGTGCGCGTCGCGAGGCCGAGCAGAAGGCCAAGCAGGAGGAGCCCAAGCGTCCCAAGCGCATGCGCGCGGCCCCGACCGAGACCCGCCAGGAGCGGCCGGCCAGGGGACGTCGGCGTGAGCTGCATGTGGCCGACGACAAGCGCGGTAAGCGCGGCAAGGGTGGCAAGCGCGCGGCCCGTCGGGGTGCGGCAGCGGAAGATCAGCAGCATGGTTTTCAGAAGCCGGTCGAGCCGAAGAAGCTTACGGTGGAGATCCCCGAGACCATCACCGTGGGTGATCTTGCCCAGCGCATGGCCATCAAGTCGTCCGAGGTGATCAAGACCCTGATGGGCATGGGCATGATGGTCACCATCAACCAGCCGCTGGACCAGGAGACGGCCATCCTGGTGGTCGAGGAAATGGGCCACGAGGCAGTCGAGGAAAAGGTCAAGGACGCCGAAGAGGAGGTGCTGGCGGCGGTCGATGAGGAATTGGAGCAGGGCGAGCGCGTGCCGCGTGCCCCGGTGGTAACCATCATGGGTCACGTCGACCACGGCAAGACCTCGCTGCTCGACTACATCCGCAAGAGCCGCGTGGCAGCTGGCGAGGCGGGTGGCATCACCCAGCACATCGGCGCCTACCATGTGAATACCGATCACGGGATGATCACCTTCCTGGATACCCCGGGACACGCCGCCTTCTCGGCGATGCGTGCACGCGGAGCCAAGGCCACCGACATCATTATCCTGGTGGTGGCGGCCGACGACGGCGTGATGCCGCAGACCAAGGAGGCGATTCAGCACGCGCGTGCCGCGGGCGTGCCGCTGATCATCGCCATCAACAAGATGGACAAGCCGGAGGCCAACCCCGATCGCGTGATGCGGGAGCTGGTCGCCGAAGAGGTGGTGCCGGAGGAATGGGGTGGCGACACCCAGTTCATCCGCGTTTCCGCGCACACCGGCGAGGGCGTCGAGGAACTGCTCGAGGCGGTCCTGCTGCAGGCCGAGGTGCTGGAGCTTCAGGTGGTGGAGAAAGGTCCGGCCAAGGGCATCATCGTCGAATCCAGTCTGGACAAGGGGCGTGGCCCGGTGGCCACGGTGCTGGTGCAGTCCGGCACCCTCAAGCAGGGCGATCCCATCGTCTCGGGTACCGAGTATGGCCGCGTGCGCGCCATGTTCGACGAGAACGGCAAGCAGACCAAGCAGGCCGGCCCCTCCATCCCGGTGCAGGTACTGGGTCTGTCCGCCGCGCCGCATGCGGGTGACGACCTGGTGGTGGTCAGTGACGAGAAGAAGGCGCGCGAGGTGGCGGAGCTGCGCCGCGAGCGCCAGCGTGAAGGCAAGCTGGCCGAGCAGAAGGCGGCCAAGCTGGACCAGATGTTCTCGCGCATGGCCGAGGGCGAGGTCGCCTACGTGAACCTCATCATCAAGGCGGACGTGCAGGGCTCGGTGGAGGCGCTGAAGGAATCGCTGATGAAGATTCAGACCGACGAGGCCAAGGTGAAGATCGTGGCCGCCGGTGTCGGTGGCATCAACGAGTCCGACGCCAACCTGGCGATGACCTCGGGCGCGGCGATTATCGGTTTCAACGTACGGGCCGATGCGGCGGCGCGGCGCGTGATCGAGGAAAACGATATCGACCTGCGCTACTACAGCATCATCTACGAGGTTATCGACGATGTGAAAAAGGCCGTTTCCGGTCTGCTCACGCCCGAGGTCAAGGAAGAGATCATCGGCCTGGCAGAGGTGCGCGACGTGTTCCGTTCCTCCAAGCTGGGTGCGATCGCCGGCTGCATGGTGGTCGATGGCGTGGTCAAGCGCTCCAACCCGATCCGCGTGCTGCGCGACAACGTGGTCATCTACGAAGGCGAGCTGGAATCGCTGCGCCGTTTCAAGGACGACGTGCAGGAGGTCAAGGCGGGTACCGAGTGCGGCATCGGCGTGAAGAACTACAACGACGTCAAGCCCGGCGACCAGATCGAGGTATTCGAGCGCTACGAAGTGGCGCGCGAACTCTGAGGAAGGGTCGTGGCAACGCGTGAATTTGGTCGCGAGGAGCGGGTCGGCTCGGAGCTGCAACGGGAGCTGGCGCTGCTGTTGCGTGACGAGGTGAGAGATCCGCGCCTGAACCAGGTCACCATCCAGGAGGTGCGGGTGGTGCGCGACCTGTCGCATGCGCGCGTGTTCTTCACTGTGATGGACCGCGACCAGGCGCGCAAAACCGAGCAGGTCCTGAACAAGGCGGCCGGTTTTCTGCGCCGTCGCCTGGGTGAGCGGGTCATCATGCGCACCGTGCCGCAACTGCATTTCGAATACGACCACTCGCTCGAGGATGGTCTTCGCCTGTCGGCCCTGATCGACCAGGCGGTGGCGGATATCGGGCCCGCGTCGTCATCCCCCGATACTAACGAAGAGGACTGACCCATGGGTCGACGCAGACGTCCCCGCGGCCGGGTGGTCAACGGCATCCTGTTGCTCGACAAGCCGCTGGGCATCACCTCCAACGACGCCCTGCAGAAGGTCAAGCATCTTTTCTTTGCGCAGAAGGCAGGGCATACCGGCAGTCTGGACCCGCTGGCCGACGGCATGCTGCCGATCTGTTTCGGCATCGCCACGCGCCTGTCCGCGTTCCTGCTGGATTCGGACAAGCACTACCATGTGCGCGTCAAACTCGGCCAGACCACCACCACCGCGGATACCGAGGGCGAGGTGCTGGAAACACGCCCCACCGACGGTATCGGTCGCGAGCAGATCGAGGCGGTGCTGCCGCAGTTCACCGGCCTGATCTCGCAGCTGCCGCCGATGTATTCCGCGCTCAAGCACAAGAGCGAGCGCCTGTACAAGCTGGCGCGCGAGGGCATCGAGGTGGAACGCGAGCCGCGCGAGATCACCATCCACGCCCTCGAACTGGGCGAGGTCGAGGGCGACGAATTCGAGCTGGATGTGCACTGCTCCAAGGGCACCTATGTGCGCACCCTGGCCGAGGACATCGGTGAGGTCCTGGGCTGTGGCGCGCACGTGATCGCGCTGCGTCGCACCGGGGTCGGCCCCTACACCGGCATGGACATGGTGACCATGGAGCAGGTGCAGGAGGCGGCCCTGGAGGGCGACGAGGCGCTCGATGCCCTGCTGTTGCCGGTGGATACGGCACTCTCGGACTGGCCGGCGGTGCAGCTGGATGCCGATTCCAGCTACTACCTCAAGATGGGGCAGGCGGTAGTGGTGCCAAGGGCGCCCACCGAGGGCTGGGTGCGTCTGTACGAGGGCGCGGACCGGTTCATCGGCGTCGGCCAGATCCAGGACGACGGCAAGGTGGCGCCCAAGCGCCTGCTGGGTGGATAGTTCGTGTAGGCGCTTGTGCCGTTGATAACGGTGTTTCGGCATGTTGAAGTTGAAGAAGGGCGATATCAGTTATGCCTGTGGCGCGATCTATTACAGTCGCGGCAGGCAATATCACCAGCAGGGCCGGGTGCTCGGGCTGGATCTGCTGGAGGTGCACGCCGATAGTGTGTACTTCGAATCGAGTGTTCAGGGCTCGGGCCGGCGTCCGTACCGGCAGGATGTGCGGATAGACTGGTACGACGACATCGCGATCATCGGTGGAGACTGCAGTTGTCCGGTGGATTGCAACTGCAAGCACGTCGCGGCCGCCTGCCTGGAATATATCGCGAGGCAGTCCGTCGTCGCGGAGCCAGCCGCCCCGCCGGCCCTGGAGTGGCTGGAGCGGTTGCGTCAGGCCGCCCAGACGCCGGTGGATGATGAGCCCGGACGCCAGGCCGATCAACTGGTCTATGTGTTGCAGCCGGGACAGGCCGCTGGCCGCTTCAATGTCGAGGCCCTGCTGGTGCGCCGGAAGAAGAATGGTGCGTTTGGCAAGCCGCGGCGCCCGGCCCGTTATGCCCTGGTCAACACCTATAACCCGCCAGCCTATGTCTCCCGTCGGGACGCGGAGATCCTGGCGCTGTTGAATATCGGCAACGATAACGTATGGGATCACTTTGCCCTTCGGGAGAGCGCCGGCGCCACCGCATTGCGGCGCATGCTCGACAGCGGCCGATGTTGCTGGCGCGAGGCGGTGGCGGGCGAGGCGCTGCGCTGGTCCGATGAGGTGCGCGCCCTGTCGCTGGACTGGGAGCGCCAGGCGGATGCCAGCCTGTTGCTGCATGTCGAGGCGGAACGGGGCGGGACGCCCATGCTGCTCGATCCCCCCTGTTACCTGGACACAAAGGCGCGCAGTGTCGGCCCGTTGGATACCAGCGCCTTCAATGCCGCGCAGCTCGCCAGCCTATTGGCCGCGCCCCGGTTGCCTGAATCCGAGGCCGAGCGACTGACCCGGGTCCTGTTGCTCCATTATCCCGATCTGTCACTGCCGCCGCCGCTGGAGCTGCCCTTGCGCGAGCTCGGCGATGTGCGTCCGGCGCCGGTGTTGGAGTTGCGCCAGGAGCCCTTCCCACAGGGCGAGATACACATGGCGCGCCTCTTTTTCGATTACGCGGGGCTGGACGTCGAGCCGCTGCCGCAACTGGCGAGCGTGACCCGGGAACAGGCGGATGGGCTGGTCAGGGTGCATCGCGATCCGGGCTTCGAGCAGGCATGTCGGGAACGCATGGTGGCGATGGAGGCTGCGGAATTCGTCGATCCCCGGGAGGGCGCGGTCGCCTATGCGTTTCTCGCCGATGGGGAGGTGGACGATATCGCCCGCTGGCATCAGTTCCTGGAGCAGGATATCCCGCAACTCCAGGCCGAGGGTTGGCAGGTGCGCCATGCGGAGAATTTCCAGCTCGGCTTCCACGAGGCGGAGCAATGGTGGGGCGAGCTGGAAGAGGAGGATGGCGAGGACTGGTTCTCCATGAGCCTGGACGTGGAGATAGAGGGCAAACGCCTGCCCCTGCTGCCTCTGCTGGGGCCGCTGTTACAGCAACACGGCCCCGATGACCTACCGGAGACGGTGCATGTCCCGCTGGGCGACGGGCAATACCTGTCGGCCTCCGCGGAGCGGGTGCGTCCCTGGCTGGAGATACTGTACGAACTCTATGGGCGGGAGCCGGAAGGCAGCGCCGCGCTGCGCCTGTCGCGTTTCGATGCGGCACGGCTGCCGGAACAGGTGAACTGGCTGGGTGGCGAGCGCCTGCGGGAGCTGGGACGCAGGCTGCGTGAATTCGAAGGCATCGAATCCACGCCGCCGCCTGCCGCCTTCAAGGGCACCTTGCGCGACTATCAGCAACGCGGCTTCGACTGGCTCAATTTCCTGCGCCAGTACGGACTGGGCGGCATCCTCGCCGATGACATGGGCCTGGGCAAGACGGTCCAGACCCTGGCCTTTCTCAGCGCATGCAAGGATCGCGGCGATCTCGAAGACCCCGCGCTCATCGTGGCGCCCACCAGCCTGGTGGGCAACTGGGCGCGCGAGGCGGCGGTGTTCGCGCCCGGGCTGCGGGTGCTGGTCCTGCACGGGCCGCAGCGTGCGACTCGCTTCAAGCAGATCCCGGAATACGACCTGGTCATCACCACCTATCCCCTGCTGCCCAGGGACCGGGAGGTGCTGGCCGAACACCGCTATTCTCTGCTGATCCTGGACGAGGCCCAAGTGGTCAAGAACCCCAAGTCGCAGGCCGCGCAGGTGGTGCGCAGCCTGCAGGCCGGGCAGCGGCTGTGCCTGACCGGCACCCCCATGGAAAACCACCTGGGCGAGCTGTGGACCCAGTTCGATTTTCTGATGTCGGGCTTCCTGGGCGACCAGAAACGCTTCGCTCAGCTCTACCGCACGCCGATAGAGAAGCGGGGTGACAGCGCCACCCAGGCGCGCCTGGCGCGGCGCATCGCACCGTTCATGCTGCGGCGTCGCAAGGACGAGGTGGAAAAGGACCTGCCGCCCAAGACCGAGATCGTACGCAGCGTGCCGCTGGGCAAGGCCCAGGCCGGCTTGTACGAGTCCATCCGTCTGAGCATGGAAAAGAAGGTGCGCGACGCCATTGCCGCCAAGGGCCTGGCGCGTAGCCATATCACCATCCTCGAGGCCCTGCTCAAGCTGCGCCAGACCTGCTGCGATCCGCGCCTGGTCAAACTGAAGCAGGCGCAACAAGTGCGCCAGTCGGCCAAGCTCGAGATGCTCATGGAACTGCTGCCCGAGATGCTGGAGGAGGGCCGGCGCGTGCTGCTGTTCTCGCAATTCACCAGCATGCTCGGCCTGATCGGCTCAGAGCTCGATGCCGCCGGCATCACCTATACCAAGCTCACCGGACAGACCCGTAAGCGTGAGCAGGCCATCGAGCGCTTTACCAGTGGCGAGGTGAATCTGTTCCTGATCAGCCTCAAGGCCGGCGGGGTGGGACTCAACCTGACCGCCGCCGACACCGTCATCCTCTACGATCCCTGGTGGAACCCGGCAGCCGAGGCGCAGGCCATGGACCGCGCCCACCGCATCGGTCAGGACAAGCCGGTATTCGTCTACAAACTGCTCACCGAGGGTACTGTGGAAGAACGCATCCTGGCCCTACAGCAGCGCAAGCAGGCCCTGGCCGAGGCGGTCTACAAAGGCGGGGAGGGCGAGGCGTCGCAGCTCACCCAGGATGACCTTCAGGTCTTGTTCGAACCCTTGGGGTGATGGCCGGCCTCGACATCTGCCAGCCCTTCCTCGATTTTCTGCTTTACATACAGTTCGTACATGATGTCATCCCAGGTTGCCTGCTCCGACAGGTGTTCTATGGTCTGACGCGTGGCCTCTTTTGCGCTGCCCATGGCATGAACCTCCAAACGAGCAATATTCACGGTATAGCCTGTGCCACGAAGGTGGTCTTGGAGTACCGATCCGGCGCTACCAACCGTCCGATATTGGCCGGATATCGACCGTTTCCCGGCTGCAGCGCCGGGATCCAGGGAGACATCGGACACCGCTGGGGCGGCAATGAATGAGTTTCGCTGCCTCCGGGCCGCGAAAGAATGTCCCTCGGCCCGGCGCAGAAATCGTAGCCCGGGTGAAGCAAAGCGAAACCCGGGACAAGACGTTCAACCCCGGGTTACGGCCTTTGGCCTTCACCCGGGCTACCAATGCAGCGATGTCCCCGTCGTGAATTGTCAAGCTTCTGCCCGGGGCGGGCCTCCTGCAGACCAGGAACAATAGCCGATACTGGCCGATCGGTGTCATCTCATCGGGGCCCCAATAAACCCCAATAAGCAGTGTCAACCCAATTCTAAAATGTCCCCTTTTCTCCCAAGCTGAAATGTCCCCTTGGTGAGTCCGGGGTCATGAGGGGACGAGGGGGCGCCTCATCTCCAGGGATGGTCCGGTGCAGGCCTGTGGGTCCTGCGGTTGAGTTGGATGGTCTTGGCCTTCTCGACGGTGGCGTGGATGCTTTCTCGAGGATCTCCTGCCGGAGCGCATCGGCGATCTGGTTGTTGGGGCGCCTGCCCCGGTGGCGGGAAACCAGTCCAGCCGCTCCCTCGGCCCGGTATCGGACCACCAGGCGCTTGATCTGCCGCACGCTCAAGTCCAACTGCCGTGCCGCCTCTTTCTGCCGCAACTGCCGGTCGACAACCTGCTGAACCACCCCCAGCCGGTCCACCGTCTTCTGTGTCATCGCAATGGTCTCCTCTGTCACCACCCCTCCCGAAATCAAAAGGGGACATTTTAGAATTGGACAAAGGGGACATTACTGCTTTGGACTAACAAATGTTTTTCGGCTCTTCCCCTGATCGAGTGGGTAGTTTAGCGCAGGGGAGCATGAGAGACGTTGATCTATACACCCAGATACTGGGTATCCAGGCACCTTGGCAGGTCACCGATGTGGAGGTGGATATGCCCCAGGGGCAAGTCACCGTCCACGTGGAGCGGGAGGCAGGTGCAAAGCTGTGTTGCCCGACCTGTGGTCAACCAG